>JANNSX010000158.1:0-47462 GCA_031403155.1 Hyphomicrobiaceae bacterium
TCGAAGACGTGCTGGCGCACGATGGCCGATCTGCGAGGTTCTGCCGATCGCCCCGTCGACCTACCACGAGCACGTCCGTCGAAGGGCACATCCGGAGACGGCGCCGCCGCGCGTCAAGCGGGATGACGTGCTGATGAAGGAAATCCGCCGCGTGTGGACAGAGAACTTCCAGGTCTACGGCATCCGCAAGGTCTGGCGGCAATTGCTGCGAGAGGGCTTCGATGTGGCTCGCTGCACGGTGGCCAGATTGATGCGCAAAATGGGCCTTTCCGGCGTCATCCGCGGCAAGCCCGTAAGGACGACGGTGCCGGACAAGGGCGCTGTCTGCCCGCTCGATCACGTCAACCGGCAGTTCCACGCCGAGAGGCCGAACGTGTTGTGGGTGTCGGACTTCACTTACGTGGCGACTTGGACCGGCTTCGTCTATGTCGCCTTCGTCATCGACACCTTCGCGCGCCGCATTGTCGGCTGGCGTGCCAGCAAATCGGCGCATGCGGGCTTCGTGCTCGACGTGCCGGAGGCGCGCTTTCAGCACGACGCGCTGGAGCAGGCCTTGCATGATCGCCGTCCCGCCGGCGGAGGCCTCGTCCACCACTCCGATCGCGGCGTGCAATACGTCTCGATCAAATACACCGAGCGATTGGCCGAGGCTGGTCTGGTGCCCTCCGTCGGCAGCATCGGCGATAGCTACGACAACGCACTCGCCGAGACGATCAACGGGCTCTACAAAGCCGTGGTCATCTGGCGGCGGGGGCCCTGGCGCTCGCTGCAAGACGTCGAGTATGCGACGCTCGAATGGGTCGACTGGTACAACAATCGCCGGCTTCTGGAGCCCATCGGCAACAGGCCGCCGGCCGAAGCGGAAACCGCCTACTATGCGGGCCTGGAGGAGCCCGAGAAACTCGCCGCCTGACTCAAACCAACGAGCCTCCGGAGAATCCGGGGCGGTTCAGTCAGAGCATTGAAAGGTGCGAGAGGTCCAGTCCCTCATACTTCACCTTCAACAACTCTTGGTGCATCAGCTTCAATCCTTGACCATGCATTCCAACGTCATCGCCGTAGCGGGCCGACACGCCCTTGTCGGCATGTCCTTGAAGGTGTGTCAGTCGAGCGGGACTGAGTTACTCCGGATCGAAGGGGCTACGCCGATTGCCCAACAGCGCCTCAGCCAACGGCGACACGCGGGGTGCGGGGCAACAAATCGGGCAGCAGTTCGGGTAAATCCGGGTAACCGAAAACTCTCAAGTCGTTGCAATTGCAGAGTTTTTAAGTGGTAGCGGAGGAGGGACTTGAACCCCCGACCCCAGGATTATGATTCCCGTGCTCTAACCAGCTGAGCTACCCCGCCAGGGTTTGCGGGATATAAGGAGCGAGCCGCTGGGGTGTCAAGGAGCGGGCCGGCCCGGTTGGCGGCATGAGTGCGCGCAATGATGCCGCCGCCCAGCACCCGGGCCTGGCCGCCGGCGTCGCCGTAGAACACACAGGCCTGACCGGGCGACACGCCCTCCTCACCCGCGGCGATCTCGACCTCGATGCCGCCTTTGGCGCCCAATAGTCGAGCAGCCGCCGGCCGGCCCGTCGAGCGGATGCGGACGGCGATGTCGAGCCCCTCATCCGGCCAATCGCCGAGCGCGCCCGGCCCGATCCAGTTCACGTCCCGGAGCCCGATCCGGTGCACCTTGAGCGCCGCGCGAGGTCCAACGATCACCCGTCGCCGGTCGCGATCGAGCGCAACCACGAACAAGGGCTCGGCCGCCGCCAGCCCGAGACCCCGGCGCTGGCCGATGGTAAAGTTCACGATGCCCTTGTGCTGGCCGAGCACCCGGCCATCGAGATCGACGATGTCGCCGGGCTCGGCGGCCTCGGGACGGAGCCTTGCCACGAGATCGGCATAGCGGCCGTTCGGCACGAAGCAGATGTCCTGGCTGTCCGCCTTCTCGGCGACGGGGAGATCGAGCTCGGCGGCGAGCTGGCGGACCTCGCTCTTGGGCAAGCCACCCAGCGGAAAGCGCAAGTAAGCCAGCTGCCCGGCCGTCGTGCCGTAGAGGAAGTAGGACTGGTCGCGCTCGGCGTCCACGGCCTGATGCAGTTCGAAGCCGTCCGGCCCCGGCTGGCTGCGGACATAATGGCCGGTCGCCAGCGCCGCCCCGCCCAGATCCCGCGCCACCTCGAGGAGATCGCGGAACTTGACCGTCTGGTTGCAGGTCGCACACGGAACGGGAGTTTCGCCCTGCGCATAGCTATCCGCGAAGCGGTCGATGACCTCGGCGCGGAAGCGGCGCTCGTAGTCGAGCACATAGTGAGGGATGCCGAGACGGTCGGCGACCCGCCGGGCATCGTGGATGTCCTGGCCGGCGCAGCAGGCGCCCTTGCGATGGGTCGCAGCCCCATGGTCGTAGAGCTGGAGCGTGACGCCGGCGACATCGTAGCCGGCGTGCTTCAAGAGCCCGGCTACCACCGAGGAATCGACGCCGCCCGACATGGCCACCACCACCCGCGTGCTCGCGGGCTGGCCTGCCAAGTGCATGTCGAAACGGGTCTGCATCGTTGCCGTTCTGGTTATCTCGTTAAGGTTTTTGCTCCGCAACGACACGTGTTTGCCCGGAGCGGGGCGGACTATAGGGGGAACGAGCCCGCGAAGAAAGTCTTCGTTTTCCGGGCTTTCCGCAACGTTTCCAAGCCCCCTAAAACTTAATTCAAATCCCTGGCACGGGCTTTGCAGACTTCTTACCCTTAAGTTTAGCAAGATCTTAAGCGCGTTCGGTTAGCTTAAGAACCGAACAGGTCAGAGAGTAAGAGTAACATGGCCGAGCAACAATTCAGGGCACGCGTCCGCTATGTCATCGGTCCCGATGGGAGCCCGCTGACGATTGCCGATCTTCCCCCGCCGGAAACCAAGCGCTGGGTCATCCGCCGCAAGGCCGAGGTGGTCGCCGCCGTGCGCGGTGGGCTGCTCTCGATCGAGGAGGCCTGCGAGCGTTACCGTCTGACGGTGGACGAGTTCCTCTCCTGGCAGCGCTCCATCGACCGGCATGGCCTTCCGGGCCTGCGCGCGACCCGCATTCAGGACTACCGCGGAGGCTGAGCGCACGTTCAGGCGAAGTGGTTTCCGGTTCGCCGCAAGAACGTGCACAAAGCCAAGACTCAGGCGGTCGTCCCTTTCGCCTTCTTCTTGGCAGGTTGGGCCTCGGGCTCCGCTTCCGGTTCGACGGGCAAGAAATCCGGGCCCATCGGTGTGCAGCCGGCTTCCCCTCCCGCCCAGCGCCGGACGTCGGCCAGCATCTGGCCGCCGAACGGCTCCTGCACCCGGTAATTCTCCACCCCGAGCTTCGTGTGCTCGCCATCCGGCTCGAGGGCGACCGCGAAGGATTTGAGGCCGCGCTCGCCTTCCGGCGTCCGCTCATAAATGACGATGAAGGCTTTGCCGCCCTTGTCGGCCGGGAAAGCTTCGGCAGCGTAGAGGTAGGCCTTCGCCAATCCGAGAGGCGCGGTCGGGGCGAGCCAACAGCTCTTGAGACCCCGGGCGATGCGCGTGTAGGCCTCGACCGGCTTGCCCGGCACCTCGGGGCTTTCCGGCGCCAGGATCGAGGACACTTCCGACAGATCGGAGAACTGGGCCTCGGACGAACCGGACGCGCAGGCAGCCAGGCCCGATAACAGGCCGATCGCCGCAATGCCCTGAATGCTCTGCCCGAGCCTCATGCCGCCCACCCAAGTGAGATGCCTGGATTAGGCCTTTAGAGGCAGGAAACCGGCGGTGCAAGCCGGTTTCCCACAATTGGGCAGCTAGTGGCCCGTCGCGCCAAAATCGCATGCTCGCCGGGCGTCCGTCCGATTTTGGCGCGACATGAGGGCGACTAGCAATATCATGAGCTTGGTGTGGCGTTCATCGCGCCATAGTTGACTCCGATCGTGCAGCGCGACTGGTCAACGATGGCGCGACGCCACACGAGTGCCGAATTTGCTCAGGCGCTGCGCTGGGACCCTGAGCCCGGCAGCACGCGGCGCGAGCGGCTCGAAGGGCGGCGGGAGAAGCGCTGGCGCTCCTCGCTGCGCTCACCCGCGGTCTCGCTGCGCTTGAGCTCTTCCTCGATATGGGCCAGATCCCGCTTCGTCGCCTCGAGCTTGCCCATGAGGTCCTCGACCGACGTCACGAGGTTGTCACGACGCTGGCGGGCGGCCTTGGCGAACGGCGGATAGGCGAAGTGATTGACGTCGCGGATACCGCTCTTCTGGTGCTCGGACTCGATCTGAAGATCGAGATCGGCGGCCATGCGGCGGAAATCGTTGATCATGCTCTCGAGATCGGCGGCCTGCTGGCGCTTCTCCTCGACCTCGAATTGACGGGCTCTCAGTTGGCTCTCGCGCGGCTTCATGTTCGACACCCCAAATTCATTCGAACGTCTGCCTTGCCGCTAGCAAGGCCTATGCCAATGCTGCGACGACATGGACGCTGGTTCTTTTGCGAATCGACGCCTGGAAACCAGGAGTGGTTGTCAACACGAGGACTCGCGACCGTTGCGATACTGCCACGAACCTTTTAAGTCACGGTAAACTAACGGTTCTTTTGCTCCCTTTCCCGATAACTAAGATGCGAAGCCCGGCGCCTCGCCCAACTGTTGCGAAGAGACCATTGGGCACGGAGTCGAATTCTGTTACCTACTTATCAACAGGTGATTCGCGGTTCCGAGACGAGCGCTGGACGGCCATCGGCCGGTGATCGGAACAGAACGGCAAGCATCAGAGACGAGCCATCCCATATTCGCCGTTCGGCGTAACGCCGGCGCACCTCCCTGCGCCGCGATAGGTGGTGGCTGTCCGGCAGCCTGTCGCCTAGCTGTTGTGTGGTTGTGTAGCCCTCAAGTCCGCCACTACCGGCCAGACCTCATCCTGGCGGAAGTGGTGCCATGATGAAGAGCGTTGAAATTCTTCATGGAAATTAGGTTTTGTTAACTTCTGGCAGTTAGGTTGATCAAGGGATTAACCAAGCTGAACAGTTCGTTGCGTGACCGCCTGGGCAGCAGAGCGATCGAACGGTCGAAGACAAGGGAACTGAGATGAGGGTATTGCTCATTGAGGACGACAGCGCGACGGCGCAGAGCATCGAGTTGATGCTGCAGTCCGAAGGCTTCAACGTCTATACGACGGATCTTGGCGAGGAAGGGGTCGATCTCGGCAAGCTCTATGACTACGACATTATTCTTCTCGATCTCAACTTGCCGGATGTGAGCGGCTACGACGTCCTGAAGACCTTAAGGGTCTCCAAGGTGCAGACGCCGATCCTCATCCTATCGGGTCTGGCCGGCATCGACGACAAGGTCCGTGGCCTGGGTGTCGGCGCCGACGACTACATGACGAAGCCCTTCCACAAAGACGAGCTGGTGGCCCGAATCCACGCGATCGTCCGCCGTTCGAAGGGTCACGCTCAATCGGTCATCCAGACGGGCGATCTGGTGGTCAACCTCGACACCAAGACGGTCGAGGTCACCGGCCAGCGCGTTCACTTGACCGGCAAAGAGTACCAGATGCTGGAGCTACTTTCCCTTCGCAAGGGAACGACGCTCACCAAGGAGATGTTCCTCAACCATCTCTATGGCGGCATGGATGAGCCGGAACTCAAGATCATCGACGTCTTCATCTGCAAGCTGCGCAAAAAGCTCGCGGCGGCGACCGGTGGCCAGCACTACATCGAGACGGTGTGGGGCCGCGGCTACGTCCTCCGCAACCCAGAAGATACGACGGTGGCGGCCTAGAGCATTTTCCGACGAAGTGGCTTCCCGGTTCGTCGATGAAAATGCGATAAGCAAGGATCTAAGCCCCACTGCTCCATCGGTTGAAACACCTGCGGGACCCCACGAGGGTCCCGCAGCGTTTTTGCGATCCCCATTCGCGGGTCAGCGGCGATGCGCGCCTGGACTTGCGGGAACACGCATCGCCTCATACCATTTCTTTTGCCGCCAATTTTGCGAATACATTCCGGTTATCGGCCCTCTCCCTTCGGGAGAGGGTGCCGACAGGCGGGAGAGGGGTTGACCCCCGACGAGCATCACCAACGCGCGAGGAGATGTCAGTGGTTCGCTCAACCCCTCTTCCGGCGCAGTCATGGCGGAGCCATGCTCCGCATGGACCGCGCCACCTTCTCCCCAAGGGAGAAGGCCGGGCAACCGCAGATGACACTGGCTGTGGCCGCTCACATCTCAGCACAAACTGCGACAATGCATGTCCCACCAAGCATGTCGCACCGTGCTTGCATTTGGCGAGGTGAACATGGCTCGACGCATTCTCATCATCGGCGGCGGCGTGATTGGCGCGAGCGTCGCCTTTCATCTGGCGGAAGCCGGCGCGGGTGATGTCACGCTGCTCGAACGGGACAAGCTCGGCTCCGGCACGACGTGGCATTCCGCCGGCAACATCACCTGGAAGCCGTCGCACTTCCATGATCGGCCCATCCTCAAGGTGCTCAAGACGGTGGAACGTCTTGAGAAGCTCACCGGCCAGTGCACGGGCTGGCTCACGACCGGCCGCCAGTTCCTCGCCGTCAGCGCCCATATGCTCGAAACCTTCGAGGGCTTCGCTGCCGTGGCAGCCGAGCGCGGCATCAAGGGGCGCTGGATCGAGGGCGCGGAGGCGCGCCGGCTCAATCCGCTGCTCGATCCTGCCGCCGTCAAGGGCATCTGGCTCAATCCCGTGAGCGGAAGGCTCGATCCTGCCGGCCTGACGGCGGCCTATGCGAAGGCCGCGCGGCTGGCCGGAGCGGAGATTCGCGAAGGTGTGAAGGTCGAGGCGGTCATCGAGAAAGGCGGCCGCATCGCAGGCGTCGTCGCCAACGGCGAGCGCATCGACGCCGACGTTATCGTCGTCGCCGCGGGTCTGTGGTCGCGCGCCCTCCTCTTGCCGCTCGGCATCTCGCTCGCGCAATGGCCCTGCGAGCACATGTACCTGATCACCGATTTGACGCCGCGCCTGCCGCGCGAAACGCCCTCCTTCGTTGCGCCCGACTATCTCGTCTACGGCCGCGAGGAGGTCGGCGGTTTCCTCGTCGGCTTCTTCGACGAGAACGCCAAGACGCGCGATCCGGCGAGCATCCCCGACCCCTTCTCCTTCACGCTGTTCGAGCCCGACGCCGATCAGATCGCGCCCAACTACGAGGGCGCGATGCGGCTGTTTCCTGCGTTGGAAAAAGCGCCCGTGCGCCGCTTCATCAACGGCCCCGAGACCTTCACCCCCGACGGCCTGCCGCTCGTCGGTCCGATCCCGGAGATCGAGGGTTTGTTCGTCGCGACCGCGCTGAACTCGGCCGGCGTCACCTGGTCGGCGATGACGGGCGAAGCGATCGCGCGCGACGTGATGGGCCGAGAGCACGATTTCGATGTGAGCGCGCTCGATCCCTCGCGCTTTGGCGAAGAATCGCGTGATACGGCTTGGCTCGCCCAGATGGCGTCCGCCAGCGTCAGCATGGGGTACCGCAAGCAGAATAGGTAGGGCAGGCACGGCAGGCCAGCTTCGTGATCCCGGTGTGCCAGCTACTCACCCGCGCGGCTGGCGACGTTGATTGCCTTCTCCCAAGGGGAGAAGGTGGTCCGTCATGCCGAAGGCATGCCTTCGGCATGAAGGACCGGATGAGGGGGTACAATGTCACCAATGGAAAAATGTCGAACCTCACGGCAAGGTGGGCAGACCTTTTTCCTTTTGTGAGCCCTTACCCCCTCTCCCGCCTACCGGCACCCTCTCCCATCGTGCCGGAGGCGCGCCTTCGGCACGATGGGAGAGGGCGGAACACTGCGCGTCTCGACCCGATTGGAGATGTCCAAGAGTGCCAAGCGGAACTATTGCTCGCGGCCAATGCTTGGCTGGGTTCCCGCCTTCGCGGGAATGACGTGGTGGAGGGATTTCGCGCACCCGCCATCTCCGCATCTGTTGAGAGCGCGCGACGCGTGTATCGGCCCTACTGCGCTGTAGTTTTGCGCTGGCCGCTCGCAAGGCTAACCACAATCTCCGCCGCCGCCGCGCTCGGGCTGGACGCGGGTGGGGCCATAAGCTCGGCGATGCCGGCGAGGGCTTCGCGTTGGAGGTGGCGCGCGGGCGTGTTGGATAGCAACTCGGCGAGTGCCGCCGACATCAACTCGGGCGTCGCACGCTCCTGGACGAACTCCGGAAACACATTGCGGCCGAGCACGAGATTGGCGAGCACGATCGAGGGCACCTTGACGAAGGGACGCAGCAGCAGCGCTATCGGGTCCACACGGTAGGCGACGATCATCGGCGTGCCGGCGACGGCGAGCTCGAGCGTCACCGTGCCCGACGCCGCCAGCGCCGCATCGGCGGCGCGAAAGGCCGCGAACTTGTCCTCCTCGCCCGAAACGAGCACGGGGGCGACCGGCCATGACTTCGCCGTCTCGAGGATGATGGGCTTCACGGAGTCCACCGCCGGCAGCAGCACCGACACCGGACCGATCCGCTCCGCGAGAGCGGCGACGGTCGCGCGGAAAGGTTGCATGAGCCGTCCGACCTCGCTCGGCCGGCTCCCCGGCAACACCACGAGCACCGGCCGTTCCGGCGGCAACCCGAGCCGCGCCTTGAGCGCCGCCCCATCGCGGCTCTCGATCCATTGGCGGCGCTCGACGAGCGGATGGCCGATATAGGTGCATGGCGGACCGCCGAGGCGCTGGTGGACCTCGGGCTCGAAGGGAAGCAGCGCCAGCACATGATCGGTATAGGCCCGCATCTTCTTCGCGCGCCCCGGCCGCCAGGCCCACACCGAGGGCGAGACGTAGTCGATGATAGGGATCTCCGGCCGGCGCTTGCGGATGCGCCTGGCGATCGGATGCGTGAATTCCGGCGCGTCGATGATGACGACGGCGTCCGGCCGGAAGCGAAGAGCCGCATCGACCGTCTGGTAGACGCGCCGGACGAGCCGCGGCAGCCGCTTCGCAATCGCGACCGGGCCCATGACAGCGATGTCTGAAAGGTCGAACAGGGTGTGAAAACCCTGCGCTTCCATCTCGTCACCGCCGACGCCCGAGAAGACGACGCGGCCATCGGTGACGAGCCGCAGTGCGGCGGTGAGCTTGGCCCCCAGCCGGTCGCCCGAGTGCTCGCCCGCGACGATAAAGACGCGCAAGAACTCGTCGGAATTAGAATCAGGCGCGCCCGTCATGCGCCATCGCCCAGGGCCGGTATGCCCGCGATGAACAGCCCGGCACGCTCGGCCGCCGCCACCGCCTCGTCGCGCTCGGCGATGAGTACGCGCCCCGCCTCGATGGCGATGCCGGAGAGGCCGGCTTTCGCGGCGAGCTCCACGGTCTTCGGACCAATCGTCGGAAGATCGACGCGCAGCTCCTGTCCGGGCTTGCTCATCTTGACGAGCACGCCGCGGCGCTTGCCCTCGCCCCATTGGCGCAGGCGCCCTGCGCGCTCGAGCATCTCGTCGGTGCCTTCGGCGGCTTCGACGGCGAGCACATAGCCGCGCGCGATCACCGCCCCCTGCCCGACATCGAGCCGGCCGAGCGTGCGCACGACCTCGGTGCCGTGGGCGATGTCCCGGGCGTCGTCCTTGGTGGGCGCGCGGCGTCCGAGCGGCCCGACGGGTGCCACGAGATCGGGCGCGACCTCGTGAGCGCCCAGAACCGTCAGGCCCTTGTTTTCGAAGAAGCGGACGATGGTCGACAGAATGCTGTCGTCGCCGCCGACCTTGAGACTGAGCAATAGAGGCAGGTTTCTGATGGCGCCGAAGTCGAGCCGGACATCGGCAAGATCGGGACGGTTCACCGAGCCGATGATGACGAGAGATTTGGCACCGGCACCGTCGAGCGCCCGCAGGATGCCGCCGACCTCGCCCCATTTGACCCAGGTGTGCGGGAACGCCTCGATCGCCTTGTCCGCCTCGCCCATCAGGCCGACGATGTGGGCCGATCCTCCGCGCGCGGCGACCGATTGCGCAACGCGCACCGGCAGCATGCCGCCGCCTGCGAGGATGCCGATGGTGCCGGGGTATGATGGTGAGCTTGCCATTGCCGGCGGGCGCAGGGCCTCTTGTAGGGGCGGCCGGCGGGCGCCCGGCCATCCCCAAACGCGGCGGCTATGGTCGTCGCGATGAGCGGGCGGCGGCGGGTCGCCCCTACGAGTTGGGTCACGCCGCTACCGCGGCACACACAGCGAGCGATCCGACTTCGCCTTGATGAAGTCGAGGATACGCCGGACGTTCTGGTCGTTGGCGAAATTCTCTTGGCTCTCGAGATCGGCCAGTCGCTCGGCGAGCGTGCCCTCATTCGAGAACAGCATGCGATAGGCCTGGCGGAGTGTGTGGATCTGCTCGCGATTGAAACCGGCGCGCTTGAGGCCCGTGATGTTGAGGCCAGAGAGCGCCGCGCGGTTGCCAAGCACCATGCCGAAGGGGATGACATCGGCTTCCACGCCCGACATGCCGCCGACGAAGCCGAAGGTGCCGACCCGGACGAACTGATGCAGCGCCGCCAATCCGCCGATGATGGCGTAGTCCTCGATGTTGCAATGGCCGCCGAGCGTCGCGTTGTTGACGAGGATGACGTGGTTGCCGATCTGACAATCGTGCGCCACATGGGCGCCTACCATCACGAGGCAATCGTCGCCGACCAAGGTCTTGAGCCCGCCGCCCTCGGTGCCGGGGTTCATCGTCACATGCTCGCGGATGACGTTGCGCGCGCCGATGACGAGCGAGGAGCGTTCGCCCTTGAATTTGAGGTCCTGCGGGCGGTGGCCGATCGAGGCGAAGGGGAAGATCTCGGTCTTCTCGCCGATCGAGGTCACGCCATCGACGACGACATGGGCATGCAGCTTGACGCCATCAGCAAGCTCGACCTCGGGTCCGACCACCGCATAGGGGCCGATCGAGACATCCTTGCCGAGCTTGGCTTGTGGGTCGACGATGGCTGTCGAATGAATCATACCGGCAATTCGGCCTGGTCGACGATCATGGCCATGATCTCTGCCGCTTCCGCGACGATGGCTCCGTTCACTTTCGCCTCCGCCTTGAATCGCCACGCGCGGCCACGGCTGCGCGTCTTCGTGACGTGATAGTGGACCACGTCTCCGGGCACCACGGGCTTGCGGAATTTCACGCCGTCTATCCCCATGAAATAGACGAGCTGGGGTTTGTACTCCTGGCCGAGGCTGGCGACGCACAAGGCACCCGCCGTCTGCGCCATGCCCTCCACCAACAGCACACCCGGCATCACCGGGAAACCCGGGAAATGACCCTGGAAGAAGGGCTCGTTGATGGTGACGTTCTTGATGCCGACGGCGGAGATGTCGGCGTTCATATCGATGATCTTGTCGACCAGCAGGAACGGATAGCGGTGCGGCAGGAGCTGCATCAGACGATTGATGTCGGCGGTACCGAGCTTCTTGCCCGCGCTCTGATCGTTCATGGCCTTCACTCCCGCGGCCGGCCGGATGGTTGAGACCCGCCGGGCGACTGTGCAACGACGCGCTACTCTTCGCCCTTCCGCGCCGCCAGCCGCTTTAACACGGCGATCTCGCGGGCGAACGCGACGATCGAACGGGCCGGGCTGCCGCAGAGCTTGGCTCCGGGGGGAACCTCGCCTGTGACGCCGCTCTGGGCCGCGATCTGGGCGCCGGTGCCGACCTTCGTATGGCCGATGATGCCCACCTGGCCGCCCACGACGACGTAGTCTCCGAGCTCTGTCGAGCCCGCGATGCCGACCTGGGCGACGATCACGCAGTGCCGTCCGACCACGACGTTGTGCCCGATCTGCACGAGATTATCAATTTTCGTGCCCTCCCCGATGACGGTATCCTTAAGGGCGCCGCGGTCGACGGTCGAATTGGCGCCGATCTCGACGTCGTCCTGGATGATAACCCGGCCGATCTGCGGCACCTTCAGATGCCCGCCCGGGCCCATGGCAAAGCCGAAGCCGTCCTGGCCGATGCGCACGCCCGCATGGATGATCACCCGGTCGCCGATGAGGGCGTGAGTGACGCTCGCGCCCGGTCCGACAAAGCCGTCGCGGCCGATAGTGACGCGGTAACCAATCACCGCGCCGGCGGCGACGACCGTGCCCCGCCCAACCCGCGCCTCCCGGCCGACGATGGCGCCGGGCTCGACGATCGCCCCTTCCTCGAGACGGGCGGTCGGATGGATGCCCGCCCCACGGAACCCCTCGGCGCTGTCCTCGGCGACCTGGGGCCGGCCGGACTTTGGATAGAACAGCCAGAGTGCCTTGGCGTAGGCGTGATAGGGCTTCGGCGAGAGCAGCGCTGCGGTGGCGGCCGGAACCTTGGCCTGGAGCGCGGGCGCGACGAAGCAGGCCCCCGCCTTCGTCTGCTCGAGGGCTGGAATGTATTTCTTGTTGTCGAGGAAGGAGACGTCGGCGCGCGCGGCGAGGTCGAGAGGGCGCACGTCAATGACCTGCATCGCCGGATCGGCGCCGGCGCCAAGCTCAGCACCGCTGGCCTTCGCGATCTCATCCAGGCGAAAGGGTCCCAAGCGCTCGAAGAATCCTGGATGCTGCATCGGCCGTCCTGCCTTGTCCTGTCCTATCCACGACGATCATAGAGGAGTGACAGGGCGAGGAGAAATGACCTGCCGCCGCAGCGTGCCATGCGAAAAGCTCGCATCGGCGGCCAACTGTCGGAGAGGACGGTATCGGATCAGAACCGCGTGCTGGCGCCGAAGCGGAAGGCCTGCTCTTCGTCGAAGGCCTCTTTGGTGAGGACGTAGGCGTAGTCGGCGCGCAGCGGTCCGAGCGGCGAGTTCCAGATCAGGCTGACGCCGACGGAAGAGCGCACGGTATCCTCGTCCAGCAGATCGACATCGCCCAAGGTGTCGAGCTCCTTGGCCCGATCGCTCGCATCGTAGAGAGAGCCCGCATCCGCGAAGACAGCGCCGCTGAGACCCAGATCATCCGGCACCAGCGGGATCGGGAAGCGCACTTCCGCGGTCGCCGCATAGAAGACCTTGCCGCCCAAGGCGTCGCCGGTCTTGCCGTCGCGCGGGCCATAGCCCGCCGTGTCGAAGCCGCGGACCGTCTCGCCACCGCGATAGAACAGGTCGGAGAGGCGCACGTCCTGGCCGCCCCAACCCTCGATATGGCCACCGACCACGCGGCCGACAAAGGTGATGTCCTCGGTGATCGGATAGTAGCCGCGCGCTTCCGCGACGGTGCGCAGAAAGTTCACGTCGCCGCCGAGACCGGCCAGATCCTGCGCCAGCTCGAGATAAATGCCGCTTGTCGGGTTCGCTTTGATGTTGCGGGTGTCGTAGGCGAGCGTGTAGCCGACGGCCGAGATGAAATCGGTGCCTTCGGACTCCTTCACGAACAGCGAGGCGTCGTCCTTCACGTCGAACACTTCCTCGCGCGAGAAGGTATATCGGCCGGTGATGAAGGCCTCATCGCTCAATGGCACACCGAGCCGCAACGAGCTGCCCGTACGCATGTTCGAGTAGCCGGCCTCGTCCTGCAGGTCGATCTCCTTGTGGAAGAGATCGATACCCGCCGAGAGATTCTGGTCGAGGAAACGCGGCTCGGTGAAGTTGATGTCGATCTGCTTGCGGCCCTCGAGGCTGCCGCCGAGCTTCACCTGCAGGAACTGGCCGCGGCCCATCAGGTTGCGCTCTTTGAAGGTGATGTCGGCGATGACGCCTTCCGACGTCGAGTAGCCGCCGCCGAGCGAAATCTCGCCCGTCGAGTCCTCGGTGATCATGACGTTGAGGATGACGCGATCGGGCTCGCTTCCTTGCTCGGCGGTGACATCCACGGCCTTGAAGAAGCCAAGCCCCTGTAGGCGCTTTTTGGCCCGGTCGACCAGCAGACGGTTGAACGCATCGCCTTCGGCCAGACGAAACTCGCGCCGGATCACCCAGTCGCGCGTGCGATTGTTGCCGATGACATTGATGCGCTCGATGTAGATGCGCTGGCCTTCCTCGACGACATAGGCGATGCCGATAGTGCGGCTTACGGGATCGCGATCGATGCGGGGCCTGACCTGCGCGAAGGCATTACCGTCCCCGGCGACACGCAGCGTCATGCGCTCGATCGACTTCTCGATCTCGGTCGCGTTGTAGGTATCACCCTGGCTCGTCAGCACCTCGCCGGTGAGTGAACCTGCCTCGATCTCGGCGATGTTGGATTCGATCGTGATGGCGCCGAAGGTGTAGGGCTCGCCTTCCTCGATCGTGAAGGTCAGATAGAAGCCTTCGCCTGACGGGTCGAGGTCGGCGACGGCCGACACGACCTGCGCGTCGGCATAGCCGCTCTTGAGGTAGAACTGCCGGATCAGCTCCTTGTCGAGGTTGAGCCGGTCCTGGTCATAGATGTCGGTCGACTTCAGGAACGAGAACCAATTGTGCTCGGTCGTCGTGATGACGTCCGAGAGGCTGCCATCGGAAAAAGCCTTGTTACCGATGAAGGAGATGCTCTGCACCTTCGTACTCGGCCCCTCGCTGACCTCGAAAACGAGATCGACACGGTTCTGCTCGAGCTCGATGATCTTGGGTTCGACAGTGGCGCCGTAGAGGCCCTGCGCCTGATAGACGGCGAGGATGCGCTGCACGTCGGCCTGGACGCGGGCACGCGTGAACACCGAGCGCGGCTTCAGCTGCACTTCGGCTTCCAGCGTCGCGTCTTCGACCTCGCTGTTGCCCTCGAAGGCGACCTTGTTGATCACCGGGTTCTCAACCACGGTGACGACCAGCGTCGAGCCGTTCTGCTCGATCTGCACGTCGGCGAAGAGCCCGGTGGCGAACAGGGCCTTCAGCGATTGGTCGACCTTGTAGGAGTCGTATTCGTCGCCCGGCGACAGCTGCAAGTAGGAGCGGACCGTCTCCGGCTCCACGCGCTTGTTACCGACGACCTCGATGTTCTTGACGACGCCCTGGGCATGCGCGGTCGTGGCGAGACCAATGCCGGAAACGGGCATGGCGACGGCCACAATGGCCGCCCAGAGGACCCAAAAGAGAATCCTCGCGCTCCAAATCTTCATGACGCCCGGCATGCTTAGGACTGCCCCTGTCTTCTCAGCCTACACCCCTGTAGGGCGGCTCTCCCCGCCGAAGCGAAGCAAGCCTTTGATTCGTGGCCTTTATAAGTTGCCCGTGCCGCCTGCCACTGGAGGCACGAATCAGATGTCCATGAACTTCTCAATGGACTTGAGAATGTCCTTGGTCATCACGAACACCATTAACATGCCGAGGATCGCGAGGCCAATGCGAAAACCGATCGCCTGGGTACGTTCCGAGAGTGGGCGTTGCCAGATGGCCTCAATGGCATAGAAGAGCAGATTGCCGCCATCCAGGATCGGGATCGGGAAAAGGTTGAAAAGCCCGATACTTACCGAGACGATGGCGATGAAACGGATGAATTCGGGCAGCCCCAGCGAGGCGACCTGGCCCGAGGCTTCCGCGATGGCGACCGGGCCGCCGAGCCGCTTGACAGACTCCCGGCCGGTAATGACGTCGCGCAGCAGCTTCAGCGTGATCTCGACGATGAACCTGCATTCCTCGACGCCGCGCCAGACCGAGCCGGGCAAAGAGTAGGACTTTTCAATCAGTTCCTCGCGCCGCGTGGTTCGCTCGACGCCGATGAGACCCTTCGGATAGGTATTGCCGAACCGGTCGGTCTCTTCGGACCGGATGGGCGTGGCCGTCACGTCAAGCTTCGATCCATCCCGTTCGAGCGTGAAGGTCAGGGGCGTATCGGCACTGCCGACGACGATCTTCTGGACATCGTTGAAGCTCTCGACCGCACTGCCGTCGATGGCGACGATGAGGTCGCCTGCCTTGAAGCCCGCGGCCTCGGCCGCCCCGCCCGGCACGACGCGATCGACCTTGGCCGGCGTCACATACTCACCGAAAGAGTAGAAAACCCCGGCAAACACGAGAACAGCCAGGATAAAATTGGCGAGCGGCCCGGCGGCCACGATCGCCGCCCGCTGGCCGAGCGGCTTGCTGTGGAAGAGCCCCGAGGATGCAGCCTGAGGAGGCGGCTTGCTACTGCCGGTCGGCGCGCTCGCGACATTCTCGTCGTCGACGAATTTGACGTAGCCGCCGAGCGGGATCCAGGCCACGCGCCAGCGCGTTCCCTTGCGGTCGTTCCAGCCGAAAATCTCCGGGCCGAAGCCGATGGAGAAAGTCGTGATCTCGACGCCGCACCAACGCGCCACCAGGAAGTGGCCGAGCTCGTGAATGAAAACGATCACCGTCAAAAGCAGCAGGAAGGGCGGAATGTAGAAGAAGAACCGCTCAACCAGCTCGAGGACAACCTGCAGCGGCCCCATGGCCCCTCCGGAAATGAGCGCCGACGGCGGGGAGTCCGCCATCACAATCGCCAAGCGAACTATTGACCGTCTGGTAGCAGGCTTCGCCGAGCCAGGCTACGGGCTTTACGCTCGCAAGTAAGGCCACAGACCGCCCGTAAAACAAGGTCAAAGCGTGGCCATGGTTTCGAGCGCGAGGATGCGGACCTCGCGGTCGACGGCCATGAGGTCGTCGAGTGAGAGCGCTGGCCGGACCAAACCGCGACGCCCGGCCTCTTCGAGCATCGCTCCAGCCAGCTGGGCGATGCCCGTAAAGGCCAGCCGGCGCCCGAGAAACGCCTCGACGGCCACCTCGTTGGCGGCGTTGAGCACCGCTCCCGCCGTGCCCCCCGCCGATATGACGCGACCGGCGAGCGTCAGCGCCGGAAACCTGACCTCGTCGGGCGCTTCGAAGGTCAGATTGGCGAGGCGCGTCAGATCGAGACGCTCGCAAGGTGTGTGCATGCGTTGCGGCCAGGCGAGGCTGTAGGAGATCGGCGCGCGCATGTCGGGGACGCTCATCTGCGCCAGCACCGAGCCGTCGCGGTAGTGCACGAGACAGTGAACAACGGACTGGGGATGCACGAGCACGCCGAGCTGCTCTACGCCCACACCGAACAGGTGGTGCGCCTCGATCAGCTCGAGCGTCTTGTTCATGAGGGTGGCCGAGTCGACGGTGATCTTGGGGCCCATGTTCCAGTTCGGATGCTTGAGCGCCTCTTCGGGCGTCGCGCGCTCGAGCTGCGCCAGTGTCCAGGTCCGGAACGGGCCGCCGGAGGCCGTCAGCACAATGCGCTCGACGCTTTCGCGCTCAGCGCCGGCGAGCGCCTGAAACGCGGCCGAATGCTCGCTATCGACCGGCAGCAGCGTCGCGCCGGTCTCATGCGCGCGCCTCAGAAAGAGTTCACCGCCGACAACGAGGCATTCCTTGTTGGCGAGGGCTACGACGCGCGAGTGGGCGAGTGCGGCAACCGTCGGCTTCAATCCCGCCGCGCCGACGATTGCCGCCATCGTCCAATCGGCCGGTCGCTCGGCCGCTTCGATGAGACCGGTTTCGCCGGCAGCAACCGCAATGCCGGTACCAGCAAGCCGCTCCTTGAGGTCCTGGTAGCGCGCGGGATCGGCAACAACCGCGATCTCGGGTCGATGCTCCAGCGCCAGCGCGACGAGATCGTCGACATTGCTCTTGGCCGTCAGCGCCACGACCTCGTAGGCCGCCTTGTCCCGGCCGATGAGATCGAGCGTCGAAGCACCGATCGAGCCGGTGGCACCGAGCACGCTGATACGCCGTCGCGCCGCAGTCGTGACGGGACCGCCGCTGCTCAAGAGCGTCGGCATCATGGTGTGAACCCCGGCAGCACGACGGAGGCCGGATGGCTGGGGGCAACCCAAAGTGCTACGAGCGCTGCCACCAGCACCGACATCAATAGCCCGTCGAGCCGGTCCATGAGCCCGCCGTGGCCCGGAATGAGCCCGCTCGAATCTTTCCTGTCAAAGCGCCGTTTCAGGGCACTCTCCATGAGATCGCCCGCCTGGCAGGCGACCGAGAGCGCCAAGCATAGCACGGCGATCCAAGCGAGCGGCTGCGCTCCGGCGACACTGGCGAAAATCACGCCGGCAACCACGCCACCCAACGCCCCGCCGAGGCTGCCCGACCAGGTCTTGTTGGGCGAGACTGCCGGCCAGAGTTTGGGACCGCCAACCGCACGGCCCGTGAAGTAGGCGGCGCTATCCGTCACCCAGACGGCGATCATGACGAGGAGCAAAGCCCGCGCCCCGCCCGGCTCATCCGCACGTAGCCAGATCAGCGCGATCGAGGGCAGTCCGAAATAGAGCAGCCCCGCCGCATGCGTCAGTCTGCCTTCCCCCGAACCGATCACCGCCAGTACGACGGCACCTGCCACGGCAACGACACCTGCGATCGCTGGCTGCCCGAACGCCGTCAGCCCGATCACCACGGCAAGGGCTACGAGCAGCCCGAGCGCCGTCACGCTGCCCGACCGCGACAGCATCCGGTTCCACTCCCAGCCGAGCCCCATGGCGACGACGAGCACGAGCAGCGGCCAGAAGGGAAAGCCCGCATAGAGCGCGGCGAGGGTTACGGCGGCCATGAGCGCGCCGGAGACGATGCGAAGGCCGAGGTTGGAGAGGCGCGGTGCGACGGTCGTATCCGAACCGGTCGTCGTCTGCACGTGCTGCTCGTCTTCCGGCATCGTGTTTGCGATCAGGCCGGAACGGTTTTCGAGAGCCCGCCATAGCGGCGGTCGCGGCGGCGGTAATCCTCGATGGCCGAGGCCATGTGCTCCTTGGTGAAGTCGGGCCAGAAGGCGTCGAGGAAGACGAACTCGGCGTAGGCGAGCTGCCAGAGCAGGAAGTTCGACAAGCGATGCTCGCCGCTGGTGCGGATGAGGAGGTCGGGGTCGGGAATGCCGGCGGTCTGAAGCTCCGTGGCGAAGCGATCCGGCGTGATGGCCTCGGGCGCGAGCGATCCGGCCTTCGCCTGCTCGGCCAGACGCCGCGCGGCCCCCGCGATCTCGGCACGGCTGCCGTAATTGAAGGCGACGATCAGATTGAGCCGCGTATTCTCAGCCGTCAGCGCCTCGGCCTCCGCGATCATCGCGAGGATTTCGGCATCGCCCGCGCGCTCGCCGATCACTTTGATGCGGACGCCATGCTTGTGAAGGGTCGCGAGATCGCGCCGGATGAAGCGCTTCATCAGGCCAAGTAGATCGTTGATCTCGGCGGCCGGGCGCGACCAGTTCTCAGACGAGAAGCTGAAGATCGTGAGATAGGGAATGCCGAGCTCGAGCGCCGCCTGCACGGCCTGGCGCACCGCCTCGACACCGCGACGATGACCTTCGGCGCGTGGCAGGCCGCGCTGCGCCGCCCAACGGCCGTTGCCATCCATGATGATGGCGATGTGCCGGGGCTCCTGCTGCATCGCTCTGTTTGTCTCGCCGCTACTGCTCGACTCGCCGTGATCCAATCGAAGGCCGCGCCCTCAGACCTGCATGATCTCGGCTTCCTTGGCGGTGAGCACCCCGTCGACATCCTTGATCAACTTGTCGGTCAACTCCTGCACCTTGGCCGAGTGCTTGCGGTGCTCGTCCTCGCTGATCTTGTGATCCTTCTCGAGTTTCTTCAGCAGCTCCATGCCGTCGCGGCGGACGTTACGGACGGCGACGCGGGCTTCTTCGGTGTATTTGTGCGCGGTCTTGACGAGATCCTTGCGCCGCTCCTCGGTGGTGTCGGGCATCCGCAGGCGGATGATCAGGCCGTCGACGAGGGGATTGATGCCGAGATTGGAATCGCGGATCGCGCGTTCCACCGCCTGGAGCATGCTGCGGTCCCAGACCTGCACGGAGATCATCCTCGGCTCCGGCACCGTCACGGTACCGAGCTGGGAGATCGGCAACTTCTGGCCGTAGGCGTCGACCTGGATCGGATCGAGCAGGTTCGGATTGGCGCGGCCGGTTCTGAGGCCGTTGAGATGCTGCTTCAGGGACGCGATGGCGCCCTGCATGCGCCTCTCGATCTCTTTTGCGTCGAAAGTCTGGGCGGTCATGGTCTCACTCCTCCGGCCCGGGGAGGCTAGTGTTCTGACGCATTCATTTGGTACCCCAAATGAATGGCCATCCCACTAGCCAACTCTTTGTTTGTGTTCCGTCTTTCCATTCATAATTCCAGCTTCTCCGGAATCATATGAATGGGCCGGAACACTAGCGGACGATGGTTGCCCGCGCCTCGCCCTTCAACAACTTCACGAGGTTACCGTCCTCGCGGATCGAGAAGACAATTACCGGAATCCCGTTGTCGCGGGCAAGGGCAATGGCCGCGCCGTCCATGACCTTGAGATCGCGCTGGAGCACTTCCGCATAGGTCAGGGTATCATAGCGCTTGGCGGTCGGGTCCTTTTTCGGGTCGGCCGAGTAGATTCCGTCCACTTGCGTTGCCTTGGCGATGACATCGCAGCCCATTTCCGCCGCGCGCAGTGCCGCTGTCGTGTCGGTCGTGAAGAAAGGATTGCCGGTGCCGCCGCCGAAGATCACCACCCGGCCCTTGGCCAGGTGATGGCGGGCCTTGTCGGCCGAGAAGCTCTCGCAGACGGTTGGCATCGGGATCGCCGACATGACCCGGGTGGCAACGCCGTCCGCCTCGAGCACGCCCCTCAACGCCAGGGCGTTCATGACGGTCGCGAGCATGCCCATGTAGTCGGCGGTAACGCGCGGCAAGCCACGCGCCGCCCCTTCCATGCCCCGGAAGATGTTGCCGCCGCCGACGACGACGCAGATGTCGGTGCCGAGCGCGCGCGCTGCCGCGATGTCGCGCGCAAAACGGCTCGCCGCCGCCATGTCGAAGCCGTAGGCGTCCGATCCCATCAGCGCCTCGCCCGAGAGCTTCAGGAGCAGGCGCTTGTACTTGGGTGCGGCTCCAGCCATCTCAGCTCTCCCTGGCGAGTTCTCGACGCGGGTGCCTAAACCGTTTCCCGATCCTTGCGGATCGTAAACCGGTCCAGGCCGTTGGCTTTGAGCACTTGTCTTCGGCCAACCGGAACCCACTTGGAAGGACAAGTGCTCTACTTCTTCGTCATCGCCGCGACCTCGGCGGCGAAATCGGTCTGCGCCTTGGCGATGCCTTCACCCAAGGCCATGCGAATGAAGGCCTTGACCGTGATCGGCGCACCGACGGACTTCTCCGCCGCCTTGATGGCGTTGGCAACCGACTCCTTGCCGTCGACGACGAAGACCTGCTCCATCAGCGCGACCTGCTGATAGAACTCCTTCTTGAGGCGGCCCTCGACCATCTTGGCGACGATGTCGGCGGGCTTGCCGGACGCCAGCGCCTGCTCGCTGTAGATCGCGCGCTCGCGCTCGATCGCCTCGGCGGGAATGTCCTTGATGTTGACGGCGAGCGGGTTGGCGGCGGCCACATGCATGGCGAGCTGGCGGCCGAACGCATCGAGCGCTTCCGCATTGCCGGAGCTTTCGAGCGCCACGAGTACGCCGATCTTGCCGAGGCCGGGACCGGCCGCGTTGTGAATATAGGTCGAGACGGCGCCCGTGCCGACCGACAAGCACTTCGCCCGGCGGAAGGTCATGTTCTCGCCGATCTTGGCGATGAGCGCGGTGACGTGGTCGCCAACCGTGCCCGAACCGCCCGGCCAGGCCATCGCCTTGATCTTCTCCGCATCGCCACCCGATTTGAGTGCCAGTCCGGCGATGGTCGAGACCATGGCGCGGAACTCCTCGTTCCGAGCGACGAAATCGGTCTCGGCATTGACCTCGACGAGCGCGCCGGACTTGCCCGACGAGGCCAGGCCGACGAGGCCGTCGGCGGCGACGCGGCCGGACTTGTTGGCGGCCTTGGAAAGGCCCTTCTTACGCAGCCAATCGACGGCCTGCTCGAGATCGCCGTTCATCTCGGTCAAGGCGTTCTTGCAGTCCATCATGCCTGCGCCGGTCTTGTCGCGCAGCTCCTTGACCATGGTCGCGCTGATCGCTGACATGCTCGTCTCCTTCGTCATCTCATGTTGGGCCGCAGTTTTGAGCGCGGCCAATGGGCGCCCTCGAAGGGCCCGTTCGCTCAATCAAGGGCCGGCGATGACGCCGGCCATGCTCAATGCGGGAAACGGAGCGGACATGTGCATCCGCTCCGGCACATGCGGTTCGACTATTCGCCGTCGTCCTGCAGCTTCCTCGCCTGCGCGACCCAGTTGTCGCGCTCGAAGCGGCCGGTGAGGCTCAGCGACTTTTCGATCGACGCCATGTCTTCTTTCGTCAACTTGGCCATCTGCCAGAAGTGGAACAGGCCCAGATCGTTCATGCGCTGCTCGACCTTCGGGGCGATACCGGTGATGCGCTTGAGATCGTCGACCTTGCCGACGGGCGCGCTCAGGCCCTTGAAGCCGGTTGTTTCCGGCTCGAGCGCCGGCTCGTCGATCATGGGGTTCTCGGCGGCGCCTGCGTCGATGCCCGAATCGCCCTGGGCGCGGCCGATGCCTTCGATGGCGGCACGGGCCACCAGATCGCAATAGAGCGTGATGGCGCGGCCGGCGTCGTCATTGCCGGGAATGGGATGCGTAATGCCGTCCGGATTGGAGTTGGAGTCGACGATGCCGATCACCGGAATGCCGAGCTTCTTTGCCTCGGCGACCGCGATCTGCTCCTTGTTCGTGTCGATCACGAACAGGATGTCGGGCAGGCCGCCCATGTCCTTGATGCCGCCCAGCGCCCTCTCGAGTTTCCCGCGCTCGCGGCCGAGCTGGAGCTGCTCTTTCTTTGTCAGGCCCTGGGCGCCGCTCGTCAGCTGCTCGTCGATCTGCTTCAAGCGGCGGATCGACTGCGAGACCGTCTTCCAGTTGGTCAGCGTGCCACCAAGCCAGCGGTGGTTGATGTAGTACTGGGCCGAGCGCTTGGCCGCATCCGCGATGGCTTCGGAGGCCTGCCGCTTGGTGCCGACGAAGAGCACGCGGCCGCCCTTCGCGACCACCTCGGAGATGGCGAGGAGAGCCTGATGCAGCAGCGGCACCGTCTGGGCGAGATCGATGATGTGGATGTTGTTGCGCGCCCCGAAGATGAAGGGCTGCATCTTCGGATTCCAGCGATGGGTCTGGTGGCCGAAGTGGACGCCAGCTTCCAGGAGCTGACGCATGTTGAAGGCGGGAAGCGCCATGGGAAAAGTCTCCGTTTCCGGTTGAGCCGCGGCGGATAAAAAGAGGGTCCGGACTGGTCCGGCCCCACCGGTGCGACATGGCCGTGCTACCGGCCACTCCGCTTGATCCGCCTGTGAGATGGCGGGCGTTGTACAGAGGGTCCGGGCTGTTGGCAAGGCCGGGTCATCCTCGCGCCCACTGCCGCTGGTCAGCCGGAGCCCTCTTTGCTTGGCGCACGTTCTTGCGGTGAACCGGCTTCCACTTCACCTGAACGTGCGTCACAGCTCCTGCACAGCCACTACCCCCGGTAAGGCCATCAACGCCCCCGCCTCGCCGGGCGAGACGTCGTAGCGGCCCTTGAGGCGGATCTCGACCTGTTGGCCGGCCTCCGGCAGCCGGCAGGTGATCTGGACCTGGCCTGCCCCTTTCTTGAGGCTCTGGCGCAGCTCGGGCCAGGCCGCCGGGCCATCGAGCACGAGACGCAAGCCCCGCTGCACGCCGCCTGCCGCCTTGTCGAGACTTTGCACGAGTTGCGCGCGCATCTTGAGGGCCTCCCCCTCCCGCTCGGCCTCGACATGGATGAGCACCGCTTTGCCGACGTCGAGGAGATCGCCCGCATCCGCCAGGACGTCGGAGAACACCACGGCCTCGAACTGGCCGGTCTGATCGGAGACGCCGACGAAGGCGAAGCGGTTGCCGGACTTGGAGCGGCGCTCGCGTTTCATGGTGACGATGCCGGCGAGGATGCCGGAGCGTGTCGCGCCATTGCCGACGCGGGCGTCGAGATCCACGTAGCGCTCGGCGCCGAGCTTGCCGAGCACCGACTGATAGGTATCGAGCGGATGGCCCGACAGATAGAAGCCGACCGCCTCGAACTCTTTCGTCAGCGTCTCCATCGGCGGCCAGACGCGGGCGGGTTTGAGCTGCAGCCCGGCCTTGGCGGCGCCGCCGCCGGCAAACAGGTCGTTCTGTCCGGCGGCGCGATCGGAGGCGGTTCGCTGCGCGTGCGCGAGGATACCCTCGATGTTGGCGGCAACCTTGGCGCGATTGGGCTCGAGGCTGTCGAAGGCGCCGCTCTGGGCGAGCGTCTCCATGCTCCGCTTGTTGAGGCCGGTGGCGTCCAGCCGCTCGGCGAAATCCTCGAGGTTCCTGTAGGGGCCGCCACGCGCCCGCTCTGAAACAAGGCTCTCGACGAGGCCACGGCCCACGTTTTTGAGCGCCGCCAGCGCATAGCGGATCGCGCCTTCCTCCGGCTCGAACTCGACACCGGAGGTGTTGATCGCGGGCTGCAGCATCTTGATCTTCAAGCGCCGCGCCTCTTCGACAAACACGCCGAGCTTGTCGGTGTTGGCCATGTCGAAGGTCATGGAGGCGGCCGTGAACTCGACGGGATAGTTGGCCTTGAGGTAGGCCGTCTGATAGGCGACGAGCGCGTAGGCGGCCGCGTGGCTCTTGTTGAAGCCGTAGCCGGCGAACTTGTCGACCAGCTCGAAGATGAAGGCTGCACGCGCCTTATCGACGCCGTTCGTGACGGCGCCGTCGACGAACCGGCTCTTCTGCTGCGCCATCTCCTCCTTGATCTTCTTGCCCATGGCGCGTCGCAGCAGATCGGCTTCGCCCAGAGAATAGCCCGAGAGCACCTGGGCGATCTGCATCACCTGCTCTTGGTAGATGATGACGCCGTAGGTCTCTGACAGAATGGGGGTGATGAGGGCATGGAGGTCCTCGACCGCCTCCTGCCCGTGCTTGCGGCTGATGTAGGTCGGGATGTTGTCCATGGGGCCCGGGCGATAGAGGGCCACCATGGCGATGATGTCCTCGAAACGGTCGGGTTTCAGGCGGCGCAAGCTGTCGCGCATGCCCGTGCTTTCCAGCTGGAACACGCCGACCGTGTCGCCGCGCGAAAGCAACTCGTAGGACGATCGGTCATCGAGGGGGAGCGCGCCGATATCGAGATCGATGCCGCGCCGTTTCAAAAGCTCCACCGCCTTGACGATGACGGTCAACGTCTTGAGACCCAGAAAGTCGAATTTCACGAGGCCGGCGGGCTCGACCCATTTCATGTTGAACTGGGTCGCCGGCAGCGTCGAGCGCGGATCGCGATAGAGCGGCACGAGTTCCGACAAGGGTCTATCGCCGATGACAACGCCGGCGGCGTGCGTCGAGGCGTGGCGATAGAGACCTTCGAGCTTCTGCGCCATGGCCAGCAACTGCGCGACCAGCGGATCGCCGTCACGCTCCTCGCGCAGCTTTGGCTCTTCCTCGATCGCCTCGGCGAGTGTTACCGGATTGGCGGGATTGTTCGGCACGAGCTTGCAGAGCCGGTCGACTTGTCCATAGGGCATTTGCAGCACGCGGCCGACATCGCGCAGCACGGCGCGCGCCTGCAGCTTGCCGAAGGTGATGATCTGGGCGACGCGATCGGCGCCGTACTTCTGCTGCACATAGCGGATGACCTCGTCGCGCCGCTCCTGGCAGAAATCGATGTCGAAATCCGGCATCGACACGCGCTCGGGGTTCAAGAACCGCTCGAACAGCAGACCAAAACGCATCGGATCGAGATCGGTGATGGTCAACGCATAGGCGACGAGCGAGCCCGCGCCCGAGCCGCGGCCCGGCCCGACGGGAATTTCGTGCGACTTCGCCCATTTGATGAAATCGGCGACGATCAGGAAGTAGCCCTGATAGCGCATGCGGACGATGACATCGATCTCGAAGGCGAGCCTGCGACGGTAGGCTTCGATCTCGACGCCGGGCGCTGCCCCGTGAGCCGTGAGCCGGGCGCTAAGCCCCTCCTCGGCCTGGCGCTTCAACTCGTCGGCCTCGATCTTCGCCTGCGCTTCCTCGGTCTTCGCCCTGGCGGCTTTGC
Source organism: Hyphomicrobiaceae bacterium (assembly GCA_031403155.1). Taxonomy (GTDB): domain Bacteria; phylum Pseudomonadota; class Alphaproteobacteria; order Rhizobiales; family Hyphomicrobiaceae; genus JANNSX01. The sequence goes on from JANNSX010000158.1 coordinate 25,812, forward strand.
CGCCGGTAACGAACTGCGGCAGGATCGGTTTCTGGGTCGTCGGACGGAAGGCCGAGCGGCGCGCGATCTCGATGGTTGACTCGAGTGCTTCCGGCAGATCGGCGAACAGCTTCGCCATCTCGGCCTGCGACTTGAAATAATGCTCGCGGGTCAGCCGGCGCCGGTCATCCTCGGAGAGATAGCGCCCCTCGGCGATGCAGATGAGCGCATCATGCGCCTCGTAGTCGCCGGGTGTTGCGAAATAGGCCTCGTTGGTGGCGACCAGCGGCAGACCCATCTTGTAGGCCAACGTCACCAGCTCGAGCTCTATCGCCTTTGTTTCGGCAAGACCATGCCGCTGCAGCTCGACATAGAGCCGGTCGCCGAAGATCCGAGCGAGAGCATCGACACGGGCGGCGGCCTGCGGCCCTTGCGCTTGCCCGAACGCCGCATCGATCGGGCCGTCCGGCCCCCCTGTCAGCACGATCAAACCGGCGGCATGGTCGGCGAGTAAAGCCAGCGGCAGTTTCGGCGCCGACGTGCCGTCACAGTCGAGCCAAGCCGTGCTCGTCAGCGCCATCAGGTTGCGATAACCGGGCTCGTCCTTGGCGATGAGCGCGATCCGCTCGGGCTTCCCGCGCTGAAGGTCAGGCCGGCCGGTCGCCCGCTCGTCCGTTTTCACATCGGCAAAATCGACGCCGATGGTCATGCCGATGATGGGCTGGATGCCGGTGCCTGCGAGCTTCTCGGCGAACTCGAGGGCGCCAAACAGGTTGTCGGTATCGGTTAAGCCCAGTGCCGGCATGGCGTCGGCCTTGGCGAGCTTGGCCAGCGTCTCGATCTTCAGCGCGCCTTCCAGCAGCGAATAGGCCGAATGGGTCTTCAGATGCACGAAGGCCGGTGCTGCCGATAACTTGCCCACGTTCCAACTCTCCATTGTGGCCCGGGCGAGAGTGACCCCGATTCGGAACGTCCTCTCAAGACCTCGAGAGAGCATGTTCTCTTTTTGTTCTTATCGCAAGCCCTAAAGTTGCTTATCCACAGCGTCACCCCTCGACGAGCAGGCCATCCTCCACCCTGAGCACCCGATCCATGCGGCGGGCGATCTCGTGATTGTGGGTTGCGATGAGCGCGGCAAGGCCCGACTGGCGGATGAGGCTCATCAGCTCGTCGAACACCCGCTCGGCGGTCGGAGGATCGAGATTGCCGGTCGGCTCGTCGGCCAAGAGCAGGCTCGGCGCGTTGGCGAGGGCGCGGGCGATGGCGACGCGCTGCTGCTCGCCGCCGGACAGCTGCATCGGCTGATGCGCCAACCGCTCTGAAAGCCCGAGCCGGCCGAGCAGCTCCTTGGCGCGCGCCTTTGCCTCGCTCCGCGGCCGCCCGGCGATGAGCTGCGGGATCACCACATTCTCGAGCGCGGTGAACTCGGGCAAGAGATGATGGAACTGATAGACGAAGCCGATCTCGTCGCGCCGGATACGCGTGCGCTCGCGATCCGAAAGCGCTACCGCATCGCGCCCCGCAATCATCACCCGGCCGCCGTCGGGGGCTTCGAGGAGCCCCGCGATGTGCAGCAGCGAAGATTTGCCCGAGCCCGACGGCCCGACGAGCGCCACCGCCTCCCCGCGCCGGACGATCGCGGAGGCCCCCTTCAATACCTCGAGCGCTCGCTCGCCCTCGCCGAAGCGCCGGATAACGCCGCTGAGCTCGAGGGCAATCTGTTGAGGGTCTCCCACCATCGCCTACTCGTAGCGCAAGGCTTTGACGGGATCGATGCGCGAGGCCCGCCAGGAGGGATAGAGCGTCGCCAGTATCGATAGGACAAACGCGAAGAGGACGATGCCGCCGGTTTCGGTAGGGTCGAGGCGGGCCGGCAGCTGCGCGATGTAGTAGATATCGGGATCGAACACCTTCGCGCCGGTGACGAGCGAGATGAACTCGCGGATCGGCTCGCGGTAGTGGAGGATGACGAGGCCCAGGAAAAACCCCGCGATGGTGCCGGCGATACCGATCGAGGCGCCGGTGATGAGGAAGACGCGCATGATCGCGCCCTTGGCGGCGCCCATGGTTCTGAGGATCGCGATGTCCCGGCTCTTGTCCTTCACCAGCATCATGATGCCGGAGATGATGTTGAGTGCGGCGACAATGATGATCAGCGACAGGATGAAGAACATGGTGTTGCGCTCGACCTCGAGCACGGTGAAGAAGGTCTCGTTGCGCTGCTTCCAGTCGCTGATGAAAATCGAGGCTCCACCGGCGTTCTTGATTTTCTGGGCGAGCTCGCCGACGGATTCGGGATCGCTGGTCATCACCTCGATGACATCGACCCGGTCCTTCATGTTGAAGAAGGCCTGGGCCACGTGCAGCGGCATGAAGCCGATGGTCTTGTCGTACTCAGACATGCCGAGCTCGAAGACGGCAACGACCTCGAAATCGCGCAGCTTGGGCTTCCGGCCGAAAACCGTCGTCTGCCCGCGCGGGTTGACGAGGGTGACCTTGTCGCCCGTCGTCACCCCCAGCGCGTTGGCGAGCCGCAATCCGAGCGCAATCCCCTCGCCCTGATCGAAACCCACGAGCGTGCCGATCCGTAAGTTGCCGGCGACGAGCTTCATCTGGTTGATGTCCTCGGCCCGCATGCCGCGCACGATGGCGCCCAGCGCATTGCGTGGCGAGGTGATCAGCACCTGGCTCTCGATCAGCGGCATCGCCGACACGACGCCCACCTGCTCCTGGATCTTCCTCTTGACCTCATCGAAGTCCGTGAACGGCTCGCCGACCTTCGAGACGACAATGTGCCCATTGAGGCCCAGGATCTTCTCGTAGAGCTCCTCGCGGAAGCCGTTCATGACAGCCATGACGACGATGAGCGTCGCCACCCCCAGCATGATGCCGAGAAACGAGAACAGCGCGATGACGGAGACGAAACCCTCGCGGCGGCGCGAGCGCAGATAGCGCATGGCGATCTGCCACTCGAAGGCTGCAAACGGCGCGGTCGATGCGGCAGCCGTTGCCATGGCGAGCGCCCCCTCAGGTGCCGGCGTCAGTGACGCCTGTTCTTGATTTTGAGCAGGTTCTTCACGGCGAACCGGTTCCCACTTCGCCTGAACGTGCTCTACGATCTTTTTGCCACCGACTGGAGCTTATTCAAGGCGGCTTCGAGCGGCATCTCCTCGCGAGTGCCACCCTTGCGCTCCTTGACCTCGACCATGCCGGATTTGATCCCCTTCGGCCCGACGATGAGCTGCCAGGGCAGGCCGATCAGGTCCATCGCCGCGAACTTGGCACCGGCCCGCTCATCCGTGTCGTCGTAGAGGACATCGATGCCAGCCGCCTCGAGCTTGGTGTAGAGGTCGCCCGCCGCCGCATCCGTCGCCGCATCGCCCGACTTCAGATTGATGAGCCCGACCGCGAACGGCGCCACTGGCAGCGGCCAGATGATGCCGTCCTTATCGTGGGAGGCTTCGATGACGGCGGCGGCGAGCCGCGAGACGCCGATGCCGTAGGAGCCCGACTGGATCGTCACCGGCTCGCCCGATTTCGACTGGACGACGAGCCCCAGCGGCTCCGAATACTTCGTGCCGAAGAAGAAGATGTGGCCGACCTCGATGCCGCGGCCGGAGAGCTGGCGATCCTTCGGCACGCGGTTGTCGAACTCGGCCGCGTCGTGCTTTTCATCCGAGGCCGCGTATTTGCTCGTGAAGCGCTCGACCACCTCGGCGACCTTGGCCGTGTCGTCGTAGTCGATCGTGAATTCCGACCAGTCCATGTCGTAGAAGTCGCGGTCGAAATAGACGGCGCTCTCGCCGGTGTCGGCGAGGATCAGGAACTCATGACTGAGGTCGCCGCCGATCGGGCCGGTGTCGGCGCGCATCGGAATGGCCTTGAGGCCCATGCGGGCGTAAGTCCGCAAGTAAGCGACGAACATCTTGTTGTAGGAGTGCCGGCCGGCCTCGACCGACAGATCGAAGGAGTAGGCATCCTTCATCAGGAACTCACGTCCCCGCATGACGCCGAAGCGCGGCCTGACCTCGTCCCGGAATTTCCATTGGATGTGATAGAGGTTGCGCGGGAGATCCCGATAGCTTTGCACACCCTGGCGGACGATGTCGGTGATCATCTCCTCGTTCGTCGGCCCGTAGAGCATGTCGCGGTCGTGGCGGTCCTTGATGCGCAGCATCTCCTTGCCGTAGTCGCCGTAGCGGTTACTCTTCTTCCAGAGGTCCGCCGACTGGATGGTCGGCATCAGCACCTCGATGGCGCCCGAGCGGTCCTGCTCCTCGCGAACGATTCTCTCAATCCGCTTCAAAACCTTGAAGCCCGTCGGCAACCAGGAATAGATGCCGGCGCTCTCCTGGCGGATCATGCCGGTGCGCAACATCAGCTGGTGGGAGACGATCTCGGCTTCCTTCGGCGTATCGCGAAGGACCGGCATGAAATAGCGGCTGAGGCGCATGGGTCGCGTCACCTGAGGTAGTGTTGAATGCGCCGGGACGTCCGTGCGGAAAGCCCGCCGCCGACAGCACTTCGCGGGTCAATACCGGTTTCGCGAGGGGGTGTCCATGGCGGCGGACGGCTGCGCGAGGCGGATGGCGCAACCCCAGGCAGCCGCGAAAGAAATCCACTGTGGGGCCTGCAAAAGGTTCGTGACAGTCTTGTAACACTTGGCTATGTTGCCCTCGCGCGAGTGGGTTGAAGGCGCGCGACCGGTGAGACGTCGTCGTCACTGTTCCGGTCCAAGTCGTGGGAGGAAGAGGAGCGTGCCGAGAGCGACCTGATGGCCCGGCACAGCCTGTTGGAAGAGGTCAAGCGTCGGTAGAGTCGCCGAGACCTTCTAAAAAAACTCAAGAAACTCTCGGTGCAAGGTCTCCTCGGCCTTGCATTTTTCTTTTTAGAGCACGTTCAGGCGAAGTGGGAACCGGTTCGCCGTGGAACGTGCGCCAAGTCGAATGAGCACGTTCAGGCGAAGTGGATACCGGTTCGACGTAGAACGTGCTCAAAACCAAGAAACAAGAGCGGGAACAATCAATCCGTCGAACCAGCCGAACTGGAGCGCTGCATAAAACGCGCCGAAAATAATCGCCGAGATGAGCGTTGTCGCGAGTGCCTTCCGGCCGAGATGAGGGTTGACCGGCGCGCTCTCAGCCGATCCTCGTACGATCTCGCCCGCCTCATGCTGGGTTGTGACGCCGAACGGCAGCACCGCGAACAGCACGGTTGCCCAGAGCACGATGTAAATGGCGACGCCGAGGGGCCAGGACATTTCGATTCCCTCAAGCCTGCTCGAGTTCGACGAGCGTGCCGCAGAAATCCTTCGGATGCAGGAACAGCACCGGCTTGCCATGCGCGCCGATCTTCGGCTTGCCGTCGCCGAGCACCCTTGCACCTTTCGCGACCAGCTGATCTCGCGCGGCGAGGATGTCCTCGACCTCGTAGCACAGATGATGGATGCCGCCGCCGGGCGCGCGCTCGAGAAACTTGGCGATGGGCGAGCCGGCCCCGAGCGGTTCCAACAGCTCGATCTTCGTGTTGGGCAGCGTGATGAACACTGTCGAGACGCCGTGGTCGGGTTGCGGCACGATCCCGGAGACCGTAGCACCCAGCGTATCGCGATAGACGGCCGAAGCCTTGGCGATGTCGGCAACGGCGATGGCGACGTGGTTGAGGCGGCCGATCATGGGCAATCCTGAAAAAGGCGTAAGTCGTGAGTGGTAAGTCGTAAGTTGATTAGGCGCCGTAGCCGGTGGGGCCTCTGCCACTTACGACTTACGACTTACGACTTACGACTTACCATTCCTACACAACCGTCAGCATCACCTTGCAAATGGGCTTCTTGCCCCAGGCGTTGCCGATGGCCGAGCGGGTGGCGCGGCGGGCGGCTTCCTGGACGACAGCGAGGTCGCGCCGCTTGCCCTTCGGCAGGCTGGCAAGCGCGCCCTCGACCTCATCGAGAATGATTTCGGCGATGGATGAGCCCTCCGCGTCCTCGGCCGGCACGCCATCGAGAATGACCTGCGGATCGGCCGCCAGCTCCCCGTTTTTGCCAACCACCAAAGAGACCACGACGATGCCGGCGAAACTCAGCCGCCGCCGCTCCCTGACCGGTCCGTCATCGTCGCCGACGATGAGGTTGCCGTCACGGAACAACCGGCCGCTCGGCACCTCGTCGATGATCTGGACGGGTCCGGGCAGGAACCGCAGCATCTTGCCGTTTCGTGTTTGGGCAACGGCCGGAACGCCTAAGGAGAGCGCGTAGCGTCCCTGCTCTTCCAGATGGCGCGCCTCGCCATGCATGGGCACCAGCGTCTTCGGCTTTGTCCACTCGTAGATCTGCTTCAGCTCGCCGCGCCGCGGATGACCGGTGACGTGCACCACCGCCTCGTTGTCGGTGACGATCCGGACCCCCTGGTCGACGAGCGCGTTCTGTATCCTGCCGACCGCCTTCTCGTTGCCGGGAATGGTGCGGGAGGAGAAGACCACGAGATCGTCGGGCGCGAGGTTGATCTCGGGATGCTCGCCGGCAGCAACGCGCGCGAGGGCCGCGCGCGGCTCGCCCTGGCTGCCGGTCATCAGCAGGCACACCCTGTTGCGCTCGAAATAACCGAAGGCCTGCTGGTCGTGAAACTTGAAATTCTTCGGCAGGATGCCGGTCTCCTGCGAGACCTGGATCATGCGATGCATGGCGCGCCCCGCAACCACCAGCTCGCGTCCCGCTTTGCGGGCGGCTTCGGCAACGGAGTGCATGCGGGCGACGTTCGAGGCGAAGATGGTGACGGCGACGCGTTGCTTCGCCGACTGGATGATGGTGGAGAGGTTGCGTCCCACCTCTTCCTCCGACGGCGAAACGCCCTCGCGCATCGCATTCGTCGAATCGCAGACGAGCACATCGACGCCCTCTTGACCCAACTGGCGCAGCCGCGCCTCGTCGGTCGGCGCGCTGGTGATGGGGGCGGCATCGATTTTCCAGTCGGCCGTATGCACGACGAGGCCGAGCGGCGTGCGGATCGCCAGCGCAGTGGGCTCGGGGATCGAGTGCGCCATGTTGATGAGCTCGATCGCGAACGGCCCGAGCGTCAGCTTCGACTTGAGCGGCACCGTCTTGATGTCGATCTCGCGCTTCGATCCGCCTTCGGCGAGCTTGGCCTTCAGCAGCTCGGCGGTGAAGGGCGTCGCATAAACCGGCACCTTGAGGCGCGGCCAGAGGTCGATGACGGCACCGATGTGGTCTTCGTGCCCGTGGGTTAGCACGATGCCGACGAGATCGCGCTTCATCTCCTCGATGAAACGGATGTCGGGCAGGATGACGTCGACGCCGGGCTCGTCGGGCCCGGGAAACGTCACGCCGAGATCGACCATCAGCCATTTGCGTTGGTCGGACGGCCCGTACCCGTAGAGATACAGGTTCATGCCGATCTCACCGACGCCGCCCAGCGGCACGAACACGAGCTCGTCGGCCCCGGGGGCTTTCTGCTTCCGCTGGGCCATTACCTCTCCTGGTCGATCAATCGGGAAATCACAGGATCGTCACGTCACCGAAGGTGACGCGGTGCTCCGTCCCAGCCTCGGACTTGACCATGAGAGCCCCATCCTCGGCAAGCCCGGCGAACAGGCCTTGCATCGGCCCATCGTGCGTATTCACCGATATCTCCACTCCTTGCCGGTGTGCGCGCGCGAGCCATTCCGATCTGACCGGCGCGAACCCAAGATCCCGCCAGTCGCGCAAAGCGAGCCCGAGCACCGCAGCGATGCGCAACAAAAGCTCAGCAGGCTGAAGATCGGCGCCGTGGAGGGCCAGGTGCGTCGCCGGGCGCCCGATGTCGGGCGGGTGCGAGGCGACATTGACGCCGATGCCGATGACGGCGGTGACGCCGGGCTGGTTGGCGGTGATCGAGGTCTCGATCAGGATGCCGGCGAGTTTCCCGGCATCGAGCAGGAGATCGTTCGGCCATTTGAGATGGAGCCGGCCGGTCGCCGCCTCGTGCGGCAGGAGCTGTGCGATCACCGTATGCAGCGCCACCCCGGCGACGAGGGAGAGCTCGGAGGCGCGCTCGGGCGGTACGTCGAGGCGAATGAGGAGCGAGGCATAGAGATTGCCGGGTGGCGATGACCAGTTGCGCCCGCTGCGGCCCTTGCCGCCCGTCTGCCGCTCGGCGCGCAACCACAGCGGACCTGTCTCGCCCGCCCCAGCACGACGCATCAGCTCGGCATTGGTCGAACCGATGCTCTCGACCGTCTCGAAGCGCGTGCCGCTCCTAGGCACGTCAGAAGAGCGATTTCGCCGCCGCCTCGGCGGCAGCGACGAGCGGCGCCGGATAGACGACGTAGAGCAGCACGAACAGGCCGGCGAAACCGTAGACGAGCTTCGTCAGCCCCGGCATCGGCAGGAAGGGCTCGGCGGCCGCATCGAAGAACATGATCTTGATGATGCGCAGATAGTAGTAAGCGCCGATGACGCTGGCGATGACGCCGATGACGGCGAGCTCATAGTAACCGGCCCCGATGGCGGGCAGGAAAACGTACCACTTGGCCCAGAAGCCCGCGAGCGGCGGTATGCCGGCAAGCGAGAACAGGAGTGCCGCAAGGATGGCGGCCATCGGCAAATTCGTTCGCGCGAGCCCCGAAAGCTGATCGATCTCCTCGACCATCCCCTTCTCGCGCCGCATCGACAGGATCGCGGCGAAGGTGCCGAGCGTCATGACGAGGTAGATGGCGAGATAGATCAGCACGCCGCGAATGCCCTCGGTCGTGCCCGCCGCGAGGCCGACCAGCGCATAGCCGATATGGCCGATCGAGGAATAGGCCATCAGCCGCTTGATGTTCGTCTGGCCGATGGCCGCGAAGGCGCCGAGCAGCATGGAGGCAATGGCGAGGAATACGATGATGCTCTGCCATTGCGGGATGATGCCGGGGAAAGCGTCGAACACGGTCCGGAGCAACAACGCCATGGCGGCGATCTTGGGCGCCGCGGCGAAGAAGGCCGTCACCGGGGTCGGTGCACCCTCGTAGACGTCGGGCACCCACATGTGGAACGGTACGGCCGCGATCTTGAAGGCGAGGCCTGCCAGCACGAAGACAAGGCCGAACACCAGGCCAACCGGGATGCGCGCGCCATCCGCCGGCGGCACGGCGGCTTGTGCGATCACCGAGAACTCCGTCGAGCCGGTGAAGCCGTAGACGAGCGAGGCGCCGTAGAGGAGCATGCCGGACGACAGCGCGCCCAGCACGAAGTATTTGAGGCCCGCCTCGCTCGACTTAACCGCGTCGCGCTGGAAGGCCGCGATGACGTAGAGCGCGAGCGACTGCATCTCGAGACCGAGATAGAGCGCGATGAGGCTGCCGGCCGAGATCATCATCATCATGCCGGTGGTGGACAGCAGCACGAGCACGGGCAGCTCGAACTTGAGGATCTTAGCGGACTTCAGGTATTCGAACGACATCAGCAATGTCGCCGCGCCACCCAACAGCACCAACACCTTCATGAAGCGGGCGAAGCCGTCGTCGATGAAGCTGCCGCGGAACAGCGTCGAGGCCGGCGCTTCGGAGAGGCCGATTATCGCAGCGGTGCCCGCTAGCGTGATGATGGCGAGCCAGTTGACGATCGAACCCGCCTCCTCGCGGCGGAAGGCGCCGAGCATCAACAGCGCCATCGCGGTCACGACGAGGCCGATCTCGGGGGTGAGGGCGGAGAGATCGCTGAGCGAGGAATCCATCGGTCTCTCCTAGAGTGCTTCCGGAAAAGTGCGAAGCGGTTTTCCGAAAAGAAGCACGACAAACCAAAAACCTAGGGCGTTGGAGTGATTCTACCAATCACGGAAACACCCTAAGGCGCCGCCGCGAAGACCGCCGCCTTCGCGAGCTTGAGGCCCGTCTCGTAGTCGGCGATGAGCTTCTCGACGGCCGCCGCCGTCACGTCGAGGACCGGCGAGGGATAGACGCCGAACAGGATCGTCAGCACGACGAGCGGCGCCATGTAGGCGATCTCGCGCCCGTTCATATCCATGATGTCTTTGAGGTTCGCTTTCTCGAGCTTGCCGAAGATCACGCGCCTATAGAGGTAGAGCGCATAGGCCGCCGAGAGGATCACACCGGTGGTCGCGAGGAACGCCACCCAGGTGTTGGCCTTGAAGGCGCCCAACAGCGCCAGGAACTCGCCGACGAAGCCGCTTGTCCCGGGCATGCCGACATTCGCCAGCGTGAACACCATGAAGCAGAAGGCATAGGCCGGCATGCGGTTGACGAGGCCGCCATAGGCCGCGATCTCGCGCGTGTGCATGCGGTCGTAGACGACGCCAACGCACAGGAACAACGCCGCCGAGACGATGCCGTGCGAGAGCATCTGGAAGATGCCGCCCTGAATGCCCTGCATGGTGAAGGTGAAGGCGCCCATGGTCACGAAGCCCATATGGGCCACTGACGAGTAGGCGATGAGCTTCTTCACGTCCTCCTGCGCCAACGCCACCAGCGAGGTGTAGATGATGGCGATCACCGAGAGCGCGAAAACGAAAGGTGCCAACTGCTCGGAGGCGAGCGGGAACATCGGGATCGAGAAGCGGAGGAACCCGTAGCCGCCCATCTTCAGGAGGATGCCGGCGAGGATCACGGAGCCCGCAGTCGGGGCTTCGACGTGCGCGTCGGGAAGCCAGGTGTGCACCGGCCACATCGGCATCTTGACGGCGAAGGAGGCGAAGAAAGCGATCCAGAGCCAGGTCTGCATCGAGGCCGGAATCAAGCCTGGCTCGAGCAGCGCCTGGATGTCGGTCGTCCCCGTCGTCCAGTAGATGGCCATGAGGGCCAAGAGCATCAGCACGGAACCGAGCAGCGTGAACAGGAAGAACTTGAAGCTCGCATAGACGCGCCGCTTACCGCCCCAGATGCCGATGATGAGGAACATCGGAATGAGGCCGCCCTCGAAGAAGAGATAGAAGAGCACGAGGTCAGCTGCGCAGAAGACGCCGATCATCAGCGTCTCGAGCACGAGGAAGGCGATCATATATTCCTTGACGCGCTCCTCGATCGACCGCCAGCTCGCGAGAATACAGATCGGCATCAGGAAGGTGGTGAGGATGACGAACAGCATGGAGATGCCGTCGACGCCCATCTTGTAAGTGATGCCGCTGCCGAGCCAGGCCGCCTCCTCGACGAACTGGAAGCCGGCATTGGCGGCATCGAAGTCGCGCCAGATGAGGAGCGAGACGAGGAAGGTGAGCAGCGTCGTCCAGAGCGCGATCCAGCGGGCGTTGCGCTTGGCCGCCGCGTCATCGCCCCGCACGGCGACAAGCATCAGCACGGCGCCCGCCAGCGGCAGGAAGGTGACGAGGGAGAGGATGGGCCAGCTCATCATGTCAGCCTCCCCTGCCCACGAGTTGCAGGATCGCCTGTCTGAGCTCATCGCTCATGATGAAGGCGGTAGCGATCGCCGTCACGCCGATCAGCATGACGAAGGCATAGGTATAGACGAAGCCTGATTGCAGCTTGACGACCTTGCCGGTGACGTCGAGCACGCGCGCGGAAATGCCATCGGCGCCGAGGCCGTCGATGATGGCGCCATCGCCAGTTTTCCAGAGCTTGCGGCCGATCCAATGCGCGGGTCGCACGAACAGCCAATCGTAGAACTCGTCGAAGTACCACTTGTTGAGGAGGAAGAGGTAAATCGGCCTGAAGGCGCGGGCGAGCGCCACCGGCATGCCGGGCGAGACCATGTAGAAGAGATAGGCCAAGCCGAAGCCCGCCGCCATCATGATGGAGGCCGCCCACTTCACGAGCGCCGGCACGTGATGGGCCTCCTCGAGAATGTGGTTCGAAGCGCCCGTGAAGATGCTCTTGCCCCAGAAGTGTCCGTAGTCGTGGCCGACGAAGTATTCCACGAACAGGACGCCGGCCAGCAACGCACCCGCCGCAAGGATGATCAGCGGCACCAGCATCACCCACGGACTCTCATGCGCGTGGTCGTAGGTGTGATGATCGGCGCGCGTTTGCCCATGGAAGGTCAGGAACATCAGCCGCCAGGAGTAGAAGGATGTCATGAAGGCGGCGATGACGAGGAGCCAGAAGGCGTAGCTCGCAACGCCCGTATGTGAGGCGAAGGCCGTCTCGATGATCATGTCCTTCGAGTAGAAGCCGGCGGTGCCGATGACGCCGGGAATACCGAGGCCGGTGAGCGCCACCGTACCGATCAGCATCAGCGCCCAAGTGAGCGGGATCTTGGCGCGAAGCCCGCCCATGTTGCGGATGTCCTGCTCGTGATGCATGGCGTGGATGACGGAGCCCGCGCCCAGGAACAGCAGCGCCTTGAAGAAGGCGTGCGTAAAGAGATGGAAGATGCCCGCCCCGTAGGCGCCGACGCCACAGGCGACGAACATGTAGCCGAGCTGCGAGCAGGTCGAATAGGCGATCACGCGCTTGATGTCGTTCTGCACGAGGCCGATGGTCGCCGCGAAGAAGGCGGTGGTGGCGCCGATGAAAGTCACGACCTCGAGCGCGACGGGGGCGTGCTCGAACAAGGGCGAGAGCCGCGCCACCATGAAGACGCCGGCCGTCACCATAGTCGCGGCATGGATCAGCGCCGACACCGGCGTCGGGCCTTCCATGGCGTCCGGCAGCCAGGTGTGCAGCAGGAACTGCGCGGACTTCCCCATGGCACCCATGAACAGCAGCAGACAGAGCACCGTCAGCGTGTCGAATTCCCAGGAGAGGAAGTGCATCGGCTTGCCGGCCTGGCCCGCGGCGGCGGCAAAGATCGTGTCGAGGTCGATCGAGCCGAAGACGGCGAAGACGCCGAAGATGCCGAGCGCGAAGCCGAAATCGCCGACGCGGTTGACGATGAAGGCCTTGATGGCGGCCGCATTGGCTTCCGGCTTGTGGTACCAAAAGCCGATGAGGAGATAGGAGGCAAGCCCGACGCCCTCCCAGCCGAAGAACATCTGTAAGAGGTTGTCGCTCGTCACCAGCATGAGCATGGCGAACGTGAACAGCGAGAGATAGGCGAAGAAGCGGGGACGGTGCGGGTCCTCGGCCATGTAGCCGATGGAGTAGAGATGCACGAGGCTCGAGACCGTATTGACGACGACGAGCATGACGGCGGTCAGCGTGTCGACGCGAATGCCCCAGCTGACTTCGAGCGTGCCGGACGAGAGCCAGTGCATGAGCTCGAACTTCTCTGCGCCCTCATGCCCGCCTTCGCCCTGCAGCACGCCAATGAAGACGACCCAGGAGAGCACGGCGGCGATCAAGAGGAACAGCGTCGTCACGATCTCGGAGGCGCGCGCGCCGATCATGCGGCCGAAGAAGCCGGCGATGAGCGCGCCGATGAGCGGCAGGAAGAGGATGGCTTGGTAGATCATCTGCTCCGCTCCACGAAGTCCAGGGAGTTGGGAGTTGGGATTTGGGAGTTGGGAAAGAAGTTCACGACGACGCCTCCTTGTCCTGCAAAGAGCGAATAAGGGCTCTGAGCAGGCGCCCGACCTCGTCGCATTTGGCGAGTAACTGATCGGCGCTGGTCTTAGACATGAGTTCGACCGTGTTGGCGAGCATCACATGGGTCTCCAGCTCTTTCAGCGACCCTTGCGCGATGCGAAGCGAGTGAATGTAGGCACCTGTATTCTCTCGTCCGTTTCCTTCCGCAATGTTGGCCGGTATCGATGCGGCCGACCTGCGGATCTGACTTGTCATCCCGTAGATCTCGGAGCGAGGAAAGGATCGTGTTTCGAAGTAGCAGGCCGCTGCAAGCGCCATACCCTTCTGCCAGACGATGAGATCACGATACGACCGAACCGATCCCAATCCCCTACTCCCTACTCCCAACTCCCTACTCCCTACTCCCTCCCCTCACCCCTTCATCATGTTGATGTCCTCAACCGCGATGGACCCGCGGTTGCGGAAGTAGACGACGACGATGGCGAGGCCGATGGCGGCTTCGGCGGCGGCGACCGTCAGCACGAACAGCGCGAACACCTGGCCGATGAGATCGCCCAGGTGCGCGGAAAAGGCGACGAGGTTGATGTTGACGGCGAGCAGCATCAGCTCGATCGACATCAGGATGACGATGACGTTCTTGCGGTTCAAGAAAATGCCGAAGATGCCGATCGTGAAGAGGATCGCGGCAACGGTGAGGTAGTGGCCGAGAGTGATGGTCATCATCTCCGCACTCCCTCCTTCGGCACGCGTGACTCGCCGCTCTTGAGCTTCACCATCTCAACCGCGAGTGCCGGGCGGCGGCCGACCTGGCGGCCGATGTCCTGGCGCTTGACGCCGTCCTTGTGGCGCAGCGTCAGCACGATGGCGCCGATCATGGCGATGAGGAGGATCAGGCCCGCGACCTCGAAGTAGAAGAGATAGTCGGTGTAGAGGATGCGCCCGAGCGCTTCCGTATTGGAGATGCTGGTCGTTGCCAGATCCGGCGTCGGCGCCGCAAGCCGCGCGCTGTTGCCCGAGCCGATCGCCCAATAGGCGAGGAACGAGATGAGCTCAACGGCAAGTACGACGCCGATCAGCGCGCCCAAAGGCCAATTCTTGATCCAGCCCGCCCGCAATGCCGCGAAGTCAACGTCGAGCATCATGACGACGAAGAGGAACAGCACGAGCACCGCGCCGACATAGACGACGACCAGGATCATCGCCAGGAACTCGGCCCCCAGCAGCACGAAGAGGCCGGCCGCATTGAAGAAGGCGAGGATCAGGAACAGCACGGAGTGCACGGGGTTCTTGGCCCAGATCACCGCCAGCGCCGAGAAAATGAGCACGGCGGCGAAGATGTAGAAGAAGATCGCCTGGAGGATCATCGGCGCAACCCTCCGATGGGCATCGGGCATCGGGTGGCTGGCATCAGAGCAAAGGCAATGACTGCGTCGAGTGGAAACGTCCACCCCCCACCCCAACCCTCCCCACGAGGGGGAGGGAGTCTAAGCGGTGTGCGTCCGTGACCTGTCTTGATCCTGACAATCCTCGGCGCCTCCGACGCGAACCGCGCGCCGATTGCTGCCGCGTCTAAGGTGGCGTCACCCGGCAAGCAATGCCTCTTTTGCCAGCTCAACCGACGCTGCCGAGATACCGATAGTTCTCCCCCCAACGTCCCCTCCCCCTCGTGGGGAGGGACAGGGTGGGGGGTGACAGGCGCAGCACCGAGAATGCTCGCTACTCTCCTGACGCCCGATGCCAGATGCCCGATGCCCACCTTCTGCCCCCTCACCGGTACGGCGCATCGAGCGCGAGGTTCTGGGCGATCTGCTTTTCCCAGCGATCGCCGTTCGCGAGCAGGCGCTCCTTGGTGTAGTAGAGCTCCTCGCGCGTCTCGGTGGCGAACTCGAAGTTCGGTCCCTCGACGATAGCATCGACCGGGCAGGCCTCCTGGCAGAACCCGCAATAGATGCACTTCACCATGTCGATGTCGTAGCGGGTCGCCCGCCTGGTGCCGTCGTTGCGGCGCGGTCCCGCCTCGATGGTGATGGCCTGGGCCGGGCAGATCGCCTCGCAGAGCTTGCAGGCGATGCACCGCTCCTCGCCGTTGGGATAGCGCCGCAACACATGCTCGCCGCGGAAGCGGGGCGAGAGCGGGCCCTTCTCGAAGGGATAATCCAGCGTCGACTTGCGCGCGAAGAAGTAGCGCATGGTGAGAAAGAAGGCCGAGACGAACTCGGTGAGGAAAAGCGAGCGCACGCCGGTCGCGAGTGACATGGTTCAGATTCTCCTCACGGCGTCTGCGGAATGAGAAACGGGATGATAAGCCAGCCGATGCCGGCCCAGATGAGGGTCGAGACCGCTGCGAGCGCATTGAGCATCGCCGCCTTCGAGCCATCACCGCGGTCGCGGGCCCTGATGGCCTGAATCCGATGAACCCGCATCATCGCGAAGCCGGCGAGGAAACCGATGATTGCGCCCAAGAGTTGCGGTGTCATGGCGCGAGCCCTCCGAAATGCAAGACGCCCGCGACGACGACGACCATGGCGAGCGAGAGCGGCAGGAACACCTTCCAGCCGAGCCGCATGAGTTGATCGTAGCGATACCGCGGCACCATCGCCTTCACCATGGCGAACATGAAGAAGACCAACACCACCTTGGCAACGAACCAGAAGATGCCGGGGATCCAGTTGAACGGCGCAACGTCGAGCGGCGGCAGCCAGCCGCCCAGGAACAAGACCGTCGTCAGCGCGCACATGGTGACGATCGCCACATACTCGCCGAGCATGAAGAGCAGATAGGGGGTCGAGGAATACTCGACCATGAAGCCGGCGACCAGCTCGGACTCGGCTTCGGGCAGGTCGAAAGGCGGCCGGTTCGTCTCGGCAAGTGCTGAGATGAAGAAGATGACGAACATCGGGAACAGCGGCAGCCAGTACCAGTTGAGGAAGGACAGCCAGGGAAGCCCCACCCAACTCGCGAGCCCGCTCGTCTGCGCCGAGACGATCGAGGACAGGTTGAGCGATCCGACGCAGAGCAGCACGGTGATGATAACGAAGCCGATCGAGACCTCGTAGGAGACCATCTGCGCCGCCGAGCGCAGCGCGCCCAGGAACGGATACTTCGAGTTCGACGCCCAGCCGCCCATGATGACGCCGTAGACGCCGAGCGAGGAGATGGCGAAGATGTAGAGGATACCGACATTGAGATCGGCGACCGCCCAGCCGTCGGCGACGGGCACGACGGCCCAGGCGGCAAGCGCGGTCGTGGTTGTCACGAGCGGCGCCAGCAGGAACACGAACTTGTCGGCGCCGGCCGGGATCAGCGGCTCCTTGAAGGCGAATTTCAAGAGATCGGCAAAGGACTGCAGCAATCCGAAGGCGCCGACGACGTTGGGGCCGCGGCGCATCTGCACGGCGGCCCAGACCTTGCGGTCCATCAGCAGCAGATAGGCGATGACCAGCAGCAGCGAGAGGATCAACACGACGCTCTGGATAGCCGACAGCGTCACGGGATGCGTGATGATCGGCCAGAGCGTGTTGTCCCAGAAGTTACCCATGGGTGCCGGTCGCTCCCGTCAGTCTGACCGAAGTGCGCGATTCACGTGATGCGGCCGTGTCATAGCAACGGGAGCGCATACCCGTCACGCCCCCCTTGTCACTCGCGACACTGCAGGTCGCCGTGTCTTTTCCTCCCCCTGTTGATGGGGGAGGACGGTTCGCCTTGGGTTTAGCGTCAGCTAAGCCCTTAAGCGCACCTTCCGGCGAAGTGGTCACCGGTTCGCCGAAAGAAGGTGCGCAAAGCCAAAGAGCTTCCGAACATAGGTGGGGGTGGACGCCGTTTGAAATTGGTCTTTGCTCTAGCTCCACCGCAAAACAACACCCCCGCCTAGGCGCGCCTCCGGCACGAAGGGGGAGGAGTCCCCGTGGCGATGTCATGCGGATTTCGACGTTGTCGCCCGCAGCAAAAGTGTCGTGTTTGTCGCGGCTGCCCCTGCCCCCCATACCCCTACTCCGCCGCCTCGGCGAGGCGCCCCAAGCGGAAGCGGCTCATCTCGCCCATCACCTTGGAGGCGCGGGCGATCGGGTTGGTGAGGTAGAAGTCGCCGATGGCGTTGCCGAACGGCGCGCGGTCGAGGCTGGCAGCGCCGGAGGCGAGTTTCTTGATCGCACCCTGATCCTCGGTGGCGACCGCCCCGATCCGCATCAGGCTCGGCGTTGCCGCGTACATGGCCTTGCGCAGCGCATCGAGGTTGTCGAACGGCAAGGGCTTGCCCATGACGCCGGAGAGTGCGCGCGCGATCGCCCAGTCCTCTTTCGCCTCGCCCGGCGGGAAGACGGCGCGCGTGGTCATCTGCGCCCGGCCTTCGGTGTTGACGTAGGTCGCCGATTTCTCGGTGTAGGCGGCCGCCGGCAGAACGACATCGGCGCGATGGGCGCCGCGATCGCCGTGGCTACCCTGGTAGATGACGAAGGCTTTGCCCAGCGCGCCCGTCTCGATCTCGTCGGCGCCGAGGAGATAGAGCACGTCGAGCTCGCCGCTACCGGCTGCCTGCACCATGCCGGCCGTGTCGAGTCCGCCCGCACCCGGCACGAAGCCGAGATCAAGGCCCGCGACCCGGCTCGCGGCGGTGTGGAGCACGTTGAACGCGCTCCAGCCCTCTGACGCCGGCAGGCTCGTGGCGAGTCGCGCCGCTGCGATCAACACCGCCTGACCATCCGGCCGTGCCAGCGCCGCCGGACCGGCGATCACCATCGGCCGCTTGGCGTTGCGCAGCGTCTCCGCGAACCCGCCCGCCTGATCGATGAGGCCGATCAGCGCCTCGGGTCCATGGCCGAGGTGGAGATGGTCGTAGGTCAAATCGGCCGCCGCGCCGATGAGCGCGACGCTCAAGCCGCCCTGACGCCAGCGTTTCCGGATCCGCGCATTGAGCACCGGGGCTTCCAGGCGCGGATTGGTGCCGATGAGGAGGATCGCGTCGGCGGTCTCGATGCCTTCGATAGTCGCGTTGAAGCGATAGCTCGCCCGGCCTGCCGCCGGATTGAGCCTTGCGCCGTCCTGCCGGCAATCGAGACTGGTGACGCCCAAGCCGCCGAGCAGCGCCTTCAGCGCGAACATGTCCTCGGTGGCCGCGAGGTCGCCCGCGATGGCGCCGATGCGATTGGCAGGCGTGCTCGTGAGCTTAGCCGCCACGAGCTTCAGCGCCTGATCCCAGCTCGCCGGTTTCAGCCGTCCGCCTTCGCGGATGTAAGGCTTGTCGAGGCGCTGCGTCCGCAAGCCATCGGCGACGTAGCGCGTCTTATCTGAAATCCATTCTTCGTTGATGGCATCGTTGGTGCGGGGAAGGATGCGCACCACCTCGGCGCCCCTGCTGTCGACCCGGATCGCCGAGCCCAGCGCGTCCATGACATCGATCGTCTCGGTCTTGCGATACTCCCAGGACCGCGCCTGGAAGGCATTCGGCCGCGAGGTCAACGCGCCGACCGGGCAGAGATCGATGACATTGGCCGACATCTCCGAGGAGAGCCCGGCTTCGAGATAGCTCGTGATCTCCATGTCCTCGCCGCGGCCGGTGGCGCCCAGCTCTTCCACCCCGGCCACCTCGGTCATGAAGCGGACGCAGCGCGTGCACTGGATGCAGCGCGTCATCGAGGTCTTGACGAGCGGGCCCAGATACTTGTCCTCGACCGCCCGCTTGTTCTCGATGTAGCGGGTGCTGCCGATGCCGAAAGCCATCGACTGGTCCTGCAGGTCGCATTCGCCGCCCTGATCGCAAATCGGGCAATCGAGCGGGTGATTGATGAGCAGGAACTCCATGACGCCGTGACGCGCCTTCAGCACCATCTCGGAATTGGTGCGGATCATCGGCGCCTCGCCGTTCTTCCCCGGGCGCAGATCGTTGACCGTCATGGCGCAGGACGCCTGGGGCTTGGGCGGCCCGCCCACCACCTCGATCAGGCACATGCGGCAATTGCCGGCGATCGACAGGCGCTCGTGAAAGCAGAAGCGCGGAATCTCGACGCCCGCCTCTTCGCACGCCTGGATCAGCGTCATGCCGTTTTCGAACTCGTACTCGGTGCCGTCGATATTGAGTTTGGGCATCAGGGGACTCGATTGGCTGGCGCGGAGGCGACGGTTGAGGACGATGCGACAAGCCGACGTCTGGGTTGTCCCGAAGGTAGATCCCACAGGGTCCCCTCCCCGTTATGCCGAAGGCGTGTCTTCGACACGACGTGGGGAGGGACAGGGTGGGGGGTGAATCTCACGGCCGTCTGAGCAGTTGGATGGTCACACCCCCCACCCCAACCCTCCCCACGAGGGGGAGGGGGAGCTAGAGCGGTGCGTTCCTTAAGGCGCAGAAATGGATGCCACGGCTTGCGCTTCGACACGTCGAGACAACCCAGATCTTGCTGGCGTGAAGATCGCCTCCCCAAGGTCCCCTCCCCGTCATGCCGAAGGCGTGTCTTCGACACGACGTGGGGAGGGACAGGGTGGGGGGTGGAACTCGCAGCTACCTCGGACGCGACAATCATCATCATGCGCAGCGGGCCTCCCTGAGGTGGGCGTCGTCCATCACCTCGGCCCAGCCGAAGGCGCGATCGCTCGGCCCGTTCGCCTCGTAGTCGGCGAGCCGTGCACCGGCCTCGTCGAGCGTCGGCAAGTGGCCTTCCGGCACCCACCACAAGACGAAGTGGGGCTTCTCCATGAGGTCGAACCAGGCCTCGCGCTGCTTGTAGAAGCGGACATGCACGGTCTTGAAGACGAAGCTTTCGAGATCTTTCGCTGTCGCCCAGACCGAGAGGTTTACTGCCGAGTCTTCACCGAGCCGGAACTCGGTCGCGTTGTTGTTGTCGCCCTTCAAGCGCCAAACGAACCCTGGCGCGCGCTCGGCGAGACCGTTGACGCGATCGAGGTTCTCCATGAACTCCGCCATCCGCGGATCGTCCGTCGGATACCGGAACCGGCCGATGTTGAGCTGGGCGAGGTGCATGCCCCTACTCCGCCGCCTGCCGCTGGCGCGACTTGCGCGCCGCGATCCGTTCCTCGATGACGGGGCGGAAGTGGGTAATGAGACCCTGGATCGGCCAGGCGGCCGCATCCCCCAGCGCGCAGATCGTGTGACCCTCGATCTGGCGCGTGACGTTGGCGAGCAGATCGATCTCGCGGCTCTCGGCCTCGCCCTTGACGAGCCGCTCCATCACGCGCCACATCCACCCCGCACCCTCCCGGCAGGGGGTGCACTGGCCGCAGCTCTCGTGCTTGTAGAAATAGGCGAGCCGCGCGATCGCCGCGATGATGTCGGTCGACTTGTCCATGACAATGACGGCCGCGGTGCCGAGGCCGGATTTCAACTTCACCAGGCTGTCGAAATCCATCGTCAGGTCTTCGCCGCACTGGGGCGCGGGAAGGCAGCGCACGGACGAGCCGCCGGGAATGACGGCGAGCAGATTGTCCCAGCCGCCGCGCACGCCACCGGCATGCCGGTCGATCAGCTCGCGGAAGGGGATGCCCATCTCCTCTTCCACCGTGCAGGGCTTATTGACGTGGCCGGAGATGCAGAAGAGCTTCGTGCCGGCATTGTTGGGCTTGCCGAGGCCGGCAAACCACGGCGCCCCCCGGCGCAGGATCGTGCCCGCCACCGCGATGCTCTCGACATTGTTGACGGTGGTGGGCGCCCCATAAAGCCCGACATTGGCCGGGAAGGGCGGCTTCATCCTGGGCTGGCCCTTCTTGCCCTCGAGGCTTTCGAGCAACGCCGTCTCCTCGCCGCAGATATAGGCGCCGGCGCCGTGATGGACGATGAGGTCGAAGTCCCAGCCGTGGAGATTGTTCCGGCCGATGAGGCGGGCGTCGTAGGCCTGGCGAACGGCGGCTTCCAAGCGCTCGCGCTCCCGGATGAACTCGCCGCGGACGTACACGTAGCAGGCATGCGCGCGCATCGCGAACGATGCCAGCAGGCAACCCTCGATCAGCAGATGCGGATCGTGGCGCAGGATCTCGCGATCCTTGCAGGTGCCGGGCTCGGACTCATCGGCATTGACGACGAGATAGCTCGGACGCGGATCGCTCTTGGGCATGAACGACCATTTGAGGCCGGTCGGTAATCCCGCGCCGCCCCGGCCTCTGATACCCGAAGCTTTTATCTCCTCGACAATCCAGTCGTGCCCCTTGTCGATGAAGGTCTTCGTGCCATCCCAGCAGCCGCGCTTGAGGGCTCCCTCGAGCCCCCAGTCGTGACGACCATAGAGGTTCGTGAAAATCCGGTCCTTGTCGTGAAGCATG
>JANNSX010000159.1:0-8426 GCA_031403155.1 Hyphomicrobiaceae bacterium
CTCCCGCATGCCGATCCCTCCGAATCAGAGTTTGATCGACACCAACAGAATCACACGCAAGTGTAGCCATGCAACCGCCTTTCACCAGCCGAAAGCTAAGCGACTCCAGCGACTCAAAAAAATCCGTGTATGCCGTAGCCCATGGGGAGAGGGTGCCGGGTCGTGCCGAAGGCGCGCAAGCGAGCAAGCGCGGGAGAGGGGGTAAGGTTTCTCGAAAGGAAAAAGGTCTGCCCGCCGGGCCGTGAAGTTGGACCTTATTCCATTAGAGACATCGTACCCCCTCATCCGGTGCTTCATGCCGAAGGCATGCCTTCGGCATGACGCACCACCTTCTCCCCTTGGGAGAAGGCGAAACGTCGCCGGCACAGGTGGATGAGAGTTTGGAAATACAGGCATCATTGATGAAACGCGTTGCAATCTTCGGAAACGCCGGCGGCGGCAAGTCGACCCTGGCGTGGCGTCTGTCCGAGTTGACCAGTCTCCCGCTCCATGTCGTGGACAAGATGCAGTTCAGGCCGGTGGCGCCGAAGTTTCGCACGAGGAGTTCCTGCGCGCGCATGCCGAGCTGCTCGGCCGCGATGAGTGGATCATCGATGGCTACAGCACAGAAGCGACCGCCTGGGAGCGGTTCGCGGTCGCGGACACGCTGATCCACTTCGATCTGCCGATCGCCGTCCATCACTGGTGGGTCACCAAGCGCCTCGTCAAAGGTCTGTTCGCCGATCCGCCAGGCTGGCCGGAACGGAGTCCGCTGTGGAACAGCTCGATGGCGAGCTATCGTGTGTTATGGCCTTGTAATCGGCACCTTACACCGAAGTACCGGCAGCTCGTCGCCGACGTTGCAGGGACGAAGCGTGTGCATCACTTGAGGTCAGCGGCTGAAATGCGCGCTTTCTTGGTGACTGTTCAGAAGAATCAAGGCCGGTGAAATGCCCATGAGCTACCGCTCGGTCAGCTTCAGCTCGATGCGGCGGTTCTTGGCGAAGGCATCCTCGGTCACGCCCGACTCGATCGGCTGGTTCTCGCCGAAGCCGGCGGCGACGAGCCGGTTCGCGGGAATGCCGCGGTCGATGAGGAACTTCACGACCGCGATGGCGCGCGCGCTCGAGAGTTCCCAGTTCGAGGGGAAGGCCGGGCTGTTGATCGGCCGCCGGTCCGTATGGCCGTCGACACGCAACACCCAGGAAACCTCCTTCGGGATCTTGCCGTCGAGCTCCTTCATGGCGGCCGCCAGCGAGTCGAGCGTTGCCAGCCCCTCTGGATTGATCACGTCGGAGCCCGAGGGAAACAGCACCTCGGCCTGAAACACGAAGCGGTCGCCGACGACGCGGACGTCCTGGCGGTTGGCCAGTAGCGTCCTCAGCTTGCCGAAGAACTCGGAGCGATACTGCGACAGCTCCTGCACCTTCTTGGCAAGCGCTACGTTAAGGCGTTGGCCTAAATCCGCGATGCGGGTCTGGCTTTGCTTGTCCTTGGATTCGGACGCGTCGAGCGCCTCCTCCAAAGCCGCGATCTGGCGGCGGAGCGCGAGCAACTGCTGGTTCAGCAGATTGACCCGCGCCATCGCCTCCTCGGAGATCTCTTTCTGGGTGTCGAGATCGCTCGCGAGCACGGCAGCCTTCGATTGCGCCTCGCCTGCTTTCTGGTCCCCCAGGGCGACGAGGTCCGAGAGCTTCTTCTTATCAGCCTCGGTCTCGGCGAGGCTTGCCGACATTGCGGTCAGCTCCTCCTCAGCCGTCTGGCTGGTTGTGCGCTCGAGCGCCAGCAGCTCGGTCAGCTGCGCGAGCTGCGTGGTCAGCCGCTTCAACGCGACGTCCTTACCCGAGCTCTCCTGGCTGACGAAGAACTGCGTTACCATGAACAACGACATCAGGAAGGTGACGACGAGCAGCAGCGTCGAAAGAATGTCGACATAGCCCGGCCAGTAGTACTCCGGGTGTCCGCCGCGGCGTCCGCGCGCGAGCGCCATGGGCTATCTCCTCGGCTGGATCGTGTTGGAGAGATCCCTGAGCACGACCATCAGCTCGTTCTGCTGGGCCGCCTGCTCGTCGACCCATTCGCGCACCACCTTCTGCTCGGCCCGCATCTGCTTGACGAGCTTCTCGATGCCGCCGGCGAGCTCCTTGACCGCCTCGTCATTGGGCGGTGCGTGGGCATTGCCCTGACCGTTGCGGAAGCTGGTGCCCAGCTCGGCGATCGAGCGCTGCAGCTCGACGAGGGCGAAACGGAACTGCGAGGTCTGGTCGCTGCCGGAGGAGCCGGGAGTGAGATCGGTGATGCCCGACAGCCATTCCTCGAGGTCGTTGTAAAAGCGGTTCTGCGCCTGGCTTGCTTGCAACTCGAGAAATCCCAGGATCATCGAGCCCGACAAACCGAACAGCGAGGAGGAGAAGGCCGTGCCCATGCCCTTGAGCGGCGCCTGGAGCCCGGTCTTGAGCTCTTGGAAGACGTTGAGGCTGTCGGAGGCGCCGACGTCCAGGGCATTGATGGTGAGGCCGATCGACTGAATGGTCTCGAGCAGGCCGAAGAATGTTCCGAGCAGACCTAGGAAGATCAACAGGCCGACGAGATAGCGCGAGGTGTCGCGCCGCTCATCGAGCCGGGCGCCGACGCTATCGACGATGCTGCGCATCGACAGGGTTGAAAGTGAAAGTACGCCGCGCCGGTCGCGCAGCATGTTGGCCATGGGCGCGAGCAGCGTCGGCTGCCGCTCGACGGCGATGCCCGGATCGGAGATGCGGATGCCGTTGACCCAGCGGATTTCGGGATACAGCGCCAGCACCTGCCTGAAGGCATTGATGATGCCGATGGCGAGCACGGCCAGGATGACGGAGTTGAGGAAGGTGTTGGCTTTCAGCGCCGTCAGGATGATGTCGGACAGGATTGCCGCCAGAAATCCCATGAGCGCCAGGAAGACGAGCATGGTGAGCAGGTGGAACTGCGGCCGCGAGAACGTCGTCTTGAATGACGCCTCGGGGTCTTGGACCTCACGCTTTGCCATGTGACCGACGATCCCTCTTACGCTAACGGCCGCTAACGGCAGGCGACGGACGAAGTTGGGCTCGCCCCGACCATAAAGCTAGCGCAGCTGCCCTGAGAGGACAAACTCCCCGTTTCTTGCCGGACTTTCAGGCAACGCTGTGGCACGAGCGCACTTTCCGGCGAAGTGGTCCCCGGTTCGCCGAAAGAAAGTGCGCCAAGCCAAAGCCCGCACTTTCCGGCGAAGTGGTCCCCGGTTCGCCGCCAGAAAGTGCGCCAAGTCAAAAACTACACTTTCCGGCGAAGTGGTCCCCGGTTCGCCGCAAGAAAGTGCGCCAAGAGAAATCTACTTAATCAGGGTCAGAAGCGCTTTGTGGACCATTTGGTTGCCGGCGACGATCTCACCCGTGTCGAGGAACTTGTCCTTGCCGTCGGCATCGCTGACGAAACCGCCGGCCTCCCGCACCATGAGAGCGCCTGCCGCCATGTCCCAGGGCGAGAGTTTCCGCTCCCAGAAGCCATCGAACCGCCCGGACGCGACCCAGGCGAGGTCGATCGCGGCGGCCCCACAACGCCTTATGCCGGCGGTCTTGGGCATAATCCGCGCCAGCTCCTCCATGAAGGTGTCGTGGCCGCCGCTGCGGTGATAGGGGATGCCGGTGCCGACAACGCAGTCGTCGAGCTTCCGGCGGTTGGCGACCCGCAGCCGCCGGTCGTTCATGAAGGCGCCCTTGCCCTTCTCGGCCGTATACAACTCGTCCATGACCGGATTGTAGATCAGGCCCGCCACCAGCTCGCCGTCCCGCTCGAGGCCGATCGAGACGCCGAAGATCGGGATCGAGTGCAGGAAATTCGTCGTGCCGTCGAGCGGATCGACGATCCAGCGGTGGGATTTGTCGGCGCCCGCGACTTCGCCCCGCTCCTCCATGAGGAAGCCGTAGCCTGGCCGCGCCTTCGACAGCTCGTTGAAGACGATGTCCTCGGCCCGGTGATCGGCGGCCGAGACGAAGTTGGCCGGGCCTTTCACGGAAACCTGCAGGTGCTCGACCTCGTTGAAGTCGCGGGTGAGGCTCTTGCCGGCCTTGCGGGCGGCGGCGGTCATGACGTTCATCAGGGCGGAAGCGGGCATGGCGGGGGGTCCGGGGTGAGGGGTTGGGGTGGTGTTAGCGGTTTCCGCACTGCCGAGGCAAGGGTGGCGCGGCCGAGAATCCGAACATCCTAGGGTGTTTCCGTTTTTCGTTGAATCACTTCAACACCCTAGCTTTTTGGTTTGTCGTGCTTCTCATCGGAAAACCGCTTCGCACTTTTCCGGAAGCACTCTAAAGTTCAAAACGATCGCGGATCGCTCGGGCGCAGGCTTCGGGCGAGGCGCGGCTCGTATCAACCTCCAGGTCGTAGGTCATGCCGGCGTGCACTTTCGGAAACTGCCAGCGGGCGAGTCCAATGAGGCGGTCGCCGCGGGCTTTTTCGCGGGCTTCGAGAACGTCGAGGGGGGCGTGGACGCCGACCGTCAAGAGGCGGTGTCCGGCGAGCCGGGTCCGGTAGTCGGCCAGCTCTGCGTCGCCGCCCACCAGCACGTCGTCGACGATGAGGTCGTTGCCTTGGCCGGCAAGCGCTGCGATCGCCGCCCGCATGCCGCTCATCACCCTTTCGCCGATTGGGCCTGTGTGGATCGCAATCGAAGGATGGCCGTTCTCGATGAGTGGCTCGAAGCGGAAGGTCGCGGCGTGATCCTGGTAGACTTCGGGCAGCATCTCCAGGAAGCCGTCCATGGCGACGTAAAGGAACGGCGAGTGTGTGATCTTCTGCAAATCCTTGGCGATCGTGGTCTTGCCGGCGCTGCCAACGCCGTTGAGGAGGACGATTCGGGATTTTGCAGACACGGCGGCTCCCCGGTGCGAAGCGTGCAACCGCTGATGTTTCGCCGGTCATACCAGCAATGCCGCCGTTGGTATCGCTTCCCCCTGCGGGTCACGCCGTCTAGGGTGTTGCCGTTTTTCGTTTTATCACTTCAACACCCTAATTCCTTGGTTTGTCGTGCTTCTTTTCGGAAAACCACTTCGCACTTTTCCGGAAGCACTCTAGGATCGGCTGCGATCGGCGGCTCGGTCCGCGGGAGAAACGCCCATGTCCGCTGTGGAAGATACGGCCCGCCAGAAGAAGCGCGAAGGCCGCCGTCGCGGAGAGCCCTCGCAGAACCGCATCCAGCAGAAGCCGTTCCAGCAGCCGCGCCTGACGCTCGATCCCATCAAGTTCCTGTCCGACGACAACATCGAGGCCATCCACGAGGCATCCTTGAAGCTGCTCGAGGATGTCGGGATGGAGGTCATCCTCAACACCGAAGCGCTCGAGATCTACCGGCGCGCTGGCGCCAAGGTGGATGGCGAGCGTGTCCGCATCGGCCGCGAGGTCGTCGAGGAGGCGATCCGGCGCGCGCCCTCCGAGTTCGTGCTCAACGCCCGCAACCCCGCGCACTCCGTCCGCTTCGGCGGCAACTGGATCGTCTTCGGACCGGTCGGCGGGCCACCCAACTGCTCGGACATGGATCGCGGACGGCGCCCCGGCAGTTTTGAGGATTCCTGCAATTTCATCCGGCTCAGCCAGTTTTTCAATATCGTCCACATGGCGGGCGGCGGCTCGACGGATGCGCTGGACCTGCATGCTTCGGTGCGACACCTGCATGTGGCGCGAGCCAAGGCGAGGCTCTCGGATAAGGTCTACTTCGTCTCCTCGACCGGCCGCGAGCGGCTGTTCGATGGGCTGGAGGTCGCCCGCATCGCCTGCGGGGTGCCCAAGGACAAGATCGACGACACGCCGGTCGTCATGACGGTCATCAACACCAACTCGCCGATGAAGCTCGACGGGCCGATGGCCATGGGCATCATCGAGCTGGCGCGGCACGGGCAGGTCTGCTGCGTCACGCCCTTCACGCTCGCGGGCGCCATGGCACCGGTCACGATGGCGGGCGCGCTGGTGGAGCAGAATGCCGAAGCCTTGGCCGGGCTCGTGTTGAGCCAGTTCACGCGGGCGGGCGCCAAGTTCATCTATGGCGGCTTCACCTCCAACGTCGACATGAAGTCGGGCGCGCCGGCCTTCGGTACGCCCGAATACATGAAAGCGGCGATCGCCGGCGGGCAATTGGCGCGCCGCTACAAGCTGCCCTACCGGACCTCCTCCACCAACGCCGCCAACACGGTCGATGCCCAAGCCGCCTACGAGAGCGTGTTCTCGCTGTGGGGCGCCATTATGGGTGGCGGCAATCTCATCGTGCACGCGGCCGGCTGGTTGGAAGGCGGGCTCGTCGGCTCATTCGAGAAGTTCGCGCTCGACATCGACCTTCTGCAGATGGTGGCCGAATTCCTCACACCCCTCGACATGAGCGAGGACGCACTGGGCTTGGCGGCCATCAAGGAGGTCGGGCCCGGCGGGCACTTCTTCGGCGCCCAGCATACGCTCGCGCGCTACTCGAATGCCTTCTACGCGCCGCTGATCTCCGACTGGCGGAATTTCGAGCAGTGGCAGGCGGCGGGCTCGCCGGACGCACAGCGGAAGGCCAATGCGCTCTGGAAGCAGGCGCTCGCCGAATACGAGGAGCCGCCCATCGATCCGGCCATCGCCGAAGAGGTCGACGCCTACGTCGAGCGCCGCATCCGGGAAGGCGGCCAGCCGACGGATTTTTGAGGGCAGGGCCGCGGCCGGCAGCCGAGTCTGTGATCCCTAGGGTGTTTCCGGAAAAGCGCGAAGCGGTTTTCCGAAATGGAGCACGACAAACCAAGGAATTATACCAAACCGCAGAATGCTCGACCGGTCCGATGGCCCCCAAGGGGCCATGGACTGTAGCCACGGGTGAAGCGGGAGGCTGGGCATTGGCCCAGCCTCGCAGCGAAACCCGTGGGCGAGAACGTTGCACGATGCTGCCCCGGCAGGGGCAGAGGAGAACCGCTCCATGCTTCCTCCGCCCCGTTGGGGCGGGACTTCGGGAGCGACGCTTCCACGGGTTCCGCTTCGCTCACCCGTGGCTACATTCCCCAGCCCCTTCGGGGCTTGGCCGGTCCTGCCGCCGCAGAAGAAACGGGCTTCGATGCGGGTCAGGGGTTTTGCGGTCGGGTATTAGGGTGTTGAAGTGATTCAACGAAAAACGGAAGCACTCTAAGCAAGCAGCCCCTTCAAATCGGCAATGACTGTCGCCGGCGGCAGATCCGGATACTCGTCGGGCGCGTTGCCGCGGTTGAGCCAGACGGTCCGGAAGCCGAAGGCCTGGGCGCCGGCGACGTCCCAACGATTGGCGGACACGAAGGTCACCTGCGCCTTGTCGACGCCGAGCTTGGTCGCCGCATGGCGATAGACGCGGGCCGAGGGCTTGAAGACGCCGACCTCGGCCACGGTGAACACCGCATTCAAGACGTCGCCGAGACCAGATGATGCGACCGCCCGCTGCAGCATGTCGGCATCGCCGTTCGAGAGGATCGCAAGCCGCGCCCCCGTCTTCTTGAGCCCGGCCAGCGCCTCCTTCACCTCAGGGAACGCATCGAGGGAGTCATAGGCCTCGAGCAGCGCCGTCCGCGTCTCGGCCGAAATGCCGCCGATCGAAGCCGCCGCCGTATCGAGGCTCTGCTCGAGGAGCTTGCGGAACGACGCGTGCTTGCCGATCATCGACAGCACCCAGGTGTATTCCAGATGCTTGCCCCGCCAGCGCTCCGAGAAGCGCTCCCATTCGGGACCGATGGCTTGCTTGTGCCGGGCGGCGGCCGAGTGCACGTCGAACAGCGTGCCATAGGCATCGAAGACGTAGGTTCCGGACACCCCAGGACCTCCTTGCATGCGCCGGCCGGGGCGACTTCTGTTCCAAGCACCGGCCAAGGGCGCGAGCATAGGCGAAAACGGGCCTTCCAGCGAGCCATACGCCCCTCGCATCCACTGCGATCGGACACCGGCTTGATGCGACGGTGGCTCTGTGGCACCAGTCACTGAGCCTTGCTTTGCCCGAGAGACCCACCATGGCCCGCATTGTGCTCACCCCCGCCCATTTCGAAACCTTCGCCAAGGACGGCTTCGTCATTGTCGAGAACGTGCTCGATCAGGCCGAGATCGAAGCGGCCCGCAGCCGGGTCGAGCCGCTGTTCTCCGGCACGTTCGAGACTGGGCTCTACCCCGACGAGTGGAACTGGAAGGCCGGCAAGGACCGTCCGGACGTGACGCGGCAGATCTGCAACGGCTGGAAGTCGGATCGCACGATCGCGCGGATCGCGCTCCGCGAGGATATCGGGGAAGCCTGCGCGACCCTGCGCGGCTGGCCGGGCAGGGGAAGCCTGCGCGACCCTGCGCGGCTGGCCGGGCGCCCGCATGAACCAGGACAACGTCATCTGGAAACCGCCGGGGACCAAGCCGCTCGGTTTCCATCAGGACGACAGCTATCAGAAGTGGATCGACCCGCCGCAGCTGATGAC
>JANNSX010000160.1:0-5312 GCA_031403155.1 Hyphomicrobiaceae bacterium
AAACCCCTGACCCGCATCGAAGCCCGTTTCTTCTACAGCGGCAAGACCGGCCAAGCCCCGAAGGGGCTGGGGATTGTAGCCACGGGTGAGCGCAGCGGAACCCGTGGAAACGTCACTCCCCTCGCCCCGCCCCAATGGGGCGGAGGAAGCATGGAGCAGCCCTCCTCTGCCCCTGCCGGGGCAGCGTTTTGCAACCTTCACTACACGGGTTTCGCTGCGAGGCTGGGCCTTCGCCCGGCCTCGCGCTTCACCAGTGGCTACAGGCCATGGCCCCACCGGGGCCATCGAACGGGTCGCGCTTTCTGCGGTTTGGTATAAGGCCCTCGCCTGAACCGCTCGCGGCAGAGCGCCCGATTTTGGTATGGTGGGCGGGAGGCTGAGCGAAGGCTGGCGGCGTGGAGTTGGTGCCACATTCGGTTTTACGCGACTCCTCGGCTCGAGCCTCGGCCTCGGCCGTGTGCCTTGAAGTTTCAGGCGCATCCCGCCTTGCAGCTCGTCGCGGCGGTCTTGCAGGACATGGCCGGGCTGATGGGAGACAAAGTTCAAGCCTTCGGGCGGGATGCCCCGCATCCAAGACGCCCCGACCAGCATCAATGCCATGGCGTTCGAGATAAGCATCGTTTCGGACTCTCGCACCTGAGGCGAGAATCGTCGAGAGGCCCAAATGTCTGCATCGCCGTCACCGGGTCGCGATGTTCAGCGCTTTCCCGGCTAACCCAGCCTCAGGCGCAGCCTCAGAAGAACCCGAAGCTCGACGTCGTCACCGTG
The DNA here is from genome assembly GCA_031403155.1 of Hyphomicrobiaceae bacterium. Lineage (GTDB taxonomy): Bacteria > Pseudomonadota > Alphaproteobacteria > Rhizobiales > Hyphomicrobiaceae > JANNSX01. The sequence goes on from JANNSX010000160.1 coordinate 769, forward strand.
CCGTAGGCGTCGAAGACACCGATGAGCGTGAGCTCGGTCGCGCCGACCTCGCCACCGCCGGCCTGGATCCATCGCCAGACCGAGAAGTCGTTGCCATTCGTATCGTTGACGACGAGGATCGCATCCTCGCCATTCGCCGCCGTGATGACGAATTCGGCATTGAAGGCCGAGGCCACCGCCGAGGCGTTGCCGAGGCTGGCGTTGGTGACGCCCTCGCCATTGCTCCCGCGAAGCATCAGACCCTCGCGGTCGTTGTTGGCCTGGCCAATCGACACGTTCACGGTATTGCCGTTGCCGCTGCTCTGCGCCCAGCGGATCGAAAAATTGCCATTGCCGTCGTCGAAGGTGCTGACGAGCCCACCCGTGAACTGAACCATGTCATAGGTGCCGTCGACGGCGAAGCTGGAGACACTGTCGCCGAAATCGCCGGCTGCACTAAACCGCACGTAGTCGCGGGCGCTGTCGCCGGCACCCAGGTCGATCGAGTCGGTGCCGAGGCCGCCGGTCAGCGTGTCGCCACCGGAGCCACCGTTGATCGTGTCGTTGCCGGAGCCGCCGGTCAGTGTGTCGGCTCTGAATCCGCCATAGAGCGTATCTGCATAGGCGCCACCGGTGAGGGACACGGCGATGCCGCTGCCCGTGCCCGCATTGGCGAGCGTCCAGCCGGTCGAGCCGCCGGCCGCAGCCACGCTCGCCGAGAAGCCCGCGGTATCGATGGTGGCCGAGCCGGCATTCGCAGTGGCCGCAGTCGCGGTCCAGCTCGATGCAAGTGTCGCAACCAGAGATGCACCACTCGAGACGACGACGGCGTCCGCGCCACCGGCACCGAGGTCGGTGACTAAATCGGTCCCCGCATCGATGACGAACCGGTCGATGCCGCCGCCGCCGGTCAGAAAATCAACGCCACCGGCGCCTGTGAGCGTGTTGGCATTGAGGTCACCCGTCAGGTTGTCCTCTGAATCGCCACCAAAAATGTTCTCGATGCCGAACCAAGTGATCGCGCCGAAATCAGCCCCGGTGTTTTGCGTCGCAGCACCTGCGAGGCTGAAGGTCACGCCGGAGGCCGCGTTCGAGAAATCGATCGTGTCGCCCGCGCCGGCGCCGCCGTCGAGCGTGTCGCCGCCGGCGGTCACGATGAGACGGTCATTGTCGTCACCACCGTAGAGCACGTCGCCCGCCGTACCGCCCGTCAGGATGTCGTCGCCGCCGAAGCCGTAGAGCGCGTTGGCGCTCGCCGCCAGCGGACCCGTGAAGATGTTGGCGCCCGACGTGCCGAGACCGAGGCCGATGACATTGCTCGGATTGCCGGCGATGTCCTGCACCTGCAGCGTGCCGAGCTTGGCCGTCGCCTGCTCCACCAGCGAGAGCGTCGTGCTCATGGCGTTGTTGACAGCGCCGAGGCCGGCGAAGGTGCCGGCGAGGCTCAGCGGCCCATGGTCGTCGGAAGCCGTGAAGGTGATCGAGTTCGCGGATGTCATCAGACCCACGACGGTCGAAGCCTGCGTGTCGACGATGACCGTCAGCGCGCTCGACATCGCACCCACATTGCCGGCCGCATCCTCGGCGGTGACGGCGAAGTTGTAGGTGCCCGACGGAACGGTGACCGTGAAGGCGTAGACTCCACCAATCGCAGTCGCGGTCGCGAGCAGCGCGTTCGTGTTGGCGTTGTAGAGACGGACGGTGCTGCCGGCCTCGGCGGTGCCCGAGAGATCCAGCGTCTGGAGGTTGGTGATGTCGTCGTTGTCGACCGGCAGGCTGTCGGTCGCCGCCGAGAGGTCGGGGGCGGAAGCAGCCGGCGCGAGGAGGTCGATGACGAAGACCGAGCCGATCGTCGCCTCGCCCGTCATACCGGAGTTGTCGGTCGCAACGGCGCGCAGATTGTCGTAGGTACCGTGGGCGAGCGCCGCCGTCAGGCTCCAGGTGTTGCCGGAAACAGTGGCAACGCCGAGCGACACCGTGCCATTGAACACTTCGACCTCGACGACCGTGCCGTCGAGATCGGCGGCCGTGCCGGAGAAAGTGACGGTCGGATTGTTGGTGATGTTGTCGGAAGCGCTCGATCCCGTATCGGTGAGCGCCACGCCGGTGAAGGCAACCGCCGGAGGTGCGCTCGGGCGCGCCACCGTCTGATCGGCGAACTGGAGGAGCTCCGTCGACAGGTCGATGAACTCGACGCCGTCGACCTGCGAGCCCCGCGCATGGGTGGCGTAGACGCCGGTTGCGGTGTAGACGAAATCATAGTCGGCGAGGTTGCCGAGCAGGCGTACTGTGTCGATGCCATTGCCACCGGAGATGGCGTCGTTGCCAGTGCCGCCCTGCAAAAAGTCGTTGCCATCGCCGCCGTCGAGCGTGTCGTTGCCCATGTCGCCGACGAGACGGTCGTTGTTGGCGCCGCCGGACAGGGTGTCAAAGCCGCCGCCGCCCCAAATGCTGTCGTTACCGGTGCCGCCCTCGATCGCGTCGTTGCCGGCATGGCCCAAGAGAATGTCGTCGCCGCCGGCACCATCGATGGTGTCGTTGCCGAAGTAGCCGTTGACCTGCTCGTTACGAGCGGAGCCCGTAAAGGTGTCGTTGCCACGACCGAACTTGAAGTATTCGACGCTGACGAAGGTGTCGCCTGCCGCATTGCCGGAATTGTTCGATGGATTTCCGAGATCGATCGTGATCGCGCCCGTCGAGCTCATGTAGTCGACGCTGTCGAAGCTGCCCAGGCCGTCATAGGCCTCGGCGGCCGATGTGCCCAAGAACCTGTCGCCGTTCTTCGTCCCGGTGCGAATGATCGGCACGATACAACCCCCCAACCATCCGGTACCGCATGACCCAGCGCGGCACCTATCACGGCTTGGCGAGAGTTCTAACAGACAGATCTAAAGATCATTTCAACTCCCTTAAGACATTTGCGCGGATGCGAGTAAGCAAACGCTAACCATGGCCCGCTGCAAAGCGCGCCTTGTGCTTTTGCTCCTACCTTGCTTTGATGCGTTGCAACAAGAACGGCCCCGGCGTGACCGGCGCCCATGAGCAGCCCCGGAAGGATCAGCATGCGACGCAACCGGCGGGTCAAGATCATCGCGACGCTCGGGCCTGCAACCTCGGATGCGGAAAGCATCGGCCGCCTCTTTCGCGCCGGCGCCGACGTCTTCCGCCTCAACATGAGCCATGCCACCTACGACCTGGTGAAGGCCGAGCACGCCGCCATCCGCGCGCTCGAGCAGGAGACGGGCCGGCCGATCGGCATCCTCTGCGACCTGCAAGGCCCCAAGCTGCGCGTCGGCGCCTTCGCCGGCGAGCGGGTGCTACTGCGCGAGGGCAAGCTCTTCCGTTTCGACAAGAGCAAGGAGCCCGGCACCACCGAGCGCGTGCACCTGCCCCATCCCCATATCTTCGAGGCGGCCGAAGCCGGCCACCACCTGATCCTCGACGACGGCAAGCTCAAAATGCGGATCATCGAGAAAACGAAGGATGCGATCGTCGCCGAGGTGCTGGTTGGCGGCGCGCTCGCCAGCCGCAAGGGCATCAGCCTGCCCGAGACCGTGCTGCCGTTCAGCGCCTTGACCGACAAGGACAGGAACGACCTCGCCTTCGCCGCCGAGCTCGGCGTCGACTGGATCGCTCTCTCCTTCGTGCAGCGCGCCGCCGACGTGGCGGAGGCCAAGAAGCTTATCGCCGGCCGCGCCGCCGTCATGGCCAAGATCGAGAAGCCGTCGGCGGTCACCGATCTGACCCAGATCCTCGAGCTCGCCGACGGCATCATGATCGCCCGCGGCGACCTCGGCGTCGAGCTTCCCGTCGAGAAGGTGCCGGGGCTGCAGAAGCGCATGACGCGGATGGCGCGGCGGGCGGGGAAGCCCGTGGTCGTCGCGACGCAGATGCTCGAGTCGATGATCACGGCGCCGGTGCCGACACGCGCGGAAGTGTCGGATGTGGCGACCGCCGTGTTCGAGGGAGCCGATGCGGTGATGCTGTCGGCGGAATCCGCCGTCGGCCAGTATCCGGTGGAAGCTGTCGCGACCATGGACAAGGTCGCCCAGGAGGTCGAGCAGGACCCGCTCTACGAGGCGATCATCCACGCCCAGCGCACCGAGCCGGATGCGACCGGCGCCGACGCCATCGCGCACGCCGCCCGCACCATCGCCGAGACGCTCAAGACCGCCGCCATCATCTGCTACACGGCGACGGGCTCGACCGGTGTGCGTGTCGCCCGCGAGCGCCCCCGGCAGCCTGTGATTGCGCTGACGCCGATCCCGGCGACCGGCCGCCGCCTCGCCATCGTCTGGGGGCTGCACTGCGTCTTGACGAGCGATGCCGCCAATCAGACCGAGATGGTCGAAAAGGCCTGCCGCATCGCGGTCGAGGAAGGTTTCGCCAAGCAGGGCGACCGCGTCATCATCACGGCCGGCGTGCCGCTGGGTACACCCGGCGCCACCAACATGGTGCGCATCGCCTATATCGGCGATCAGGCGCAGCGGCCGGTGTAGAGGGCGGCGATTGAGCCAAGAGAACCCGCCGCCCGATGATGAACTTCCGCTCGGCCCGCCGCGCCG
>JANNSX010000161.1:0-1831 GCA_031403155.1 Hyphomicrobiaceae bacterium
TCAGCGCCAGCCTTGTTTGTCGGAATCATGCGAAAGGAAGGTGGCCGGCCCGGAGATCGTGCCAGCCTCGATCATGAGGTCGCTCCGTAGCCTGATCCCTGGCCGGCCAGTGCACGCGTTGAATCCGAACGGTTGACTGAGCGCTGGGAGCACCAACTCCCCGCAGCTCGCAAACACAAGGGTGGATTCGCTGTGAACATAACATATCCGATCGCCGGTATCGACATCTCCTCCACGACCCTCGATGCCGCCCTGCTCCAGGCCGATGGCTCCTTCAAGGCATCATCGGTCGCCAATACCAAGGTCGGTGCCCGCAAGCTCGCACACACGCTCGCCAAGGCCGGTGTATGCCTCGCCGTCATCGAGGCAACCGGCGGCTATGAGCTGATCCTCATGGCCGCGCTGACCGCCGCAGACGTGCCCGTTGCGCGCGTCAATCCGCGTCAGGTCCGCCACTTCGCCAAGGGCATCGGGCGCCTCGCCAAGACCGATCCCATCGATGCGCGCGTGCTCGCCACCTTCGGCGAGCGCGCCAGGCCGCGCGTCTCCACATTGCCGAGCCGCGAGGCAGCCCGCTTGAAAGCCCTGTGCTTGCGCCGCCGCCAGCTCGTCGACGCCCGCACCGCCGAGAAGAACCATCGCGTCCACATCGTCGAGAAGGACATCAAGGCCAGCGTCGGTCGCCTCATCCACACCCTCGATGGCGAGATCGCGCAGATCGAGGCGGCTATCGCCGGCCTGATCGCCGCCTGCCAGTCGATGCGCGAGCGCCAGCAACTGCTCGAAAGTATTCCAGGCGTCGCCGCCAAAACCAGTGCTGCCGTCATCGCCGAGCTGCCCGAGCTCGGCAGCCGGGCAACCAGCGTCCTCAAGGCCCTCGTCGGCGTCGCACCCTTCAACGCCGACTCGGGCGGCGTCACCGGCAAACGCCAGATCCAGGGCGGACGCGCTCCCCTCCGCCACGCCCTCTACATGGCCGCACAGACCGGCTATCGCTGCAATCCGCCGCTGAAAGCCCTCTACAAACGCCTCAGAGCCAGCGGCAAACCCCACAAACTCGCCATCGTCGCTTGCATCGGCAAGCTCATCGCCATCATGAACGCAATCATCAAGACCGCTAAGCCCTTCAATCCTGATCTCAATGCCGCGTAACTACACGGTTGCTACGTCAGAGCCAACGCACGCCGTGCTCGGAGCAAGGCGTGCAACCGCCGCTCGGCCTACGGGTCATGCACCGTGCTTGTCTGACGCCGAGAGCGCGGGACGCTTCCGCAAGCGGGCGCTTGCGGGACCAGAGGGCCGCCAGTAGCCTTGCTCGACTGCAAAACACGGCACTGGAGCAATGCAAATGGCAACGGGTTTCGTCTTCCACGAGCTCTACTTGTGGCACAACACCTGGAACTACTCGGGCATCTTCGCGCCGAGCCTCACGGTGCAGCCAGGCGAGCACAACGAGAACCCGGAAACCAAGCGCCGCATGCGCAACCTGATCGAGGTCTCAGGGCTCCTCGACCAACTCGTGCAACTGAAGCCGCGCTATGCGACCGACGACGAGGTCGCCCGCTTTCATACCCGCGCCCACATCGCCAAGATCAAGGCCATCAGCGAGACCGGCTATGGCGAGGCGAGCGCGCGCTCACCCCCATGGGCAAGGGCAGTTACGAGATCGCGCTGCTCGCCGCAGGTGGCGCAATCGTCGCCACCGATGCCGTCATGCAGGGCCATGTGAAAAACGCCTACGCGCTCATCCGTCCGCCCGGCCACCACGCCATCGCCGATCTCGGCATGGGTTTCTGCCTGTTCGGCAACGCGGTCATCGCCATCCACCACG
>JANNSX010000162.1:0-10767 GCA_031403155.1 Hyphomicrobiaceae bacterium
GCCGCATTGGCGGTGATACCCGAATAGCCATCGGAACCACCGCATTGCAGCGCCAGCATCAGCTCGGAAGCAGGGATGGTCTCGCGTCGCGCCTTGGCGGATCGGCGCGACGATGTAGGGGCGGTGTTGTAGGGGTGACCTGCGGTCGCCCATCTTCGATCCTCGTGCCGTGTTGGGAGACGGGCGACTGCCGGTCGCCCCTACGGTTGCGCCGCCAGCGCCGCGCCAATCAATCCGGCGTCGCCGCCGAGTGCGGCCTGCATGATCGGAATGGCGCGCGTCTTCTCGCTCCAGATGTGATGGCGGATCGCTGGAACGAGCGCGTCGAAGTACGGCCCCGGCGCCGCGCCGAGGCCGCCGCCGATGACGAGGGCAGCGGGATCCGTCAATCCGAGAAGCGGGCCGAGGGTGTTGGCGAGGGCCTGCGTCGCGGAAGCGATAAGCTTGCGGGCGACAGACTCGCCGGTGGCCGCGCGGGAGAGGATCAGCGGCATGATAGCAGCGCTATCGCCCGCGGCCCCGGCGTAAGCGGCAGTGAGGCCCGCGCCTCCGGCGATGTCCTCCAACACCGTTTCGTGCTGCTCACCGCAATGCGGACAGACCGAAGTCGCCGGCCCCGAGGCGATGACGAGCGCATGGCCGTGCGCGCCGCGGTAGGGCGTGCCGCCTTGTACGAGCACGGCGGAAACGCCGGTGCCGATGTTGAGATAGAGGAAGGGGTCGAAATCGCGACCGGCGCCGAAGCGCGCTTCGGCAAGAGCTGCCGCGCGCACATCGGATTCGATCGTGACCGGTGCGATGCGGCCGAGCCGGCCGGCAACCGCAAGCCCCCGCCATGGCACGCGATGGCCGCTCTCGATCCGGCCGTCCGGCGAAACAAGCTCACAGATGCCGAGGCCGACGGTTGCAACCGGAGTGCTGGACACGAGACCAGCTGCCGCCTCGGCGACGGCATCGAGGAACGTCAAGCCAGCTTCCTCGCGCGGCGGCGTTGGAAGCGCCGTGCGCGCGCCGATGTGCCCCGTCTGCGTATCGACGAGGCCAAGCCGCGCGCTCGTGCCGCCAATGTCGATGCCGAGGACTCGTGTCCCGATCGCGACGTTCGTCACCATCTGTTGCAACCACTCACGAACGTCGCGTTCGACAAGAGCGGGCGACGCTTAGACGGAAGTGCCGCCCGCTCTTGATCTTTGCTTGGTCGCATGCTTTCGCGATTAACCGGGTTCCACTTAATCGCAGCCTGCTCCAGAACACGAGAGAGTCAATAGTTTCGTGTGGCGTTCTGTTCGGAAGTCCGCTCGCTGATCTCGCCCAACGGCTGAAGCGGACTTCCGAACCGCCAAACGAGCGGCATACCTCAGCCCGGCAGATACTTCGGCGCGATGCCGAAAATGATCTCGGCGGGGGTCGCGCCGGTATTGTGAATCTGATGCGGTGCGTCTTGCGGAATGTAGAAACCGTCGCGCGGTTTCAATTCGAACCACACTTGGCCCTCCGCTTCCGGCGCCAGCACATTGACGTCGCCCGAAAGCACATAGAGCCCTTCATCGCCGCCATGCCGCTCGACGGCGCTGCGCTGGCCGGGGAGCAGGCGCATGCGCCCGACGGTCAGATGCTCGGTCGCGCAATAAAGCCCGATCAGCGCCTCTTGCCTCGGCCCTTCCATCCGCCAGACGAGATCGCTATCGCGCATGACGTGCATTGTGTTGCTTTTCGCAAGCTCCCCTGCCTGCATCGGCAACTTTCCGAGCCAGTCATTGCGCGTGTAGCGCGGCTGATCGACATAGGGTTTGGTGCGCGCATAGGCGCCTGACGTACCGGTTGCTGGCGGCGGCGCGAAGAATTCGAGCACTCGGAGCGGCTCGGTTGAATGATTGAAGCCGTGATGCCAGGTGTCCTTACGAAAGAAGATCGCCTCGCCCGGTTTCGCCACATGTACCTCACCGGTCTCCGGATTGGCCGATACATAGGTGCCCGACAGCACATAGAGCACCTCGTCGGCGCCGAACACGGTGCGGTAGTCGGGCGAATGCCGGAAGGCCTGGCCGGGGGGCAGGCCAAAAATGAGCTGATGTATCTTTTGGGAAGAGACATAGATCCAGTCGTCCACCTGACCCGACGCATCGTCTCCCCACAGATGGCGTGTCACGCGGTCATAGGGGATGTGAGTCGGCCGGTCGAAGGTCGGGCGCGGCGAGGAGGTGTAGGCCATGGCTGTTCCTTATGCGAAAGGCCGTCACATTCATCCGGGCTGCGACGCCAAGTCAATGTCGGGCTCCCGGCCGGCCGCTATTGAGTAATTGACAGCTCGATTTTCCCGGAGGCTGCCACATTGACGTGTCCGGAGCCGCCAGGTGCGGAACTCCGGAATGGCCACGAGAGCCGGCAAACAATGCTACATGAAGGCGTCGCCGAGCCGGTAGCCGCGCTCTAGCGCGGCATTCGCGCAATTGGGATGCGGCCTGACCGGGTTGGGAGCCTGTCGAACGCGTGCTTTGCGGTGCAATTGATTGGTTTGCACCAGGAAAGAGACAGGATGTATTGGACGATGCAATCAGAAAAACATTCATTGTTGTCGGATTGATGTGCCCGGACAGCAACCGCGATATCTAGAACATCGGCAAAACCGTTTTGCGCCACTAGCCGATGGCAAAGGCCCGTTGAAAACAGCAGGCATCATCAAATGTTCATGGGCGCGGATATCTATTTTCGACTCACTACGAATTGGGATGATGCCGTTGATGCTCGCAGAGAGTCTAGTGCTCCTGCATGAATCGGAGATGTCTTTGCCTAGGTTTCGCTAACCTTGTGTGCAATCGTAGCGATGCCGCAGGTGACAACAGGCAAATCAGTGATAGACAGCCTTTGGGCGAGTCAGGACAGGCTCGCGATCTGCAGCTTTGGATCTCACGCGAAATAGGGCGCCGGAAGTTGCTGCTGTTATTGAAATGGAGAGGAACGGATAATGAACGCGACGAGAAAAACCGGCGGCCAAGAGGGTGGCGCGCTGAGCAAGATCAAGAAGCTACAGGCCGAGATGGATGAGTATTCCAAGGAAGCCGTGGCGGAGGCGCTCGAGCATGCCGAAGAGGCCATCGCCACGCTCTCTTCACTCGGCCATCGCTATCGCCTCGTGCGCGCCAGCGGCCGCGGCAAGGGTATGCGGCAGTCCAATCCCGACCGGCCCTGCCCGGTTTGCCAGTTCAAGACCGATCCGCCGCACGATGCGCGCCAGCATCGCGGTCAGGGCAAGAGCAAGCGCGCCTTAACCGCGGCGCAGCTCAACGAGATGGGGCTGAGGAAAGCCTGAGCCCCACATCGGTCGTCTGGGCGGCCGGCTCTATCTTCCGGCCGCCCGGCCGGCGGGTGATTCTCCTGATTCTCCGCTCTTGACCGCGTGCCCACCGCCGGGAAGTTCGCCGGCGGTGCTGAAGCCGAAGCGGTTCAGCCAAGCAATTATCTGATTTTCATGAAGAAAAGCAGGCGCGAGCTTGTGATGTCCTGCTGGTTGATCCGCCGGCCGCCAATGCCCTTCGGATCGCCCGGCGAAATGTGCTAGAGAAATTTTTGCCGGGCTGACATGGGCGGGCGTCCGAGCCGGCTGGAGACGAGGCCAGAGGTGAGGAGCGAGCGCTCAGAGCGCAAGACACGGCGTGAGCCGGAACCGGCCCGAGCCGAGTCGGCGCCGGCGTTGATCTTCGATCCCGCTCAATCGGCCTTCGTTTGGGCCAACGGAGCCGGCTTGACGCTGTTCGGCGTCAAGAGCATCGCGCGCCTCACGCAAGACCGGCTCGATCGCGCGCTGCCGGCAGCGGCGCGGCTCATTGCCTTCGCCGGGGAAGTGGAAGGTGGCGCCCGAGCCATGCCGCTCGATTTCTGGACGCCCCGCGGTCTTGTGCATATCGAGGCCGTTGTCGAGCGGCTGGCGCTCAGCCGCGACAAGACCGGCGTGCTGATCCGCAGCGGCGATGCCGAGATGCTCAAGGACACAGGTCTTCGCCCGCGCGAACAGGACTTGGAAACCACTGCGACCGGTCCCAACATAAGCCTCGTCATGGCGTCACCAACTCCGCCGCCCGAACCCGCGCTCGCGGCCCCCACGATCGCCGCTGAATGCCGGACGAGTGCCGAGCTCAGCCGCGAGGACGAGGTGACATTGCGCGAAATCGCGCGGCTCATTCGCGAGGGCGAGTTGACCGAGCTGCCTGATCGCAGGCCGGTGATCGGCGCGATGCAGCCCGATGCCGCCGGCGAGCCTGCCGGAAACGAAGGTACAGCCGGCATCCCGCCAGCGCGCGACCCGAGCAGCGCAAACACTATTGGCGCTGAGGAACTCGCCTTCGACAGTGAGCCGATGCGCCTGCTCGCGGAAGTCTCCCACGAATTACGTACGCCGCTGACCGCCATTCGCGGCTATGCCGAGCTGATTTCGACGAGGCCGGATGACGCTCGTGTTGGCGATCGTGCGCGCCACATCGTCGAGGCGGCTGATCACATTCTGGCGCTGATCGGCGACATCCTCGATGCCCGTCAGATCACGACGGGGCAAGCCGATCTCGTCTTCACCGACGTGGACCTGGCCGTCGAGATCGAGCAGGCGGCCGCCATGGTCGCTCCGCAAGCCCTCAAGGCCGGCGTGACGCTGCTCGTCAAGCCGGCGCCTGGAGTGCCGAAGGTCGTGGCGGACGCGCGCCGGGTCAGGCAGGTGCTCGTCAATATCGCAGCCAACGCGGTGAAGTTCACAGCGCCCGGCGGCACGGTTCGGATCGGTGCTGTTTATGCGGCCGATGGCGGCGTCGAGGTCAGCGTCGGCGATACCGGGCGCGGCATGGCGCCGGCCGAGATGGAAGCAGCGCTTGGTGTGCGGCCGGCGGCGCCGGGGCGGGCCGGCCGTGGCATTGGCTTGCCGCTGTCGCGCGCGCTCGCCGAGGCCAATGGAGCACGGCTGTCGATCGGCAGCCGGCCGGGGATTGGCACTCTCGTGCATTTGACCTTTCCAGCGTCATCCGTCGTGCCACCCTGACGATGATGCGGCAAATCGCTGCCGCCTTTCTCCGGCGCCGCCATCTCGGAGGGCCGGGCGGTCAAGATTTCGTTTATGTTGTCTTGAGATGACTTGCAGCTAATCTTCGGTTGCTATGATCTTTGGAGCCGTTCGAAACTAGAACTCCTCCAAGGATTGGATTTTGAAGAGTTCTATTCTTCGCAAATTCATTGACATCCGGAACCGCTATTGCACATGTTCAACGCGCGCTTGGCCGATAGGCGGCGCATCATCCGCAACCGATACCGGGGCCTTGAACCCCGGAAATTGGAGACGATCACATGACGATTTGCCGTACACGAGGCGCTGGATTTGCAGCGCTCCTCAGCTTGCTTCTTCCGGTGGCCGCGAGCGCCGCCGAAGTCCACGTCTATTCCTTCCGCGAGCCAAAGCTCATGGAGCCGCTGTTTGAGGCCTTCACGGCCAAGACCGGCATCGAGGTCAAGACCGTTTTCGCCAAGGACGGCCTGATCGAGCGCATCGTCGCCGAGGGCGCCAACAGCCCGGCCGACGTACTGCTGACGAATGAATTCGGACTGCTGACGCAAGCGCGCGATGCCGGCATTACGCAGCCGGCTGTGACGCCTGCCATCGAGGCTGACGTGCCCGCCGCTTACCGCGATCCGGCAGGCCATTGGATCGGCCTGACGCGGCGCGCGCGCGTCGTCTATGCCTCGAAGGCGCGCGTCGGCCAGGCTGCGATCACCTACGAGGAGCTTGCGGACCCGAAGTGGAAGGGCAAGATCTGCGCGCGCTCCGGCCAGCACACCTACAACGTGGCGCTCGTCGCCTCGATGATCGCCCATCATGGCGCAGCCGATGCCGAGACGTGGTTGAAGGGCGTCAAGGAGAACCTCGCCCGCAAGCCTTCGGGTGGCGATCGCGATCAGGTGAAGGCGATCTTCGCCGGCGAGTGCGATCTCGCGATCGGCAACACCTACTACATGGGTCTGATGTCGACGAACGCGAAGGAACCCGAGCAGAAGGACTGGGCGGCAGCCGTCAAGGTGCTGTTCCCCAATGCCGCCGATCGCGGCACGCATGTCAATCTGTCGGGGGCCGCACTCATGAAGAACGCGCCCGACAAGGACAGTGGGCAGGCGCTCATCGCCTTCCTCGCTTCCGCCGAGGCGCAAGCAACCTATGCCGGCGCCAATCACGAATACCCGGTCAAGGAGGGAGTTGCTGCCTCCGATCTCGTTCAGAGCTGGGGGACGTTCAAGCCCGATCCGATCGCGCTCGAGGAGATCGCCAAGCTTCGCCGGCAGGCCTCCGAGCTCGTCGACAAGGTGGGCTTCGACAACGGCCCGAGTTCATAAGCGCCCGTGACGAACACGAACCGCGCCGTTAGTGTTCTGACTCATTCATTTGGTACCCCAAATGAATGGCCATCCCACTAGCCAACTCTTTGTTTGTGTTCCGTCTTTCAATTCATGATTCCAGCTTCGCCGGAATCATATGAATGGGCCGGAACACTAGGACCATCGCATCATGAGCAGGCGGTTGGGATCGGTATCGGGCGGCGGCGGGGTCGGCTCCCTGCCGCCGCTTCGCGCTCTCAAGGCTTGGCGGCAGCGCCGCCGGGCCTCCCCGCTTTGGACGGCGGGCGTTGCGGTCATCCTCACGGTGACGCTGCTGCCCGTGGCCTCGATTCTCTGGCTCGCCGTCTCAGGTGAAGGCGGGGGGTGGGCCCATCTCGCCGCCAACGTCCTTCCAGCGGCGATCGGCACGACCGTGCTGTTGCTCGCGGGAGTGGGAATGGTGACAGCCGTCATTGGCGCAGCGACGGCGTGGCTCGTGACACAGTACCGCTTTCCCGGCCGGGATCTGGCCTCCTGGCTGCTGCTGCTGCCTCTGGCTGTTCCAACCTACATCGTCGCCTACAGCTACGGCGCGCTCCTCGACTATGCAGGGCCCATGCAGAGCGGACTTCGCGCACTCTTCGGATTTGCCGACCGTCGCGACTACTGGTTTCCTGAGGTGAGATCGCTCCCGGGCGCTGCTTTCGTGCTCGCAGCCGTGCTGTATCCCTATATCTATCTCTCGATGCGCGCGAGCTTCCTGCAGCAGTCCGTCGGCACTTTGGAGGCGGCACGAACACTGGGGACTTCGATGACCGGAGCCTTCTTCCGTGTCGCCCTGCCATTGGCGCGGCCGGCGCTCGCGGGAGGCCTCGCACTCGTCTTGATGGAGGCGCTGAATGATCTCGGCGCGACCGAGTATCTGGGCGTCCGGACGCTAACGGTGTCGGCCTATCAAACCTGGCTGCAGCGCTCGAGCTTGGCGGGCGCCGCCGAAATCGCCGCTATCACGCTCTTCTTCGTCGCGGCGGCCTTCGCGCTGGAACGCGCTTCCCGCGGCGGCGGCAGCTATCACGATCCGGTGGCGCGCTGGCGGCCGGTGCCGGAGATCGAGGTGTCCGGTTTCAAAGGCTGGGGCATGCTGGCGATTGTGCTAGTGCCGGTCGTGCTCGGTTTCGTGCTGCCGATGGCGATGCTCACCGGCAGCGCCTGGCGGTATCTGAGCGAAGTGCTTGAGCCGGGGTTCTGGCGCGCCGCGCTCAACTCTCTGGTGCTGGCGGCGCTTGCGGCCGGGCTCGCCACCGCGCTCGCTCTGTTCCTCGCCTATGCACGGCGGGTCGCACCCAACGGCTTTATCAGGCCGGCGGTTCGCCTGACCGGTTTCGGCTATGCGCTCCCCGGCACTATTCTGGCGCTGGGCCTGCTCATCCCGCTCGCCGCGTTCGATAACGGCTTCGATGGTCTCATGCGGTCTTGGCTCGGCGTCTCGACGGGGCTCATCCTTTCGGGAACCATCTTCGCGGTGGTGCTGGCCTATCTCGTCCGCTTCATGGCGGTGGCACTGTCGGCGACCGAGTCCGGCTTCTCGCGGCTCTCGCCCAATCTCGATGCGGCGGCGCGCACACTGGGCGAAACGGCGGCGACCGCCTTCCGGCGTGTGCATTTCCCGCTGCTCAGGCCCGCGATAGGCACGGCGGCGCTGCTCGTCTTCGTCGACGTCATGAAGGAGTTGCCGGCGACCCTGCTGCTGAGACCCTTCGACTTCGAGACGCTGGCGACACGGGTCTATGGCTTCGCGGCGATCGAGGCTTTCGAGGAGGCGGCGTTCGGCGCGCTCACCATCGTCGCCATCGGGCTCGTGCCCGTGATCCTCCTCAACTGGACGATCGTCGGCGGCTGGCGAAAGTCGCGCCGCCTGTCAAATTAGCCGGCCGCCGCCGGCTGCGGCCGGCTTCCACAGGTCCGGCCCTTCGTTGCGCGGATTGCCGACCGCCTTCGAGACGGGCGTGACCTCGAGAAGACTGTCGGGCGCCGGCTGCAGGAACATCGCGGCGTCCTTGGCCGAAACCCCCTTCATATCAAACCAGGTGTCGAACTGTGACGGCGCGAGGATCACGGGCATGCGGTCGTGAATTCCCCGCACGGTGCGATTGGCGGAGGTGGTGATGATCGCCATGGTGTCGATCTCGCTGCCGTCGGCGCCGAGCCAGTGCTCCCACAGACCGGCGAAGGCCATCGGCCCGCCGGCTTTCGGGCGGATCAAGTGCGGCTGTTTGGCTCCGGCTTCGCCCGTCCACTCGTAGAAGCCGTCAGCGGGGATCAGGCAACGGCGATGGCGCATGGCACCGCGGAACGAGGGCTTCTCGATGACCGTCTCGCCGCGCGCATTGATGAGGGTCGTGAACTCGCGCGGATCCTTGACCCAGGAGGGGATCAATCCCCAGCGGACCAGCGCCAGCTCCCGCTCACCCTTGAGATCGAGGCGGACGATGGCGACCGGTTGAGAGGGCGCGATGTTGTAGCGAGGCGGGAACTCCGCCTCGTTGTTATACTTGAAATAGGCCCGGACGGCTTCGGGCGGCGAGGTCAGGCTATAGCGCGAGCACATGGCGCACCTCCTGCACGGCACCATATCGGCGCAGACCCCCGGCATGATATCCTAAGGTGCGATGGCGATCACGCAAACATCCTCTCACTGGCCCAAGCTCGGCGCCAGCATTGCCGTCTTCCGGGATGGTGAGGTGCTGATCGTCGAGCGCGCCAAACCGCCGCTTGCCGGCGTCTGGAGCTTGCCCGGCGGTCACGTCGAGCCGGGGGTGGCCGCGGCCGATGCGGCGCTGCGCGAGCTCCTGGAGGAAACCGGAGTTGTGGCCCGGATGCTGGGCCTCGCCGGCACGCGGGAATTGATCCGCAAGACCGACGATGGCCGCATCGAGGCGCACTATGTGATCCTCGCCCATGCCGGGGTCTGGGAATCGGGCGAGCCCGTAGCGAAGAGCGACGTCTCGGCCGCGCGCTTCGTCGATCCGGTGGATTTGACACATTATCGGATGACCGAGGGCGCCACCGGGATCATTCTGCAAGCAGCCGCGATGGTGTCGGAAGCGCTGGCCGCCCGGGGCGACGAGCTTTCGCCCGGCCATGGCGCCGCCTAGAATGATACTTACGATGAGCCCGATGCAATCACCGGTTTCCATGCTTCCGTTCCGCATCACGCTCATAGCCGTCATTCTGCTGAGCCTCGGCCTCGGCGCGCCAACACGTGCCGCCGAGGAGGGCAAGCCCTACGACGTCCAGCTCGTGCGCTTGGCTGAGCTCTTGGGTGCGGTGCACTATCTACGTGAGCTGTGTGGCGCCGCCGAGGGCCAGCTCTGGCGCGAGAAGATGGAGGCGCTGGTCGAGGCCGAGGGCACGACAGCGATCCGCCAGGCCCGGCTCGTGCAGAGTTTCAACAAGGGCTATCGCAGCTATCGCCGCACTTATCAGACCTGTACGAAGTCGGCGGAAACCGCCGTCGCGCGCTTTCTTGCCGAAGGCGCCGAGATCGCCGAGCAGATCTCCGCTAGCGGTTCCTGACCTGCTCACTCGTTTAGTTGACCGTTCACCCTAACCGCGTGTTCGCGGTTTTCACTCCGATGACCCGTGTTAGAGAGCGATCCGGCGAGGGAAATTTGAGCATCGCGGGGGGAGCTTTGGGACATCATGCGGACATTCGATCGGGAGAGTGATGAGTCCCGCGGCACGGCCGCGCTCCGGTTCATGCTCGAAGCCTGGGATGCCGCGCTCGAGGAGGGCGTCGATCCCGACCTTCTCGCCAATGCCGCCCTCTATGCGGCGCTGACCGGGCTCGTCCACGCGTATGGCCGGGAAGCGGTGGCAACGCTTGCGAGCGGCCTGCCCGAACGTATCCGCGAGGGCGAGTTTTCAACCGCGCGGTGCCTGCAATAATCTTCAAGAGAACTTTGTAATCAGCGTCTGGCCAATCAACACGACGCCGAAGGCGACGAGGCTGAGGCCCGCTATACGGTTGATCGCCGTCAGCCGCTCCACCGTCAGCTTGTGGCGGATGGTGGCGATGATGCGGGCGAGCATCACCCACCAGAGCAAACTGCCGCCCATCACGGCGAGCACCAACAGACCCGCCTCGGTATAGCTCTTGATGCCGCCGAAGGCGGAGGTCACGCTGCCAAGGATCGCGAAAAGTCCGAGCACCGCGCCCGGATTGGTGATGGTGAGGAAGAAGGTCTGCGGGATCACCCAGTGGTGGCCGTCGTCGTCGACACCGGCGCCATTGGCGCGCGGCTGGGTCTGAAACAGCTTCCAGCCGAAGAGCACGAGCAGCAGGCCGCCCACCAGCTTGAGCGAGGTCTTGTTCTCCTGGATCAGGTCGGAGATGGCGGTCAGGCCGAAGGTGGCGACGAG
>JANNSX010000163.1:0-25925 GCA_031403155.1 Hyphomicrobiaceae bacterium
TGCAGGCCGCCGGTACGGAAGGCACCGCTCCAAACCAGGCGGCCAGATCTCCTTGCAGCTTCGGATTGATCGAGTGCTCGAGCCACTTGTAGGCACAGTTCGGATGCTTGGCTTCCGAGTGCATCATGGTGGTGTCGGCCCAGCCCGTGGCGCCCTCCTCGGGGATCGTCGAGGCCACCGGCGTCTTCTCCATCACGGCCTTGTCGGCCATCAGGATGTTGACCTGGAACGGCCATGACGAGGAGGCGACCATGCCCTCGCTCTTGAAGTCGTCCATCTGCACGAAGGCATCGTGCCAGTAGCGGGCGACGATCTGGCGCTGACCACGCAGCAGCGTCAGGGCTTCCTTGTACTGCGCCTCGGTCAGCTCGTAGGGGTCCTTGATGCCGAGCTCGGGCTTCTTTTTCATCAGATAGAGCGCTGCGTCGGCGATGTAGATCGGGCCGTCGAAGGCCTGCACGCGACCCTTGTTCGACTTGCCATCCGGCAAATTGCCCTCCTCGAAGACGACCGACCAGCTCTTGGGCGCCTCGGGGAAGATCTTGGTGTTGTACATGAGGACGTTGGCGCCCCACTGATAGGGCACGCCGTAGTGCTTGCCATCGACCGTGTGCCAGGGCGCGCTCTGCAGACGCTCATCGACCGTCGCCCAGCTCTTGACGAGGCCGGTATTGATCTCCTGCACGCGCTTGCCGGAGATGAGGCGGAGCGAAGCGTCGCCCGAAGCGGTCACGAGGTCGAAGCCGCCCTCGTTCATGAGGGCCACCATCTCGTCCGAGGTGCCGGCGGTCTTGACATTGACCTTGCAGCCCGACGCGGTCTCGAAATCGGTCACCCAGTTGAAGTTCTTGTCGGTCTCGCCGCGCTCGATGTAGCCAGCCCAGGCGACGATATCGACCTGGCCTTCGCCGGCGCCGATCTCGGTCATCATATCGGCCGCGACCGGCCAGGCGATGAGCGACAGCGCGGCGGCGCCCGTCAGCGCCAGTAGTTTACGTTTGAGCATCTCATTCCTCCCAAGTTGCGGGCCGATCCTCGTTGAACGCATGCCGGACGGCCCGGATGTCCGAGTTATGCCCGAGAGCCCGTGGGCGGGTAAAGGGGGGTGGCGAGTAGGGGCCAGGCCCACACCCAACAGCGGAGCACCCAAAACAAATGGGCGCGGAACAAGTCCGCACCCATCCTCATCCGACGCCGTGGGGCGTCAGTATCGATCTATGGCACTTCGCACCTTTTCGGCATCGAGATGACGCATTTTCTCGCGCATCTCGGCGTTCTCGCCCCGGATCTGGATGATGTGCCAGCCGATCCAGAAAATGAGGCCGAGGACGACCATCGTGGTCTCCCATCCCTGGAAGGGATAGATGGCGCCGACGTCCTTGAGATCGACGGCCCAACTCGTCAGTCCATTGGTCGACATAGTGCTTTCTCCCTTCTCAACGTGCAGCGAGCGCGCCGGCGGCTTCCCGCTCGGCGGCTTTGACCTCGGCGACGGCCGCCTCGTAGGCTTCGTTACCGACGATATCGAGACCGGCGATCTCGATCTCGCGCGGAACTCTCAACAGACCGAAGGCCTTGAGGATCAGCGCGAGAATGTAGGTCGGAATGAAGCCCAGAACGATGAACATGATGCAGGCGCCCAGGAAGTTGCCGAGCGGCGAGATCGTCGCGAAGTCGGCGTAGGGCGAGCTGGGTGTGCCCCAAAGGACGAAGCCGGCGACCACGACGCCCATGAAGCCGCCGTAGCCGTGCACGGCGACAGCGCCGACCGCATCGTCGATCTTGAACGTGCGCTCGACCCAGAAATGCAACTTGTAGACGATGCACGGTACGATGGCGCCGATCAGCATGGCCTGGATCGGGTGATACAGGTCATTGCCGGCGGACGCCGCTATGATGCCACAGAGACCCAGGGAATAGGTCCAGAAGGCATCGCCCTTCGAGATGATGTAGCCAGCCATCATGCCGCCCGACAGCGACATCAAGAAATTGAAGGTGATGGCCGAGAGTGTGGTCGGCGCGAGATAGATGTTGGTCGCCGTCCAGGTCTCGCCGGTGATCTGCCCGGCGATGGTGGCCGGCGAGATCATCGGGATGTTGCAGGCCGCGTAGAAGCCCCAGAAGCCCGTGTAGATGAGGAAGATACCGATCGTCACCAGCCACGGATTGTGTGGCGGGATATCGCGCGGCGTGCCGTCGGCGCGGAACTTGCCGATGCGCGGCCCGAGCACGATGAGGGTCGCCAAGGCGGCACCACCCGCGATCGCATGCACGACGCCGGACGCGTAGGCGTCATGGTAACCGAGATACTTCACCATCCAGCCCGTGGAGCTCCAGCCCCAGGCCGCATCCGTGATCCAAGTGACCGAGCCGACGAGGACGGCGATGAGCCAGAAGGCGCCGGAGCGGATGCGCTCGATGACCGCGCCCGAGATGATCGAGGCCGTGGTGATCGAGAACAGCAGGAACGCCGCCCAGAAGACCCCATTCAAGCGATGCCAAACGGCGGGGCTGTTGAGCGTATCCGCGGCCGTGATGCCATTGGCCGTGTCGATTGCGCTGACACCCGACAGGTGGGTCGCCATCAGCGGGCTAAAAGGTGCCGCGACCTTGTTCGGGTCGTAGGGAATGGGATCGCTGACGAAATTGAACCAGTAGAAGCCGCTCGGGAAGGCGAAGTAGATCCACCAGCCAAAGAAGAAGAAGGTGATGGTGACCAGCGGGATCGCCATCGTGTTCTTCATCAGCGTATGCATGTGATTGCGGCGCCGGCTCACGCCCACCTCATACATGCAGAACCCCACATGGATGAGAAACATCATGACGACGGTGACCCAGTAGTAGAACTCCGTGAAAATGACGATCGTTGCGTCCCATGGTGTGCCCATGGAACATTCCCCTTCGTTGTGCCGGGTTCACCTGCGTGGCGAGTGCTCGACGCCGCGCCGGTCCCCGGCTTCTCCACCCCTGCGCGCGTTCGCGCTGTCGAATATGCTCACGATGATGCGGCGTTCCACACGCGCCACTTTCCTCGACCGAAACAAGTTTTCCTCCTCTTACGCGACTGGTGCAAGCGGGCAACAACCTGAGACAGTGCGTTAACGCGCTTGATTTGACGCAAAGACAGCAAGGTGTGCGAATTTGGCAACGCTTGAGCGGTCGATCTCTGGCTTGGTGCGCCTGCCGGGCTATCGGGGCACACTTAGCAAGCGAATGGCGATTCGCCCCGGAGACCGCTTTCCCCCGTTCGCCAATTCGCCCTTCCCTTCGGCCAAGCTTGCCGGTAGCTGAATGAGGTGAGCGCTCAATGCGCCATCAACGCGATGGGACATGGCTAACTTGCGCAAGGATCCATCAGCAGCCGAGACCGCGCCGGTCCGCAATCGGCGCAAGCCGTCGGTCGCCCCGGTCCAGGACCCGCATCGGACCACCGCCAGCGCCATGGCGCTCGAGAAGGCGATCGGCCGGGCGGTCAAGAAGTTCCGCGAGCAGCTCGACATGACGATCATCGAGCTGGCGAAGGCCGCCGGCATGTCGGCCGGTATGCTGTCGAAGATCGAGAATGGTGCCACCTCGCCGTCGCTGTCGTCGCTGCAAGCCCTCTCGCAAGCACTTCATGTCCCGGTGACCGCGCTGTTCAAGGGCTTCGAGGAGACGCGGGACGCGACCTTCGTGAAGGCTGGCGCAGGTCTCACCATCGAGCGGCGCGGCACGCGGGCGGGCCACCAGTACCAGCTACTCGGCCACACGCCGCGCGGCCCCCTCATCGTCGAGCCCTATCTCATCACATTGAGTGAGAAGTCCGACGTCTTCCCGATCTTCCAGCACGACGGGCTCGAGTTCATCTTCATGCTGGAGGGGGAGGTCGTCTACCGCCACGGCAACCGGACTTATACGCTGCTGCCGGGCGATAGCCTCTACTTCGATTCCGACGCCCCGCACGGACCCGAGGAGCTAAGGAAGCTGCCGATCCGGTTCCTGTCGGTGATCACGTACATCCGCGCGGATTGAAGCGTGGCTGCAAAGTTACCGAGCCTCGCGTTGGCCGGCCTTCTCCCTTGGGGAGAAGGTGGCCCGAAGGGCCGGAAGAGGGGTTGAGTCGATCACAAACCCCCACCACACCGTTACCAACAGTCCGGCACGACCCGTGTTCTGCAAGACGCTCAACCCCTCTCCCGCCTGCCGGCACCCTCTCCCCAAGGGAGAGGGCCGGATACGGATGGTTCGTACTATGCTTCAGCATTGCATTCGAGACGCCTACGCCGCCAAGCTCACGCCGTGAAATACGGCCTGTCCCCCGCCACCGTCACGCGATGCATGAGGCGGTGATGCGGGGAATAGTCGTTCGCCGCGTAGTGCATGGTGCAGCGATTGTCCCACATCGCGATCGAGCCCTTCTCCCAGCGGAACCGCATCTGGAAGTTCGATTGCTCGCAATGCTCGAGGAGCATCCGAAGCAGGTTCTGGCTCTCGATCTTGTTGATGCCGAGAATGCGCGTCGTGAAGGAGCGATTGACGAAAAGCGCGCGCCGGCCTGTCACCGGATGCGTGCGCACGACCGGATGCACGACGGGTGGAAACCTGTCCTGCATCGCACGCGCCTTGGCGAGCCCGTCCTTGGTCGTCACGATGTCGCCGAAGCCTTCCGTGATGTCGTGGACGGCCGACAGTCCCTCGACGAGCCGTTGCATCGGTGCCGACAGCGCGTCGTATGCCACATACATGCTGGCGAACAGGGTATCGCCGCCGACCGGGGGGATGATCTTGGCGTAGAGGATAGAGGCGAGCGCCGGGGTCTCGCGGAAAGTCACATCCGTGTGCCACTCGTCATTGTAGATGCCCTTGTCGCCCTTCTGCTCGATGAGCGTGACCTCGCGACACTCTTTCACTTTGTCGAACACCGGATGCGGCGGCTCGATGTCGCCGAAGCGGCGGGCGAAGGCCACCTGCTGCTCGGGCGTGATGTCCTGATCGCGGAAGAAGATGACGAGGTGCTTCAGGAGCGCGTCCTGGACATCCCCGAAGGTTGCATCGTCAAGCGGACAGGAGAGGTCGACGCCGTCGATCTCGGCGCCGATGAAGGGTGTCAGTGGTCTTACGGCAAGATTGGCCCGGGCCACGTCACACTCCGTTGTTCACATCGTGAAAACTTTGTTCCTGCCGATTGAAGGCTCGCGAGCACGGTGCTACATCAGGTGCATCGCGGTCGCTGTCGGCCGCCCCTCGAAGGATGCTCTTATGTGCGGCATTGTCGGCCTCTACCTTAAAGACAAACGGCTTGCAGACAAGCTCGGCCACCTGTTCACGCCGATGCTGATCGAGATGACGAACCGGGGTCCGGATTCGGCGGGCGTCGCCATCTATCGCGATCCCGTCGCCAAGGACGAGCTGAAGGTGACGCTCGCCCACACTGATCCGGCTTACGATTGGTCGGCGCTGGCCGGCGCGCTCACCGATCTGCACGGCAAGACGACCACCCGCAAGCTCGGCAATCACTGCGTCTTCGTGACCAAGGCGGCCGAGGACGAGGTGCGCGCCTATCTGGCCGCCGAAGCGCCGGATGTCCGCATCGTCGGCGTCGGGCATGTCATCGAGATCTTCAAGGAGGTCGGGCTGCCGAAGGACGTCGCCCGGATGTACGACCTCGAGCACGCCAAGGGCAGCCACATCATCGGCCACACCCGCATGGCAACCGAAAGCGCGGTGACGACGGCGGGCTCGCATCCTTTCGCCACGGGACAGGACCTCTGCCTGGTGCACAACGGCTCGCTGTCGAACCACAACCGCCTGCGCGAGTGGCTCCGCAAGAATGCCGGCATGGAGTTCCAGACCGAGAACGACACCGAGGTGGCGGCGGCCTATCTGACCTGGAAGCTCAAGGAGGGCGCGACCTTGAAGGAGGCGCTCGAGTCCTCCCTCACCGACCTCGACGGCTTCTTTACTTTCGTCGCCGGCACGGCCGAGGGCTTCGCCGTGCTGCGCGATCCGATCGCCTGCAAGCCGGCGGTGATGGCCGAGACGGATGATTGGGTGGCGTTCGGGTCGGAGTTCCGGGCCCTGCGGTCGCTCCCGGGGATCGACAAGGCGCGGGTTTGGGAACCTGAGCCGGCGATCGTCTACTCTTGGGGGAAGCAATAGGAGCCGGACATGACCAAAACTCAGACAAAATCCGGCTCTGTTGTAATTGACGTACAAAAGACCGGCCTTACGAACGTCAATCAGAAGCTCCAGCACATTGCTGCGGGCTCCAACGAGACCCACTTCACACTCCAACACCCCGAAGGCGAGCATGTCCTCGCCGTCGGGCTCGCCTCACCGATCACGGTCGAGATCATGGGCACCGCCGGCTACTACTGCGCCGGCATGAACAAGGAAGCCTCGGTCATCGTGCATGGCAATGTCTCGACCGGCGTCGCCGAGAACATGATGTCGGGGTATGTCCGGGTTAAGGGGAACGCCAGCCAGTCGGCGGGTGCGACCGCGCATGGCGGCATGCTCGTGATCGAGGGGGACGCGGCGGCGCGCTGCGGCATTTCCATGAAGGGCGTCAACATCGTTGTCGGCGGCAATGTCGGACACATGTCGGCCTTCATGGCGCAGTCCGGCGCCATGGTCGTGCTCGGGAACGCAGGCGATGCGCTGGGTGACAGTCTCTACGAGGCGCGCCTTTACGTGCGCGGCAAGGTGAAAAGCCTCGGCGCCGACTGCATCGAGAAGGAGATGACGGCGCACCATCTGGAGAAGCTCGCACGGCTCCTCGACAAGGCCGAAATGAAGGCCGACCCGAAGGATTTCCGCCGCTACGGCTCGGCGCGGAAGCTGTACAATTTCAACATCGACAATGTGGATGCGTATTGACATGCGCGTGACCGGACGGCCCATCGTAGGGGCGACCGGCGGTCGCCCGCCCCCGGGCGGGGACAATGTTTGGCTTGCTGCTCCTACGCTTTCGAGCCGCCGGTCTGTCCGGCTGAAAGGTTTCGACTACACCTCGGCTGGAGCATACTTCGTAACCTTGATCACCGATCAACGGCGCTGCCTCTTCGGCGATATCCTGCAAGATCGCCTTGTCCCAAGTGAGGCTGGAGCGATCGTGCAGCGCGAATGGATTGCAACGTCTCGCATCAGGAAAGAGATCGAGCTTGGTCCGTTTGTCCTGATGCCCAACCATCTGCACGCCATTGTCGAGATCAATCGGACCGATGACCAAGTCGAAGATGCCGTAAGCTCCTGGGTTTCCCCCGCTGGCCCTCGGAAAGCATCGCTCGGGTCGCTCGTCGCCGGCTTCAAGGCTGCCACCACGAAAATGTGCCGCAACAATGGCTGGCTGGCACCTGAGGCGTCGCTCTGGCAGCGCAACTACTTCGAGCACGTCGTCCGCAACGAGGACGATTATGCTTCGATCGCACAGTATATCACCGACAACCCGAGACGTTGGCTCGAGGACAACGAGCGCCCCACGTTGACATAGCCGGGCGACCGCCGGTCGCCCCTACAATCACTCACGACTTACGAGAGTCACATGGACCCCAAAGACGCCGCCCGTATCCCGCGCACGACGCCCCGCACCTCCGCAACTTTCGACGACTACACTTTGTCCGAAATCCGACGCGCGGCGGCGACCGGCATCTACGACATCCGCGGCGGCGGGGCGAAACGCAAGGTCCCGCATTTCGACGACCTGCTCTTCCTCGGCGCCTCGATCTCGCGCTATCCGCTCGAGGGCTACCGTGAGAAGTGCTCGACGGAGGTGGTGCTCGGGACGCGCTTCGCCAAAAAGCCGATCACGCTGAAAATCCCGATCACGGTTGCCGGCATGAGCTTCGGCTCGCTGTCGGCGCAGGCGAAGGAAGCGCTCGGCCGCGGCGCGTCCATCGCCGGCACCTCCACGACGACCGGCGACGGCGGCATGACGCCCGAGGAGCGCGGCCAGTCGAAGACACTCGTCTATCAGTATCTCCCCTCGCGCTACGGCATGAACCCGGATGACCTCCGCAAGGCCGACGCCATCGAGGTGGTCGTGGGGCAAGGCGCCAAGCCCGGCGGCGGCGGCATGCTGCTCGGCCAGAAGATCTCCGATCGCGTGGCACAGATGCGCACGCTGCCCAAAGGCATCGACCAGCGCTCGGCCTGCCGGCATCCCGACTGGACCGGCCCGGATGATCTCGAAATCAAGATCCGCGAACTCCGCGAAATCACCAATTGGGAGAAGCCGATCTACATCAAGATCGGTGGCGCCCGGCCTTACTACGACACCACGCTCAGCATCAAATCCGGCGCCGACGTCGTCGTGCTCGACGGCATGCAGGGCGGGACAGCCGCGACGCAGGAAGTCTTCATCGAGCATGTCGGCCAGCCGATCCTCGCCTGCATTCCGCTCGCCATCCAGGCGCTGAAGGATCTCAATATGCATCGCAAGGTGCAGCTCATCGTCTCCGGCGGCATCCGCAACGGCGCGGATGTCGCGAAGGCGCTGGCGCTTGGCGCCGATGCCGTCTCGATCGGCACGGCAGCGCTGGTTGCCTTGGGCGACAACGATCCGCAGTGGGAGGATGAATACCAGAAGCTCGGCACCACGGCCGGCAGCTACGACGACTGGCATGAGGGACGCGATCCCGCCGGCATCACGACGCAAGACCCGGAGCTGGCGAAACGTCTCGATCCGGTGAAGGCCGGCAGGCGGCTCGCCAACTATCTGAAAGTCATGACGCTCGAGTGCCAGACGATCGCGCGGGCCTGCGGCAAGAGCCATGTGCACAATCTGGAGCCCGAGGACTTGGTCGCGCTCACCGTCGAGGCCGCCGCCATGGCGCGGGTGCCGCTGGCGGGCACGAGCTGGGTGCCTGGGAAGTCAGTGAGGTAGTGAGTAGTGAGTAGTGAGTAGTGAGATAGCCAGTAGAAATTGCCTGTTCACGAACAGCGGTCAATGACGCGATGAGCGAGAAGTCTCCAATCTCTTCGCACAAGGATCTCACTGTCTGGCAAAAGGCAGTCGATCTGACAGAGGACTGCTATCGCGCAACTGCGGCGTTCCCGACTCATGAAATTTACGGCCTTACCTCACAGATTCGGAGGGCCGCCGTTTCGGTCGCTGCCAACATTGCTGAAGGCTACGGCCGCGATCAAACCGGATCGTTCATCCAATTCCTGCGGATCGCAATGGGTTCTGTTCGCGAGCTCGACACTCACTTCATCATCGCTCAGCGTGTTGGCCTCGTTACGTCAGAGCAATCGGCGCCGCTTGTTCAGAAATGTGAAGAACTCAGCAAAATGCTCCGGACCCTCATTCGATCGCTCGAGGCCAAAATGAACTGACGGAGTCCCGACGACTCACTACTCACTACTCACTACTCACTACTCACTAGATCACCGGAGGAACTCATGACAGCCGACTTGACCGCCTATGCCAAAGAGCGCGGCATCCGCTATTTTCTCATCAACTTCACCGATCTCTTCGGCATGCAGCGCGCCAAGCTCGTCCCGACGCAGGCGATGGCGGGCATGCAGAAATCGGGCGCGGGCTTTGCGGGCTTCGCCACCTGGCTCGACATGACGCCGGCGCATCCCGATATGTTCGCCATGCCCGATCCCTCTTCGGTCATTCAGCTGCCCTGGAAGAAAGACACCGCCTGGGTCGCCTCCGATCTCGTGATGGACGGGAAATTCGTCGAGCAGGCCCCGCGCGTGATCCTGAAGAAGCTGATCAAGCAGGCGGCCGACAAGGGCTATCGGCTGAAATCCGGCGTCGAATGCGAGTATCACCTGATCACCGCCGACGGAAAGTCCATCGCCGACCACCGCGATACCCAGGAGAAGCCCTGCTACGACCAGCAGGCGCTGACCCGGCGGATGGATATCATCACCGAAATCTGTGATTACATGCTGGAGCTCGGCTGGAACCCCTACCAGAACGACCATGAGGACGCGAACGGCCAGTTCGAGATGAACTGGGATTTCGACGATGCCCTCATCACCTCCGACCGGCACGCCTTCTTCAAATACATGACGCGGACGATCGCCGAGAAGCACGGGCTGCGCGCCACCTTCATGCCCAAGCCCTTCTCCAATCTCACCGGCAACGGCTGCCACGTGCATCTCTCCGTCTGGAGCATGGACGGCAAGACGAACCTGTTCGACGATCCCAAGGGCACGCTCGGCCTGACGCAGATGGCCTATAACTTCGTCGGTGGCATTCTGGCCAACGGCGAGTCGCTGTGCGCCATCACGAACCCAACGGTCAATTCCTACAAGCGCATTAACGCGCCGCGCACGGTGTCGGGCGCCACCTGGTCGCCCAACACGCTGACCTTCGGCGGCAACAACCGCACGAACATGGTGCGCATCCCCGATGGCGGGCGCTGCGAGATCCGTCTGGCCGACGGCGCGGTCAATCCGTATCTCCACCACGCCGTATACTTGGCGGCCGGCATCGACGGCATCGAGCACAAGCGCGATCCGGGACCGCGGCACGACATCGACATGTATGCGGAAGGTCACAAGGCGCCGGAGGCCAAACGCCTGCCGCTCAATCTGCTCGATGCGCTGCGTGCCTTCGAGGGAAACAAGTTCTTGCGGGGGCAGCTGGGCGAGGAATTCTCGAAAGCCTATCTCAAGCTCAAGACGGTTGAGTGGAATCAGTACTCCGCTCATTTGACCGAGTGGGAGCGCAATACGACGCTCGATTGCTGATAAACGGGCGTATTCGGGAGCAAGGCCGCGCCATCGTGCGCGGCCTTTGTCATTTCGCTCCCTGCCGGCTACGCCGCCAAGTGTTCCAACTTTCATAAAATTCGATCCATTCCGGGCACGTCTTTTTCATTAAAACTCCGAGCAAAGTGCGTGATCCGATTAAATTGTCGTTCTCACTTGAATGCTACAACGCTCGCAACGGTCTAGGTGGAGGCGTTGGGGCTTGTCATCGGAACGACCGGGTGTAGTCCTAATTTTACGGGGAATCCCTCACATGGCGACGATCAACGGCACCGGCCTCAGCAACAAGCTGCGGGGCACCACGCTCAACGACACCATCAACGGCCTCGGCGGCGCAGACTACCTCTACGGCGGCCTCGGAAATGACACTCTCAATGGCGGCACCGGCAACGACAAGATCTACGGCGAAGTTGGCGACGACACGCTGAACGGCGATGCAAACAATGACGTGCTTTACGGTGGCGCCGGCGCCGACACGCTCAACGGCGGTCTGGGCAACGACCAGCTCTTCGGTAGCACGGGCATCGACACACTTAATGGCGGCGACAACACCGACACGCTCACTGGCGGCGCTGGCGCTGACGCCATCGACGGCGGCAACGGTTTTGACACTGTCTCGTACAATTTGTCGGACATCAAATCGGGCGTCATCGTCGACCTGGCGGCTGGCCTCGGCTCGGACGGCGACGCTCAGGGCGACACGTACGCCAACATCGAGAATGTAATGGGCTCGTTGTACGATGACTACATCTACGGGAACGGCAGCGCCAACACCCTGAACGGCAACGGCGGCAACGACTTGATCGAGGACGGCGCCGGCGCTGATCTCGTCAGTGGCGGCGAGGGCTCCGACACGATCCTGGCCACGGTCGACGGCGATGTCGACACGTATGACGGCGGAAACGGCTCAGGCGACATGCTCGATCTGTCGAACTTTGGCGTCGGCATGACGGTCAACATGTCGACCACGATCGGCACCGCGTCCAACGGCACCGTAACCGACAAGGTCAAGGGCTTCGAAGCTGTCCAAGGCACCGCTCAGGCCGACTCGATCACCGGCAGCAACTTCGGTGAGAAGCTCTATGGCGGCGCCGGCAGCGACACGATCCGGTCGGTTGGCGGCCATGACCGGCTCTGGGGTGAGGCGGATTCGGACCGGTTCGTTTTCCAGTCCACGGACGTGTTTAGCAACACGCTCGGCTGGCTGGGCCACGATCGCATCATGGACTTCGATGTGGCCGGTGCCGACGCCGATATCATCGACATTTCCGAGATGCTCGAGGGTATCGACGTGACGCTTGACGCCGACCTCGACTTGGCCGTGACGCTTCTCGAGTCTGGCGGCCACACCTTCATCTCGTCGATGTACGCGATCGGCAGCGGCCAGGAGTATGTCTGCGTCCTCGTCGGCGTGACCGGCCTTGGCGACGCGTCCGACATGCGGACGGCCGGCCTGCTCGACACCACGATCTAATCGCTCAACTCGGAGCCGCTTCGGCGGCTCCGGCCCTACCTATCGAATGGGACTACGATCCGGCCCTGCGATCCCCTCGCAGGGTCGTTTCCATTCGAGCATCCCGCGACAAGCACTTGTATTCCAAACATATTTTCGACATCCTGGCCGCCGAGATAGACTTGGCTCCTCCCCTGGGCAGGCCGGCCCGCCTGTGCCCGTCATCGGGTATCCCCGCCTTTTTTGGTTTCAAATGCCCATCGTCTTCCTCCAGGCCTCGACCCCCGACTGGCAGCCTCTGCTCGACCGGCTGACGCGCGAGCTTCCCAACCTGCTCGACCAGCTGCTCTCGCCCTGGATGCTGCCGCAGCTCATCGTCGTGCCGGCCTGCTACTACCTCGCGCGCTGGCTGACCCCGCACGTCCGGCCGCACCTCGACCGCTGGCTTGCCCAGCTGCATCTGCCGGCGCCGATCCGGGCCTTTCTCGAGCTGCCGCTCATGCAGCTCAAATGGATCCTCTTCGTCGCCCTGTTGTGGCTGTCGCTCGGGCTGATGCGGCAGGCGACCTGGGCGAGCCGCAGCTATCTCGTGACGCTCGCCGCGAGCCTCGCCACCGCCTGGGTGACGGTCAACATCGTCTCCGCTCTGGTGAAGAACAAATCGCTGTCCAGGGCCTTCGCCATGGTCGCCTGGGCGATTGCGGCGCTTTACATCCTGGGCCTGCTGGATGACGTGCAGTCGACGCTCGACGCACTGGCCGTCACCATCGGCGAGCTGCGCATCTCGGCGCTCGGCCTCATCAAGGGCGGAATTATTCTGGGCGTCACGCTATGGATCGCCACCGCCGTCAGCGCCTTCGCCGAGAAACGGCTGCACCAATCGTTCGGGCTGACGCCATCCGTCGAGGTGCTGTTCGGCAAGATCATCAAGGCGGTGCTCGTCACGGCGGCAGTTGCGATCACGCTGTCCTCGATCGGTATCCAGCTCACCGCTCTGACCGTGTTCTCGGGCGCGCTCGGCCTCGGCATCGGCTTCGGCCTGCAGAAGGTCGCCTCCAACCTGATGAGCGGGATCATTATCCTCCTCGACCGCTCGGTGAAGCCGGGCGACGTCATCCAGCGGGGCGAAACCTTCGGCTGGATCACGGATTTGCGCGCCCGCTACGTCTCGGTCGCGACCCGCGATGGTGTGGAGTATCTGATCCCGAACGAGGACTTCGTCACCAACCAGGTGATCAACTGGTCCTATTCGGACCCGAAGGTGAGGCTCGAGGTGAAGTTCGGCGTCGCGCCCGTCAACGATCCGCACCGAATCGCTGATCTTGCCTGCAGCTCGGCCGTCAAGGTGCCCCGCGTCCTGGCGACGCCCGGTGCCGAATGCCATCTGATCTCGCTCAGTTCCAGCGCCCTCGAGTTCCTGCTCCGCTTCTGGATCCAGGACCCGATCGTCGGCACGACGAACATCAGGAGCGAGGTGCTGCTGGCGGTCTGGGACGGCCTCAAGGCCGAGGGCATCGAGCTCGTTTCGGCGACCAATAACTGAGCACGCCCTCGCTCGAGTTGCATCGCCCGTTCGCGCTGCGCGACAACAGCCGTTCCCGAACGGAACAGCGGCTAACCCTGAATTAACCAACCCGGATTAAGCTGCCATCACGCCGCGATAGGCCATGCGCCTTTGGCGGAGGGGACAGTCATCGGCCCGCTTTGCGCGGGCGCGTTAAACTATTGAGGAGTAAGAGAAATGCTCGTGTTTTGTAAGCGTCTGAGCCTGGTTCTTGGTGCCGTTGGGGGTCTGGCGTTCGCCTCTGGTGCCGCCACTGCCCAGACCACCGTCACCGACACGTTCGATGTGTTGATCACCATCAACGCCTTCTGCGCCATCACAAGTCCGACGGATCTGGACTTCGGCTCCAACAACCTGCTCAACGCGAACGTCGACCAGACCTCGACGCTCGATGTGCAGTGCACCAACACCACGCCGTTCGACATCGGCCTCGACCAGGGGCTGAACTTCACGACCACGCGGCGCATGGATGACGGCGGCGGCAACTTCGTCGAATACGCCCTCTACTCGGACGCCGGCCGCACCACCGCTTGGGGTGACATCATACTCACTGACACCGTGGCCGACACCGGCGACGGCACCGCCAACACCTACACGGTCTACGGCCGCGTCCCGGTGCAGACGACGCCCGCTCCGGGCGCCTACGTCGACACCGTGACGATCGAAGTCACGTACTGATCTCTCAACGATAGGGTCGCCGCCATGAGCCTTCGGTTCGCCGCCGTCGTCCTCTCCGGATTGCTTGCACTGTGTGGGTCAGCAGTGGCCGCAACGCTGCAAGTTTCCCCGGTCTTGATCGACGTGCCGGCACCTGGGGCGGCGGCGACCGTCACCGTCGCAAACCTGAGCGAGGACGCTGTCGTCGCTCAGGTTCGCGTCTTCAAGTGGGTTCAGGAGAACGGTGCCGACAAGCTCGTCGAAACGAAGGATGTCGTCGTCAGCCCGCCCATCGTCAAGCTGAAGCCGAATACGAAATCGGTGCTTCGCGTGGTCCGCCGCGCCAAGACCGCGCCGCAAGGCGAGGAAAGCTACCGGCTTGTCATCGATCAAGTGCCGGAGAAGAAGCGTCGTCCAGGCACCGGCATCACCTTCGCCGTCCGCTACTCGATCCCCGTCTTCTTCGGCGGACTCGAGAACGAGAACGCGCCGCTCATCTGGGAGGTCGCCAGCAAGGGCGGCCAGACCATCGTCTCGGCGACGAATGCCGGCTCGCGCCGCGTCCGTCTCGCCGATCTCAAAGTCAAAACCGGCTCGGGTTCCATGACCATTGGCAAGGGCCTCGCCGGCTACGTGCTACCGCGCTCGACCATGACGTGGACGGTCGACCGCGCGTTGAAGGGCAGCAAACAGGGAGGCAAGGTCGCGATCTCCGCATTGACCGAGCATGGACCGCTTCAAGCCACTGGAACCATCCAAGCGGCGCAATGAAGCTCTTGTCATAGTCCTACTGGTACTTGTTCTTATTGCCTCGCTATCGCCCTTCCGGGCGGCGCGGGCGGCCGATGAGCCGCTTTCGCTGCAGCTTGAAGTATTGCTCAACGGCCAGCCCACCAAGCGTATCGGTACCTTCTCGGATCTCGGCCAAGGCCGCATCGCCGCCACCGGGGCCACCCTCACCGATCTCGGCTTCAAGTCGGGTGCAACGCTCGCGCCCGAGGAAAGCATCGCCCTCGACGAGCTGGCGGGCGTCACCTACACCTATGACGAGGCCGCGCAAAGCCTCGACATCGTCGTCGTCGACGAAGAGCGCGACGCGCGCATCGTTGATATCGCGGGCAATCAGGGCAAGTCCCATACGCCCTCCGACGATCTCGGCGCGGCCCTCAACTACGCGCTCCACGGTTCGACCAGCGAGGCCCTCGACGACGGGCTCGTCGAGTATGGCGGGGCGTCGCTGACGCTCGAGGGGCGCGTCTTCGGCCCGCTCGGGCTGCTGACCACCGATGGCCTCCTCAAACACCCCACGAGTGGGGAAACCGAAGCCCACCGCCTCGCCACCACGTGGAGCTATTCGGACACCGACAACCTCATCACCTACCGCGCCGGCGACATCATCACCGGCGGTCTCGCCTGGACGCGGCCGGTGAGGCTCGGCGGCGCCCAGATCGACCGGAACTTCGGCTTGAAGCCCGGCCTCGTCACCATGCCTCTGCCGTCGCTGGAAGGTAGCGCCGTCGTGCCCTCGACCGTCGATGTCTACGTCAACTCGACCAAGGCCTACTCGGGCAATGTCGCCGGCGGCCCCTTCGCGGTCGAGAACATTCCGGCCATCACCGGTTCCGGCACGGCGCGCATCGTCATCCGCGACGCGAGCGGGCGCGAGCAGGAGATCACGACCGATTTCTATGCGTCTCCGAGCCTGCTCCGCGAAAGCCTGTTCGACTACTCGGCCGAGGCCGGCGTGCTGCGCTCGGGCTTCGGCAGCGGCCTCGATGAGTACGGCGACACGGCCGCCGGCTCGGCGAGCCTGCGCTACGGACTCTATGACGAAGTGACGATCGAGGCCCATGCCGAGGCGACAGGCGGGCTCATCAATGGCGGCGTGGGCGCTGTCATCAACGCGTGGGACAAGGCCATCGTCTCGCTCGCTGCCGCCGCCAGCAGCTCGGAAGAAGGCCAGGGCGTCAGCCTGCACGCGGCCGTCGAGACGGAAGTCTACGGCGTGTCGCTCCGCGGCTCGACGACCAGGACTTTCGGCGACTATGCCGACTTGGGCTCGCTCTCGGGCGAAGACGAGATTGAGGAGGATGAGGACCCGGCGATTGCCCACCTCGTCTCCCGCAAGGTGCCGCGCGCCATCGATCAACTTTCGCTCGGAACTCCCCTCCCCTTCGATCTCGGTACCATGGGGCTCTCCTACACCCACATTGATCGTGAGGACGATCCCGAGGTGCATCTCGTCAGCGCCTCCTACTCGCGCAGCCTGATGTACCAGATTTCGTTCCACACCAGCGCGTTCCATGACTTCGGCGCGGAGGAGAGCAGCGGCGTCTATGCGGGCCTCTCCATGCCGCTCGGCGACTACGGCTCGCTCTCGACCGGCGTGAAGCACGACAAGGATGGCACGGGCGCCTCGGTCTCCAACTCGAAATCGCTCGAGGAAGCGCCGGGCAGCGTCGGCTGGTATGCCTCGATCGACAGCGGCGAGGAGACGTCGGCTGCCGCCTCGCTCAGCTATCGGGCGGAGGTTGCGACCGGCACGGTCCGCGCGCGTTCCCACAAATCGGGCACGGCGGCGAGCGGCGAGATCACCGGCGCGATCGCCGCGACCGAGGACGGCATCTTCTTCGCCAACCGCATCGACGATGGCTTCGCCGTGGTCGATGCCGGAGCCGAGGGGGTTCCCATCATGCTCGAGAACCGGAAGGTGGCGACGACGAACAGCAACGGCAAGGCGCTCGTCACGGGATTGCGCGCCTATGAGCCAAACAAAATTTCTATTGATGCCGTCGACCTGCCGCTCGACACCGAGATCACCGAAACCGAGCATATCGCCGTGCCGCGCGAGCGCGCGGGCGTCCGCGTCACGTTCAATTCAAAGAGCACCGACGGCGCGGCACTCGCCACCGTCAAGCTCGCCGACGGCAGCTATCCTCCGGCAGGCTCCCATGTCGTGCTCGACGGCAGCGAGGCCGAATACGTCATGGGCTACGACGGCCAGGTCTATCTCGAGGGCCTGACCGGCGCGCACACCGTCACCGTCACGCTCGACGGCGGTCAATGCCGCGCCGAGATTTCCTATGCGCCATCCGACGACAACTTCACCACGCTCGACCCGGTGATCTGCAAATGATGCAACGGCTCTTCGGACTTCTGACGATCCTTCTCGCTGTGGCGAGCGCGCCTGCCGCTTTCGCCCAAAGCTGCAACTTCTCCTACACGCCCTCGTCATCGATGGCCTTCGGCAATATCGACGTCACCGACAACACGGTTTTCGACACGACGATTACCCTCAACATCACCTGTACCGGCGGCAATAACCGTTTCGTGCGCGTCTGCCCCAGCATCGGCAGCGGCACGGGCGGGGCCATCGCGACAACGCGCTACCTCCTCAGCGGCGCCAACCAGATGACCTTCAACATCTACCAGGACAGCGGCCACGCGACGATCTGGGGATCGTATTTCTGGGGCTTTGCGCCGCTCCCGCCGACGATTGATCTCAGGCTTCCACCCGCCGGCTCTGGCACGGCCACGGCAACGCTCTACGCCCGGATCAACGCCAGCCAGACGACGCTGCCTGCTGGAACCTATTCGTCTAACTTCACCGGGAATCACACCGCCTTTGCCTACGACTATCGCAATGCCGGCACTTGCAACGCAATCGGCAACACGAATTCGACCCAAGTGCCCTTTACCGCCGCGGCGACGAATGTAAAGTCATGCACGGTCACGGCCAGCGATCTCAACTTCGGCGCGGTGGCATCGTTGTCCTCCAACCTCGATGTCGACGGCTCGGCAAGCGTCACGTGTACAAACCAGACACCCTATAGAGTCTTGCTCGACGATGGCCTCACCGGCACCGGCCCGACGAGCCGGAGGATGACGCTCGGCGGCAACCACGTCACCTACGGCCTCTACCGCGATGCCGCGCGCACACTCGCCTGGGGCGACAACTCCGGCGTCAACTCGCTTTCGGGCACCGGCTCGGGCAATGCACAGACCATTGACATCTACGGCCGCGTGCCGCCGCAGACCATTCCCCCCGCCGGCACCTACTCCGACACCATCGTCATCACCGTCGAATACTAGAGTGCTTCCGGAAAAAGCTTGTTCCGGCGAAGGCCGGGATCCGAAGCGGTTTTCCGATAAGAAGCACGACAAACCAAGGAATAAGGGTGTTGAAGTGATTCAACGAAAAACGGAAACACCCTGACAGCCGAGTTGCGGAAGATTTCGCGGCGCGCCATTCTCCGGCTGCCGGCCATTCGTCCGGCTTACCCCGGAGCGTCCCATGGCCCGCGATCCCCGCTACGACATCCTGTTCGAGCCCGTGCGCATCGGGCCGGTGGTGGCGAGGAACCGGTTCTATCAAGTGCCGCATTGCTGCGGCATGGGCCACCGTTACCCCAAATCCATGGCCGCCATGCGCGGCATGAAGGCGGAAGGCGGCTGGGCCGTCGTTTCCACGGAAGAAGTGGAGCTTCACCCCTCCTCCGACATCTCGCCCTACCTCGAAGGCCGGCTCTGGGATGATCGCGACATCCCCTATCACGCCCGGATGTGCGATGCGGTGCACGCGCATGGCAGCTTGGCGGCCATCGAGCTCGCCCACAATGGCATCTCGGCCGTCAACCGCTACAGCCGCGAGGTGCCGATGGGCCCCTCGGACGGCGCGGCCCAGCATCCCGACAACGTCCACATCCGCGGCATGTCGAAGGCGGACATCAAGGAAGTCCGGCAATGGTATCGCGCGGCGGCGCTCCGGGCCAAGAAGGCCGGCTTCGACATCGTCTATGTCTATGCCGCGCACGACCTGACGCTGCTCCAGCACTTTCTTTCCCGACGCTATAACGGCCGCTCCGACGAATACGGCGGCAGCCTCGAGAACCGGGTGCGGTTGTTCCGCGAGGTCATTGAGGACACGAAGGAGGCGGTCGGCGACACATGCGCCGTCGCCGTGCGCTTCGCGGTCGACGAGCTGCTGGGTGAGGACGGGATCACCCATCAGGGCGAGGGCCACGACGTCATCGCCATGCTGGCCGAACTCCCCGATCTGTGGGACGTCAACATCTCGCCCTGGGAGAACGATTCCCAAACCGCGCGCTTTTCGGAAGAAGGCTTCCAGGAGCCCTACATATCCTTCGTCAAGAAGCTGACGACGAAGCCTGTCGTCGGCGTCGGCCGCTACACCTCGCCCGACAGCATGGTACGCGCCATCCGCCAGGGCGTTCTGGATTTCATCGGCGCGGCGCGTCCCTCGATCGCCGATCCCTTCCTGCCGAAGAAGATCGAGGAGGGCCGGCAAGACGACATCCGCGAGTGCATCGGCTGCAACATCTGCGTCAGCGGCGACTTCATGATGGTGCCGATCCGCTGCACGCAGAACCCGACCATGGGCGAGGAGTGGCGGCGCGGCTGGCATCCGGAGAAGGTGACGGTCACGAAGAGCCGCAAGAAGGTTCTGGTCGTCGGCGGCGGGCCGGCTGGATTGGAAGCGGCGCGCACATTGGGGCAACGTGGCTACGAGGTGATGCTGGCGGAAGCTCACGAGACGTTCGGCGGACGCGTCACGCGTGAGTCGAAGCTGCCGGGGCTTGCCACCTGGGCGCGCGTGCGCGACTGGCGGCTCGGGCAGATCGAGAAGCTGGCGAATGTCTCACTGTTTCCGGCAAGCCGCATGACGGCAGCGGACGCGCTCGAGACCGGCGCCCAGCACATCGTCGTCGCCACGGGAAGCAAGTGGCGTCGCGATGGCGTCGGCGCGACGGTGCGCCGTCCTGTCGAAGGCCTCTCAACCGGCCTGACGCTGACGCCCGACGACATCCTCGACATCACGCCGAAGTTGCCGACGCTGCCCGACGGCCCCATCGTCATCTTCGACGACGATCCCTATTGCATGGGCGGGCTGATGGCCGAGGTGCTGGCGAAGGCGGGCCACAAGGTGATCCTGCTGACGCCGGCGGCCGAGGTCTCGCCCTGGACGCACAACACACTCGAGCACAGCCGGATCATGACGCGGCTCATCGAGCTCAACGTCGATATCCGCCCGGGGCGCGTGCTGACGCGGCGCACGGTTGATCGCATCGACAGCGATTGCGTCTATACCGGCCGCAACGCCTCGATCGAGGCGGAGGCGCTGCTGCTGGTGACGAGCCGCGCGCCGGTCAACGCGCTGGCGGCGGAGCTGGAGTCTCTGCGCGATCGCTGGGCGGGTGCGGGCCTCGAAGCCGTCACCGTCATCGGCGATGCGCTGGCGCCCGCCACCATCGCCGCCGCCGTCTACGCCGGCCACCGCTTAGGCCGCGAGATCGACGCCGATCCCGAGCGCGACCGCTTCTGGTTCGAGCGGGAGGGGATCGAGGCGTAGAGCACGTTCAGGCGAAGTGGACGCCGGTTCGCCGTAGAACGTGCTCAAGGCAAACAAGCTTGAGCGGTTCCGCGATTCCAGACAACTTTGGCTCACGCCAGCCACAGCCGCGCCCACGTTCCCCACATGAACGCCCGATGAGTAACGCCTTCAGGTTACACTCAACCGGCCCCCGCTAAACCCTCCGCCATCGATGCCCGCCGTTCTGGCCGGGCGCAACATCTGGAGGGGCTCCCTTGAAAACCATTCTGACCGCTGCCGCCATCGCGGCGCTGCTCGTTTCGTTCGCTCCTGTCGCCACCAGCCCAGCCTTCGCCGACGGGATCACGCTGAAGCGCGGCAGCTCGACCTCGACCCGCACCAGCCGTAACCGCGGCGAAGAGCCGAGTGAGACATCGAATGAGGAGCCGGCGGACAACGGCGATGCTGACAACGATGGCGCTGGCGATGATGTCGCCGATGCTGGCGACGGCAATGACAGTGGCTGGAACTGGGGCGGTGGTCGCAACGACGACGAGCCCGCCGTCCGCGACGACGACTCGCGTGAGACCATCGTGCTCTCCCGCGGCAGCTCGCGCCATCAGCGCCGTTGGAAGCGCCGCCACCACGAGCCCAAGCGCACGAACTGGATCTTCAACTGGTAGTCACACGTGGGGTGTGGGCGCTGGAGGGGCTCGTCCTCTCCGGCGCTTTTTCTGTTTCCGCGAAGCCTCGACCGCCCCCTACTGTATCCCCATCAGCTTCAGCGCCGCCGAGGATACCGCCCCCGTCACCACGCAGGCGCCGCCGATCTCGAGCTGGCCCATGGCGGTTGCCGCGACGCAGCCGAGCGCCAGCACCGTCTGGCCGGCCATCGCCGCATAGCTCACGTTGCGTTTGCTTTGTGGGCCCTTGACCTTCAGTTCCTCGATGGCAGCAAGCGCATCCTTGCGCAGCTTGCCGAACTCATAGGTCTCGGCCGCCTCGATCACCTCTCCAAGCGGCTCCTTCACCCCCTCGGGGCGCATATCGCGCTCGGCATACAGCATCTTCAACAGGCTGTCGTCGCGCGCCGCATTGGAGGCGAGTGTCCATTTCGACATGCTGCCGATGGTGAGCTTCTCCAGCTCCTCGTCGTCATTGGCCCAGGCGAGCGCATCGACGATACGCTGCACCGGTTGGTAGGAGCCGGTCGCGAGATAGGTGCCCCAGAGGATGTCGAGCGTCATGCCCTGGTCGAGCGGCAGGTCGTAGAGCAGCGGCATCTCGCCATCGAGATAGCGATCAATGAGGACGCGGCGCGAGGGTGCGTTCTCGGCGGCGATCACCATGAGATCGCGCCACTCCGGCAATCCCGAATAGGCGATCGCCTTGATGACGACCACCTGACCGTCCGGGCTCAGCGGAAACATCTCATCGATGAGCTTGGCGGCCTTCAACTGATTGTCGGCCAGCACACCACCGATGAAGCCGATATAGATGCCGGATTGCTCGTGATCGTTGATGAGGCCGATGTCCTGCATGGCCTTGACGGCGGCGGGCAAGAGTTTGGGCTTCGGCTTCTGCCGGTAGGTATTGATCCAGCGCACGAGCGCGTCCTGGGTGCTGATGCTCGGGCTGGACCCGGTCGACGCCGAGGCGACGCTGGATTGCAGGAGAAGGAAACAGGCGAAGGCGACGTTGAGGGCTACGCGAAACACGGGGGACGCCTCCAATACAATACCGGCCGAAACCTCGACTGAGGCCCGCCGTTCCCGCTCGACTTGAAATTCGCCGCGCCCGTCCCGCCCGCCCCGGGGCTAAGCGCTCAGCCGTCCTGACCCTCGAGCCGATATCCGACGATTTCGTGGCCAGTCGTGGACATTCAGATGAAGTTCGAGCCACAAAGCGAGCGAATTGCCCGACCGAGGCAGGCACCGCGGGTTCCGGAGCGCAGGCCACGCGCCGCCACAACATCGTGGAACGGCGCCAGTCTTTGGGCTAACCTTGCGCCCAAAGGAGGCACCATGGAACGCCGCCTAGCCGCGATCTTGGCTGCCGACGTGGTCAGCTACAGCCGCATGATGAGCGACGACGAGACAGGTACTCTCGGTGCGTTGCAAAGATGCCGCTCCGAACTCTTCGAGCCGGCCATCGTGAGGCATCATGGCCGGGTCGTCAAGCTGATGGGTGATGGTTTGCTCGCGGAATTCCCGAGCGTCGTCGAAGCGGTGGCGTGCGCTGCCGAACTCCAGCGCGAGATCGGGGTGCGAAACGCCGGGACTCCGTCAGTGCCGCCAATGCAGTTCCGCATTGGTGTGCATCTCGGCGACATCATTGTCGAGGGTGACGACATTTATGGCGACGGTGTCAACATCGCCGCCCGCCTCGAGGCCGTTGCCAAGCCAGGTGGCATTTGCATCTCGCGGCAGGTCTATGACCAAGTTTACAAGAAGCTCGCTCTCGGCTATCGCAGCCTCGGCCCGCAAAAGCTCAAGAACATTCCCGACCAGATCGAGGCGTTTGCCATCAATGCCAGCGGCCTTGCCGAATTCAACGATCGCCAGGAAATACATTATTGCCGGGCACCCGATGGTGTTCGCCTTGCCTACGCGATCAGCGGCGAGGGGCCGCCACTGGTCAAGACCGCGAACTGGCTGAACCACCTAGAATACGACTGGGAAAGTCCGATCTGGCACCATTTTCTGGCGGGATTATCGAAGGATCGCAGGCTGGTCCGCTACGACGCGCGCGGCAATGGATTGTCCGATTGGGACGTGGCGGAGATCTCGCTCGAAGCCTGGGTCAGCGACCTCGAGACGGTCATCGACGCTGTCGGCCTCGAGCGCTTCCCGATATTCGCCATCTCGCAGGGCTGCGCCATCTCGGTGGCCTACGCCGTGCGTCATCCCGAGCGGGTGTCGCATCTGATCCTGCTCGGGGGATTTGCCCTCGGCGCCAACCGGCGCTCGCCCCGGGACGCGGCGAAGCGCAACGCATTGACGACCCTGGTGCAGCTCGAATGGGGCTCGAACAGCCCGACCATCCGTCAACTATTTGCTTCGGCTCTGATGCCGGACGCCACCAAGGAACAATTCGATTCCTTCGGCGAACTGCAACGACGAACCACTTCGGCGGAATGCGCCGCCCGCTATTTGGCAGCGACCGGCGACTTCGACGTGACCGGACTGTTGGCGCAAGTGACCGCGCCGACACTGGTGATGCACGCGCGCGGGGATGCCCAGGTTCCCCTCGAGGCTGGACGTCAGCTAGCGGCCGGCATCCCCGGTGCCAAATTCGTGGCGCTACAGAGCAACAACCATACTCCATTGGAACAGGACCCCGCGACGCAGCGCATTTTCGAGGAGATCAACTTGTTTTTGTCGAAGTAGAATTCTTACGCCACTGTGTTGCCCCATACGTCGATCCAATGGGGCAAATTGGCCGGACCTATTGCAAGTAGGGATTGCCAACCCGCTCCTCGCCGAGCGTGGAGGCGGGGCCATGGCCCGGCACGAAGACCACGTCGTCGCCGAGGACCAAGAGCTTCGTCTTGATGGAGCGGATGAGGAGGTCGTGATCGCCGTAGGCAAAGTCGGTGCGGCCGATCGAGCCCTGGAACAGCACGTCGCCCATCTGGATGAAGCGCGCGGCCCGGCAGAAAAGCACGACCGAGCCCGGCGAATGACCGGGGCAATGGAAAACCTCGAAGCTCTCGCCCGCCATCTCGACCGTGTGGCCTTCGGAGAGCCAGCGGTTGGGCGTCACCTTCTCGACGCCGGCGAACCCATACTTGGCACCGCTCGCCGGCAGGTCGTCGAGCAGAAACTTGTCGGCTTCGTGCGGCCCCTCGATCTCGAGGCCGAGTGAACGGGCCAACGCCGCCGCGCCCCCGGCATGGTCGATATGTCCGTGGGTGAGGACGATCTTCTCCGCATGCGCCTCGAGCTTCTTCAACGCGGCTTCGATCCGCTCGACGTCGCCGCCTGGATCGACGACGGCGGCCAGCCGCGTCGCCTCGTCGAAGAGGATGGTGCAGTTCTGCTGGAAGGCCGTGACCGGCACGATGGCCGCGCGAAGCTTGCTCATGGACCGGCCCCATAA
This sequence comes from Hyphomicrobiaceae bacterium, assembly GCA_031403155.1. Taxonomy (GTDB): domain Bacteria; phylum Pseudomonadota; class Alphaproteobacteria; order Rhizobiales; family Hyphomicrobiaceae; genus JANNSX01. The sequence goes on from JANNSX010000163.1 coordinate 24,817, forward strand.
AGCGAACGCGGCCCGCTGTTCAATGCGGGCCGCGCAAAGCCGAGTGGTCGGCTACTTCGAAGTCATCGAGCGGATGAGGCCGACGATCAGCATCAAGATGCCGCCGCCGACGCCGCCGCCAGCAAGGCTCTGGATGATCGAACCGATATCCATGCCGCTGCTCGCCACCGCTCCGGCCGCATCAGCCACCGCGCCGGCACCGCCGCCACCGAGGATACTGTCCAGGATCTGGCCGCCAACGCCGCCGCCGACGATGCCGGCAAGCGAATTTCCGACCGTACCCAGACTGAGATTTTTCGCCAGACCGCCGACGATGTTGCCACCGAGCGCGCCCGAGACGAGCTGAATGATAAGTGAGACGATATCCACGTTCCTGTCCTCCGTTGTCGCGAGGCGCACGACGCCCCAAACCCCCTCCCCAGCAGCTCCGCAATGACAGCTTCGCCATGCGGAGAGTCCGAGGATTCGCGCCCGCTGATTCTCAGCGTGGCTGTGAAACAAGCCGCTGACAAGCGAAGAGTATGGTGCCAAGCCCCCGGATTGCCGGAGGAAAGCGCGACTGTACTCTATTTGTTCCATGGCCTCTGAAGATTCGCGAGTACGCGGTTTGGCATTGTGGCGCGACACGTGGCAACGATGCCTCGGCGCCAACGGCGCTTGTGAGATTTCGCCGGGTACCACGTGGAACGCCTGACCCGTGATGGTGTTGCATTCGCTGTGGCCACCGGCCCCGTCGCTCTCGACACAGACCCGCAGCGAGGAAAAGGGCCCGTAAATTGACCGCTACCGCAACTAACCCGGCTGGCAGCGCCGCAGTCTTCTCCAACGTACACACAGATTAAGCGGACCAGTTTCGCGACCGGCGGACACCGCACGATCCCGTTCGGCAGGCGGGCTGCCCCTCCCCCGGGGTGACCCCGGCGGGTAAAACACCCGACGCGACGCCGGCTGCGCGCCGGATCTCGCATGCTGTGGGACGGACTCTGATTTCACCGCCACTGTCGCCCGCTGGCCACGGTGACGCCATCTCTGCCCGCTAGTCAGCCGCCGGACCCCGGGCTATACCGGCGGCACATCATGGGCACAGATGAGGTCGTCATGCGTCTCGC
>JANNSX010000164.1:0-2716 GCA_031403155.1 Hyphomicrobiaceae bacterium
AGCACGACAAACCAAGGACCTAAGTGCTTCCGGAAAAGTGCGAAGCGGTTTTCCGAAAAGAAGCACGACAAACCAAGGACCTAAGTGCTTCCGGAAAAGTGCGAAGCGGTTTTCCGAAAAGAAGCACGACAAACCAAGGAACTAGGGTGTTGAAGTGATCGAACGAAAAACGGAAACACCCTAGGAGCGGGGATGGCCTCGTGCAAGGGCATATGAGTTGTGACGTTGTGAGGTTGTGAGATCATCTGGGGCGGCTCACGCGATCCAACTCACAATTCACAACTCACGCCTCACACCCTAAGATCGCCTGGCAAGGAGAGTCCGCATGACCGGTACAACGACCGACATCGTAACAGCCGGCCTTCTCGTCATCGGCGACGAGATCCTCTCGGGCCGCACCAAGGACAAGAACATCGGCTTCGTCGCGGAGCATCTGACCTTGACCGGCATCCAGCTGCGCGAGGTCCGCGTCGTTCCCGATATCGAGGATCGCATCGTCGAGGCGCTGAATGCGCTGCGCGGATCTTACGACTATGCCTTTACGACCGGCGGCATCGGCCCGACGCATGACGACATCACGGCGGACGCCATCGCCAAGGCGTTCGGGGTCTCGATCGGCATCGACCCGCGAGCGGTTGCGATCATGCAGCCGCACTATGACGCGCTGGGGCTTGAGCTGACGCCCGCGCGTCTCAGGATGGCGCGGCTGCCTGAAGGCGCCGATCTCGTCGAGAACGCAATCTCCAAGGCGCCGGGCTTCATGATCGGCAATGTCGTGGTCATGGCGGGCATCCCCAACATCATGCAGACCATGCTGATCTCGGTGACGCCGCGCCTGCGCTGCGGCCGCCCCGTGCGCACGACAAGCTTGAAGGTGCGCCGGCCCGAAAGCGATATCGCCGAGCCGTTGCGTCTGGCGCAGGAAGCCTTCACCGACGTGCCAATGGGGAGCTACCCCTTCACCGAGAACGGCCGCTGGGGCACGCATCTGGTGCTCCGCTCGGCCGACGACACGCGGCTGGCGGCCGCCGAGCAGGATTTGCTGGCGCGCCTCGCGACCCTCGGCATCGCGCCGGAGGCGGCCTGAGTCCTGCCCGGCCCGGTCGTTGCCGCCGCAACTCTTCTCGACTCACTTGCGTCTCGGTTTTGAGCGCGACCGACGGCGAACTGGTGCCCGCTTCGCCTGAACGTGCTCTAGCGCCGCAAAGTCACCCTGACGGGGTCGCAATGCGCATGTCAGTGTTGCGCGTCCTCGAATAGTCTCGGCGGCGTCCTTCCCCCGGCTGTAGTCTGCACACAATGACCCAGTCCCAGATCATGATGGCGGCATGACCGCGCCTCAGACCCAACGCTCCGGCTATGCGGCCGGCGTCGTCATGCTGCTGCTCGCCGGCACGGTCTGGTCGATGATGGGGCTCGGGGTTCGCTTCATCGAGAACGCCTCGCCCCTGCAGATCCTGCTCTACCGCTCGCTCGGCATGATCCCGGCATTGGCGATCTTCATCGCCATACGTCATGGCGGGCGGCTCGACCGGGCGCTTGGCCAGGTCGGCACGCCGACTATCCTCGGCAGCCTCGCCCTCGTCTTCGCCTTCGGCGGCAGCATCGTCTCGCTGAAGGAGACGACGGTCGCCAATGCGGTGTTCCTGCTCGCGACCGCCCCTTTCTTCGCGGCGATCCTCGGCCGCATCGTGCTTGGCGAGAAAGTGCGCCTCGCCACCTGGATCACGATCTTCGTCGGCTCCTTCGGCGTCGCCATCATGGTCTATGACGGGCTGTCGGCGGGTAAGCTCGTCGGCAATGTGGCGGGGCTCGTCTGCGCCCTGTTCTTCGCCATCTTCACCATCGCCATGCGCTCGGAGAAGAACGGTGATCCGGTGGTGGCGGTGCTGCTCGGGGGCATCTATGCCTCGGTCGCCGCAGGCATCGCGACCTATGTTGCCGGTCAGCCTCTCGTCCTCTCGCTGCACGACATGGCGGTCGCGGTGGCGCTGGGGATCGGCGCGCTGGGGCTCGGCCTCGTGCTCTACACGCTCGGCTCCCGTCACGTGCCGGCGGCGGAAAGCACGCTGCTGGCGATGACCGAGGTGGTGCTGAGCCCGATCTGGGTCTGGCTGCTGTTCGGCGAGACGGCGGGCGGATTGATGCTCGTGGGCGGCGGCATCCTGCTGGCCGCGCTTCTCGGCAATGCAATCACCGGCGTCATCCGCGAGCGGCGGGCGAGACGGCAGCCCGAGCCAATGCCCGCACCGCGGGCCGGCAACGGCCACGCGGCGACCCCGCAATCCGCTCCGCCCCCGCTTGGCAGGCCGCCCGGGCCGCGCTATGCGGCTCCAATGCAACAACCGCTCGACAGGGGTTATCGCCGGTGACCAGCTTTCTCGACGCCAAGCTCGCCAAGGGCGAGACGATCATCCTCGACGGCGGCACCGGCACCGAGATCGAGCGGCGCGGGGCCAAGATGAGCGACGAGATCTGGTGCGCGGCCGCGACTCTCACCGACCAGTCGATTATCCGCGCCGTGCACCGCGACTATATCCTGGCCGGCGCCGATATCATCGCGGCCAACACCTTCGCCTCCAGCGTCTTCTCGCTCGACTATCACAACACGCTCGACGAGCTGGAAGCGATCGACCGCATGGCGGTGAAGCTCGCGCGCGAGGCGGTGGTCGAGGCGAAGGTCAAGCGGCCCGTGGCGGTCGCGGGCTCCTTCTCC
>JANNSX010000165.1:0-17884 GCA_031403155.1 Hyphomicrobiaceae bacterium
GAGGTCTTCTACAAGGACGTTCGCGCGAAGGTAGCCGCCGCCCCCGACAAGAGCGCCTTCATCTTCGTGCACGGCTACAACGTGCTGTTCAAGGATGCGGCGCGGCGCACGGCGCAGATGAGCTACGATCTCGGATTTCCCGGCGCGCCCGTCTTCTACTCCTGGCCCTCGCAGGGGACGACGCTCGGCTACACGTACGATGAGAACAACATCCAGTGGACGCAGCCGACGCTGAAGCGGTTCATCAAGGAGTTCGCCGAGCAGTCGGAGGCCGAGAACCTCTATCTCGTGGCGCACAGCATGGGGAACCTGGCGCTGACCGGTGCGGTCAAGGAGCTGGTGCAGGAGAACCCGGACATCCGCAACCGCTTCCGCGAGATCATCCTCGCCGCGCCCGACATCGACGCGGAAATCTTCAAGCGCGATATCGCCCCCTTCATCGTTTCGGCGACGCCGACGGTGACGCTCTATGCCTCCTCGAACGACAAGGCGCTGATCGCCTCCAAGCAGGTGCACGGCTATGCGCGGGCAGGCGATTCCGGCGGCGGACTCGTCATCGCCAACGGCATCGATACGATCGATTCGAGCAATGCCGAGACCGATTTCGTCGGCCACGCCTACTACGCCTCGTCGAAATCGATCATTGCCGACATGTTCAATCTCATCCATCTTCGCAAGCGGCCCGATCAGCGTCCGGGCCTGAAGCCGGTCGACCAGCAGGTCGGCCGCTATTGGGAGTTCAAGGGCATCGGCACCGAGCCGCCATCGCCCTAGGGAAGACGAGGACCGCACATGAAATTAGGCACGCGCGCCGTCCGCACCACCTGCCCGCGTGACTGCTACGATGCCTGCGGCGTGCTCGTGCGCACCGATGCCGAGGGGCGCGTTACTGTGACGGGCGATCCCGATCATGGCGTTTCGCGCGGCGCGCTCTGCGGCAAGTGCTCGCTCGCCTACAATGGCGTCTGGCGCGATCCCAAGCACCGGCTCGGCAAGCCCCTGAAGCGGGTTGGGCCCAAGGGCACGGGCACCTTCGCGCCGGTCGCATGGGACGAGGCACTCGCCGAAATTGCCGATCGAGTGACGCGCATCGTCGCCGGGCATGGCGGCGCCTCGGTGCTGCATACGCACTACACCGGCACCTGCTCGCTGATCGCCGGAAATTTTCCGTGCCGCTTCTTCCATGCGATCGGCGCGCGTGAAGTCGATCCCGATACGGTCTGCAACAAGGCGGGGCATGTCGCGCTCGCGCGGATGTTCGGCACGTCGACCTTGGGTTTCGATCCGCGCACGGCGGCGAATAGCAAATGCATCATGGTGTGGGGCGGCAATCCGTCGGCGACGGCGCCGCATGTGGATCGCTATTGGCTGGACGAGAGCCAGGCGACGAAGATCGTCGTCGATCCGATCTGGCACGACACGGCGGCGAAAGCCGACATCCATCTGCAATTGCGCCCCGGCACCGATGCGGCTTTGGCATTCGGCCTACTGCATGCAATGCGCGCGCTGGGCCGCTTCGATGGCGGCTTCATCGCCCGCGCCACGCATGGCTTCGAGGCCGTCGAGGCGCAGCTCGACAAGACGACGCCGGCATGGGCGGCTTCCGTCACGGGCGTTGCCGAGAGCGACATTCGCCGCGCCGCGGAAGCCTATGCCGAGGGGCCGTCGCTGCTCTGGGTGGGACAAGGGTTCCAGCGCCAGAAGCTCGGTGGCAATGCCATGCGCGCAGCCGCGCTGCTGCCGGTCGCAACCGGCCAGATCGGCCGGCCGGGGACGGGGTTGCTCTATCTCAACGGCGGCGAAAGCCGCGGCGCCGACTACGGCTACATCGGAGGTGCCGATCTCGCCAAGGACGGCCCGCGCGCCGTCAGCCACATGGATCTGGTGGCGACGCTCGCTTCGCCCGAGACTCGTGCGCTTTTCACCTGGAACAACAACATCGCCGTCTCGAGCCCGGATCAGCGCAAGCTGCGCGAGGCGCTGACCCGCGAGGACCTCTTCCAGGTGACGCTCGATCTCTTCCAGACGGAAACCGCAGGCTTCGCCGATTTCGTTCTCCCGGCCGCGAGCTTCCTCGAGTTCGACGATCTCGTCGCGTCCTATTTCAACTACACGATCTCGGCGCAGGCGAAGGCGCTGGAGCCCATCGGCGAGGCGTTGCCGAACCAGGAAATCTTCCGCCGGCTCGCGCGTGCCATGGGGTTGAGTGAACCCGCACTCTTCGAGAGCGATGCCGATATCATCGCGCGGACGCTTCAAGCCGCCGAGCCGGGTCTCACTTTCGAACAACTCAAGGCGGAAGGCACGCGTGCCGTCCCCAATGAGCCGTTCATTCCCTTTGCCGATGGTCAGTTCCCCACCCGCTCGGGAAAAATCGAAATCGCCTCGGACCGCTATGTGAAGGCCGGTGGCACCTTCGCGCCGGAGCCCCTCTACGATGAGCCGCCGGCGGATGGCGGGCTGCGTCTTCTTACGCCCGCCGGCGAATGGCTGATGAACTCGAGCTATGGCAACGACCCGAAAGTCGCCGAGCGCGCGCAATCGCAGATGGTCTACATCAACCTCGCCGAGGCCAAGCGGCGGGGCCTGGCGCCCGGCCGCAAGGTCCGGTTGTCGACCTCGACCGGCGCACTTGACATGGCGATCTCGATTTCCGACCGCGTGCCCGACGGCGTCGCGCTCGCCTACAAGAGCCCGTGGGGGATCAAGAACATCAACGCCCTCAATCCTGGCCTCAAATCCGACCTCGGCGAGAGCACGGCCGTGCATAGCGTCACGGTTACACTCGAAGCGATTTAAGGTTTCTGCTCGATCTCTCCACTGTTAAGTCTCGATCCGGCGTTGACCTCCGGTGCCGGGCAGGCAAGCTCGTCCCATCCCCGGGGCGAGCGACTCGTGCCCGGTTGCTTTGTTCTAGGGGGAACGGCGTGCAGCGGGCAGCGCGAGCGGGTATGGGGGCTTGGTGCGCTGGGCTGCTGGCGGTCTTCATGGCCGTCACGCTGCTCGCCGGCTGCGCGCCCGAGAAATCGGCCGGGCCGCAGACGACGGTCGCGCCACCGATCGCGGCGGATGCGACAGCGGGCGGCGAGACCGCGCGTACCCGCGATTTCGGCGAGGACGACGCACCCTACGCCATCGTCCAGGTGTTCTATGCAACCGATCGCGCCAAGACCGGCAACAGCGCGCCGAACGACCGCTATGGCGTCGCGCGCGGCAAGCTCGTCTATGGCGTCGCCGACATCTCGATCCCGCGCGACCATCGCATGGGGACGCTCGAAGGCCCGGCGATCTCCAAACTCGAGTTCCGCGAGAACCCGGAGAGCCATGTCGTGCTGATGGCGGTGGCCGAGCGCGATCGCTCGACCTTCTTCCGTGAGCTGCAACACAAGCTCGCCGCCTCGCCCAAGCGCAACGCGCTCGTCTTCATCCATGGCTACAACATCACCTTCACGGAGGCCGCGCGCCGCACCGGCCAGCTCGCCTACGATCTCGCCTTCGACGGGGCGCCGCTGTTCTACTCCTGGCCCTCGCAGGGCAATGTGCCGGGCTATGTCATCGACGCCAACAACACGGATTGGACGGTGACGCACCTGAAGGATGTGATCGGCGGGCTCGTCGAGCGCTCGGGCGCCGACAATGTCTATGTCATCGCCCATTCGCTGGGCTCGCGCGCGCTCGTCGAGGCGGTGAGTGATCTGAAACACGAGCGCCCGGGCGTGCGCGCGAAAATCCGCGAGGTGATCCTCGCCGCCCCGGATATCGACACCGAGATCTTCGTGCGCGATATCGCCCCCCGCATTGCCGGCGATGGCATCGGTGTCACCCTTTATGCCTCGGCCAGCGACAAGGCGATGATCGCCTCGCGCAACCTGCACGGCTATCCCAGGGCCGGCGACTCGAGCCGGGGCCTCGCCATCGCGCGCGGCGTCGAGTCGATCGATGCCTCCGGCGCGGGCACCGATTTCGTCGGCCATGCCTACTATGGCGATAGCGCCTCGATCATCTCCGACATGTTCGAGATCATCCACCACGGCAAGCGGGCGGCCGCGCGAGGGAGCCTGGTGCCGGCCGGCGAGGCGAGCGCGCGCTACTGGCTGTTCCGGGGGCCGGGGAGCTGATTTCGTCGCGCCGCGTCGAACCGTCCATGGCGCATTCGCGATCGGCACACCAGTGGCTCCAAGGAGGTGAACGGACCTGCGCGGACCGCCTAGAGAAGTTTGATCTCCGGGCGCTGCGAGCGAATGACGATTGCACGGTCCAGCAGAGCCAGCATACGGCCCGAGTGAGGAGCCTGCGTCGATAGACACTTCGTCTGAATGTCCATAGCATCACCAACAGTGTCCTCATCGAAATCGTCGCACTACATGGCCGAGCCACCCGTCCAACGCCGCCTCGCCGCAATCCTCGCCGCCGACGTCGCCGGCTACAGCCGGCTCATCGAGCGGGACGAGGCTGGGACGCTGGCGGCACTGCGGCAGCGGCGCAAGGCTATCCTCGATCCCATGGTGGCAGCCCATCACGGCCGTATCGTCAAGGTCATGGGCGACGGGGTGCTGGTCGAGTTCGGCAGCGCGGTCAACGCCGTTGCCTCGGCGGTCGAACTGCAGCAGCGGTTCGCGGCAGCGAACGCGGGCGTCGCCGAGGACCGGCGCATCGTGCTGCGGGTGGGAGTCAATATCGGCGACGTGGTGGTCGAGGGCGGCGATCTCTACGGCGACGGGGTGATCGTCGCTGTCAGGCTTCAGGCGATGGCGGAGCCCGGCGGGATTTGCATCTCCGGCAGTGTGCATGAGCAGGTCGCGGGCAAGCTCAACGCCAACTTCGACGATCTTGGGCCATGCGAGGTCAAGAACAGCTCGAAGCCGGTGCGAGTCTATTGCGTGAAGATCGACGGCACGCAACCGGTGCAAGCAGGGGCCAAGTTCCAATCTAAGCCCTCGATCGCCGTGCTGCCGTTCGACAACATGAGCGGCGATGCCGAACAGCAATACTTCTGCGACGGCCTCACCGAAGACATCATCACCGAGCTCTCGCGGTTCCGGCAGATGCATGTGGTGTCGCGCAATTCCTCCTCGCGCTTCCGCGGCACCGATCTCGACATGATCCGCGTGGGCCGCGAACTTGGCGTGCATTACTTGCTCGAAGGCGGCGTGCGCCGGATGGGCGGGCGCATCCGCATTACCGCTCAGCTCATCGATGCGGCGACGGGCAATCACATCTGGGCCGAGCGCTATGACAACGCCCAGGACGAGATTTTCGACGTCCAGGACCGGGTGGTGAGAACGATCGTGGGAACGCTCGCCGGGCGCATGAGCATGGCTGGTCTGGATATGGCCCGGCGCAAGCCGCCCGCGAGCCTAGCCGCCTACGACTATGTCCTACGCGGCGACGCCTTGCCGTCGGCAACGTCGGAAGACGAAACCGAGGCGCGTCTCCTGTTCAGAAAAGCCATCGAAATCGACCCCGGCTATGCCCGCGCCTACGCGCTGCTCTCCTTTTCCCTGGGCCGGGAATGGCATCGCGAAATGAGTGATTCGAACCGCCTGAGGGACGAAGCGCTCGACTTGGCGCGTAAGGCCGTTACGCTCGACGAGAACGACACCGTTTGCCAACTGGCGATGGCATGGGCCCACATTTCTCGTGGCGCCCGCGAATTGGCTGAGCAGCATTTCACCAAGGCGCTCGCATTGAATCCGAACCAACCGTCCACTAAGGCCGATGTCGCAATGTTCTACGGCTTTAGCGGCGAGCCCGAGAAGGCCATCGAGGGTCTGCTGGAAGCAAAAGGTCTCGACCCCTTCTTCTCCCCTTCCTGGTATTGGGGCGATCTAGGCGCCGCCTACTTCATCGCGCGCCGCTATGATGATGCCATTATGTCCATGCGCCGGGCGACCGCCTTGTCGTTCTGGAATCAGACCTGGCTGGCCGCGAGCTACGCACTCGCGGACAAACCCGATCTTGCCAGGGAGTGCACCGCCGACTTGTTGCGCCGCATGCCGGCATTCTCCGCAACCAGATTCCTGGCCAAGGAGCCGCTGATGCGCGCCGCGGACCGGCAACATCTGGCCGACGGCCTGCGCAAGGCGGGCCTCCCGGAATGACCACCTCCCGCCACCCGCCGCCGATGTCGCCGGTTATGCGCGGCTGATGGAGCCGGGGCGCAACCGGACCATTCTCCGTCGCCGGAGAGCCGACCTTGCCTTCCTCACGTGCTTTAGGGCCAGCATTGGCTCACTATGCATAGCCCGGCACCGCCACATCGACCGGGTGTCCGTCAGGCAGAACCAGTTGTGGGGATCGACCGCCATGTCCACGCCAGATACTCGAGCCGCCCACAAGCGCTTCTTCGAAGCCCCCGTCGCCGAGACCGACCCCGAGCTCTTCCGCGCCATGGAGGGCGAGCTCGCCCGCCAGCGCGACGAGATCGAGCTCATCGCGTCGGAGAACATCGTTAGCCGCGCCGTGCTCGATGCGGCGGGAAGCGTGCTCACCAACAAGTATGCGGAAGGCTATCCGGGCCGGCGCTACTATGGCGGCTGCAAGTGGGTCGATGTCGCCGAGGAGCTGGCGATCGAGCGGGCGAAGAAGCTGTTCGGTTGCGGTTTTGCGAATGTGCAGCCCAACTCCGGGAGTCAGGCCAACCAGGGCGTGTTCAATGCGCTGCTGAAGCCCGGCGAGACGTTCTTAGGTTTGAGCCTTGCGGCCGGCGGTCACCTGACGCACGGCTCGCCGGTCAATCAGTCCGGCAAGTGGTTCAACGCGCAGTCGTACACGGTCCGCCGTCAGGATCACCAGATCGATTTCGACGATGTCTTGAAACTCGCCCGCGAGCATAAGCCCAAGATCATCATCGCCGGCGGCTCGGCCTATCCACGCATCATCGACTTCGCGCGCTTCCGCGCGATTGCCGACGAGGTGGGCGCTTATCTCATGGTCGACATGGCACATTTCGCGGGCTTGGTCGCCGCGGGCGTGCATCCCTCGCCGTTCCCGCATGCGCATGTGGCGACGACGACGACGCACAAGACACTGCGGGGTCCGCGCGGCGGCATGATCCTCACGAACGGCGAGGACATCGCCAAGAAGGTCAACTCGGCGATTTTCCCGGGCATCCAGGGCGGCCCGCTCATGCATGCGATCGCCGCCAAGGCTGTGGCCTTCGGCGAGGCGCTCCGGCCCGAGTTCAAGGCCTACGCGGAAGCGGTCGTCGCCAACGCCCGGGCGATGGGCGAGGTGCTCAATCGCGCCGGCCTCGATCTCGTCTCGGGCGGCACCGACACGCATCTGATCCTCGTCGACCTGCGCCCCAAGAAGCTCACCGGCAAGGATGCGGAGCTGGCGCTCGGGCGCGCCCACATCACCTGCAACAAGAACGGCGTCCCCTTCGACACCGAGAAGCCGATGATCACGTCCGGCATTCGTCTGGGCTCGCCCGCCGGCACCACGCGCGGCTTCGGCGTGGCCGAATTCCAAGAGGTCGGCCGGCTCATCGTCGAGGTGCTCGATGGCCTCGCGCGCAATGGCGCCGAGGGGAATGGGGTCGTGGAAGCAGCCGTCAAGGAGAAGGCGACCGCGCTATGCAGATGGTTCCCGATTTACTGAGGATTGGCAGGCGCGTTCCCCAGAGGTGAGTTCACGCATCCCATCTAGAGTGTTTCCGTTTTTCGTTGAATCACTCCAACACCCTAATTCCTTGGTTTGTCGTGCTTCTTTTCGGAAAACCGCTTCGCACTTTTCCGGAAGCACTCAAATGCACACGGGTCCCGGCCCACACGCGCTTCGCGCGTTGGCCGGGATGACGTTGTGGATGGAATGAAGCGGGAAACGATAGGCTTGCGGGGAGCTACGCCTCCACATTGAGTGCATTCGCGAATTCCCGACAACTCACAACATCGTCATCCCGGCCTCGGCGCGCAGCGCCGTAGGGCCGGGACCCGTGTGCGTTTGTGGTGGCCTGCAGCTCAACCACTCGGCCGGACGATCGTCTCGTGAAGGCAGATTGCCGACGCGCCCGGCCGCTTCGCTCCACGTTCGTCTGATCATAAGGCACGATGATCTTGGCCGGGGCCAGAGCCTTGACCTCCTCACAGGTCGAGACTTGGTACGCTAAGGCCGTCGCGGATGACGTAGAGGCGCTGGAGCTACGAGCTCTCCTCAGAATTCCTCGGCACCGTGCTCAACAGAGCCGCACACAGGTCCCGGCCGTCATGGCGCAGTCATGCTCCGCATGGACGGCGGCCGGCTAGAGCACTTGTCCTTCCAAGTGGAAACCGGTTGGTCGAATGAAAATGCGACAAACCAAAGACCTAGAGCGCCGATCTGATCCCATCAGATCGAAGTGCGCTTTAGCCATGCCTGTCCAAGCCTCATGAAGCGGGTGTGCGATAGGCGCTCGCTTTCGGCTTCCCGAGGTTGAAGAGCGGCGCACACGCTGCGGCTTGTCTGGGTTCCCGCCTTCGCGGGAATGACGGGGTGGGTGGGATGTCCAGTCTTGGCCGAGGCGGGAAGGTTTTGTTAACCAGGCGCGCCGGAGGCTCTTTTTACGGCGGGTTGGCCACCCCATATGTCTGTCGCCAACAGTCCAACACGGAGTATCTTGGATGCTCGACTGGACCTTTCCGGCACTGACGAGAGACGACCTGATCGCCTACGCCGTCATCACCGCCTTCATCCTCCTCCCCATCCTTGGAATCCTGCGCATGATCCTCTGGCCGAGGCCGCTTCTGGCTGCGGCGGCCGCTGACATCGCCGGCGGTGAGGCCGGCCCGCACGAGCGCCGCCGGTCCTGCGAGACCGGTGACGACGACAGCAGTAGCTGCGGTGATGGTGGCGGAGACGGCGGGGGCGGTGGCGACTGAGCCTTTCGCTCGGTCGCCTGGCGGGGCGCTAATCCCGCGCCCGCTCCACATAGCTGCCGTCCGCCGTCAGGACGACGATGCGGGTGCCCGTCGCGATGTGCGAGGGGACCATGACGCGAACGCCGTTCGTGAGTTTCGCCGGCTTGTAGGAGGAGGAGGCGGTCTGCCCCTTCACCGTCGGCTCGGTCTCGACGATCTCGAGCGTCACGCGCTGCGGCAGCTCGATGGCGACGGGGTTGCCGTCGAACAGCTGCACCTTGCAGGTCATGTTCTCCTGCAGGTAGACCGCGCCATCGCCCACCGTGTCGCCCGGGATATGGACCTGATCGAAGGTCTCCGAATTCATGAACACGTAGTCGGTGCCGTCCTGGTAGAGATACTGGAAGTCGCGGTCCTCGACATAGGCGCGCTCGACGACGTCGGTCGTCTTGTAACGGTCGGCCACCTTGACGCCGGTGCGGATGTTGCGCATGTCGAGCTGGGTCACCGGCGTGCCCTTGCCGGGGTGGATGCTCTCGGCGTTGAGGACGATGAAGAGGTCGCCGCCCTTCTCGACAATATTGCCCTTGCGAAGCTGGCTGGCGGCGATCTTGGCCAAGATAGGCTCCTTCGTGGGATCAGTGCTTAGGAAGACCCCGGCACGGCCAGAGGCGCGCTGTCGCGAAGGGTCGATTCGGGCCCGAGTGATATAGAAGGAGCCGGGGCGCGCCAAGCCCCCAAGGCTTTCCTGCGAACGCGACAGATAGGGTCGAAACGGTAATGACGACGGTGTCACCCTGGTGGGATCGCTCCCGGCATGCCGACCGGCGGCCGTTTCTGTTGGCCCGTGGCCGCATCATGGCGGCCTTCCGGAATTGGTTTATGGGAGCGGGCTTCCTGGAGGTCGAGACCTCGGCGCTGCAGGTTTCGCCCGGCAACGAGACGCATCTCCACGCCTTCGCGACGGAGGCGGTCGGGTTGGATGGCACAAGGCGCCCGCTTTATCTCAGAACCTCGCCCGAATTCGCAGCCAAGAAGCTCCTGGCCGCCGGCGAGACGCGCATCGTCGATTTCGCTCGCGTGTTCCGAAACCGGGAGGCGGGACGGCTGCACGCGCCGGAGTTTACCATGGTCGAGTGGTACCGGGCAGGAGAACCCTATGGCCAACTCTTCGAGGATGTGGCGGCGCTGGTTCAGTTGGCGGCCGCGACGGCCGGGCGGCGGGAGGTCGGATATCGCGGCAAGGTCGCCGATGCCTTCGCCGCGCCAGAGCGTCTAACGCTGCAAGAGGCCTTCGCCCGCCATGCCGGGATCGATCTGCTGGCGACGCTCGATGGCGTGGCCGGCAACACCGAGCGCCTGCGGCGTGCCGCCGAGGCCGCGGGCGTCTCGACCGCCCCCGACGACAGCTGGTCCGACATCTTCTCAAAGGTCCTGATCGCCAGGATCGAGCCCAATCTGGGAATCGGGCGGCCGACAATCCTCTACGAGTATCCGGTGATTGAAGCGGCGCTGGCGCGTCCCGCGCCCCAAGACCCGCGCGTCGCCGAGCGCTTCGAGCTGTATCTATGCGGTGTCGAGCTCGCCAACGGCTTCGGCGAGCTGACCGACGCCGCCGAGCAGCGCCGCCGCTTCGAAGCGGATATGGCGGAGAAACAGCGCCTCTACGGCGAGCGCTATCCGATCGACGAGGAGTTTCTGGCGGCCCTCGCGCAGATGCCGGAAGCTTCCGGCGTGGCGCTCGGCTTCGACCGGCTCGTGATGCTGGCGACCGGTGCCGAGCGGATCGAGCAGGTGCAGTGGGATCCGGTGTAAGGCTGTTTGCTTTGAGCACGTTCTCAACGGCGAACCGGCATCCACTTCGCCTGAACGTGCTCAGCCCCTGATCGCCATCCACGACTTGGTGAGCCCGAGCAGCCGCTCGCTTTTGATCTCCGCATCCGGGAACAGCGCCTGCATCTGCCGCCTGTCGAGGAGGCAGGCGCCCTGGATCGAGCGCATGGCGGCATCGACCGAGGGGGCCTTGCCGCGGAAACCCAGGCTCTTGCGCATGTAAATCCGGTAGCGGAGCTGCTCGGGCAGCCAATGGAAGAACGGCATCCGGAAGTGCGGCTCGAGGGGAAACCAGAAATTGGGGGTCTGCAGGTAATAGCGAGGGGCGAGGCGGCGCACATTTTCCGCCATCATCACCATGCGGTCCCAGGTGCCGACGTGCTCGATGACCGAGTTCGAATGCACGAGGTCGTAGCTCATGTCGGCGAAGTCACTTAAGCCCGAGGCATCGCCCGCGAAAGACCGGAATTGTTTCCCCTTGACCGGCACCGCCTCGATGTTGACGAGGTCGATCGAAATGTCGTGGGCCGAGAGGAAGGAACCCGCGATCGCCCAATAGTGCTCGATGCCGCCCAAATCCAGAATGCGGCAGCTGCCTTTCTCGGCGAGGATGGCTTCGATCAACGGCTGGATGCTCTGAAAGCGTTTCTGGCGAAACCGATAGGGAAGCGAGTTCACCCGAGGATAAGGTTCGGCGAGGCCGGCAGGTGCCACTGGCATCGTTTCGGTTGCAGACATGTGAGGTATCCTCGTCCGGTAAAAGCCTCAAACTAGGCTCCTTTCCCCAATCCATGGTTAACCCCGCATGCGAATTCGTAGGTCTAACAGGGGTGGATTTTCCTTGACTTTCGCTCCCCCAAACCCCATCTGTCTCCACGAAATTGATTTTCTCGCGATCGCGCGAAGCGTTCGCCGGCGTGGCACTCAGCTACGTTGCGACTTTATCCGAGACGATCTCCGACTGGTTCTAAGGGCCCTCCGATCGTGCGAGGATAAGGCTCTGTAAGCGCTGAGGTAGATGCCCTCTATGGAGGCATACCCGGCAGGAAGACGATTACCTCTTGTCCCTCTCTGATTTCGATGGACTCGGTCTGGCCGAGCCTCTCATCCGTGCGCTCTCCGCCGATGGCTATGAGCGTCCCACACCCATCCAGCGCCGCGCGATCCCGAGCTTGCTCGAGGGCCGCGATCTCCTGGGCATTGCCCAGACCGGCACCGGCAAGACGGCGGCGTTCGCGCTGCCGATCCTGCATCACCTGTCGGCCTTCGGCACGAAGCCGGAGTCCAGGCGCCCGCGCGCCCTGATCCTGGCGCCAACGCGTGAGCTCGCCGGCCAGATCGGCGATAGCTTCTCGACCTATGGCCGCAACATGCGGCTGTCGCACTATGTCGTCTATGGCGGCGTCGGGCACGGCCCACAGATCCAGGCGCTCGCGAAGGGCGTCGACGTACTGATCGCGACGCCGGGCCGGCTCATCGACCTTGCCGGTCAGCACGCGGTCCGTTTCGACGACGTGATGCACCTCGTCCTCGACGAGGCCGACCGCATGCTCGACATGGGTTTCATCCGCGACATTCGCAAGATCGTGGCGCTCCTCCCCAAGGAGCGGCAGACGATCCTGACGTCGGCCACCATGGCGCCCGAGATCTCGCGGCTCGCCCACGATATCCTGAAGGACCCGGTTCGCGTCGAGGTCGCTCCGCAAGGTCAGACCGTCGATACTATCGAGCAGCGCGTGCACTTCGTCGATGCCGGCGCCAAGCGGGCATTGCTCGCCTCGCTGCTCCGCGACAGCAAGCTATCCCGCGTGATCGTGTTCACGCGGACGAAGCATGGCGCCAACCGCGTGACCGAGAGCCTCGCCAAGGCCGGAATTGTGGCCGAAGCGATTCACGGCAACAAGTCGCAGAACGCGCGTGAGCGGACTCTGGCCGGCTTCAAGGGCGGTCAGGTCCGCGTGCTGGTGGCGACTGATATCGCCGCGCGCGGCCTCGACATCGACGATGTCAGCCATGTCGTCAATTTCGATGTGCCGAATGAGCCGGAGAGCTATGTGCACCGCATCGGCCGTACGGCTCGCGCGGGTGCGACCGGCACCGCCGTCACCTTCTGCGCGCCCGACGAGCGTGGGCAGCTGAAAGATATCGAGCGGCTGATCCGCCGGCCGTTGAAAGCCGTCGAGACGATTGTGCCGTCGGCGCCCCGGATGCCAGTGGCAGCGCCACACGCGCCGCACGTCAAGCCCAAGGGCGAGCAGCCCCGGCCCGCTCGGGTCGAGGCTCGGCCCGCGACGAAGAAGGCTCACGGCAAGCCGAAGCCGCATGGCAAGGCGCCGGCCGGCAGTGGTGGTGGCAAGTCCGGCGGTGGCGGAGGTGGCGCCCGCTCGAGCCGCCGGCGGCGCAACCGCCCGCAATACGCGCACAGCCCCGTCTAGGGGTGCATGAGAATGACTGGTCTGCCTCTACCTGAGAACGGGCCGTCTGAAATCCAGCAATCAGCCGTTTGAAGGAGATAAAAATGGCGACTGGGACTGTGAAATGGTTCAATGCGACGAAGGGCTACGGCTTCATCCAGCCCGACGACGGCGGCAAGGATATATTCTTGCACGTCTCGGCGGTCGAGAAGGCCGGGATTGCGAGCCCGCGCGAGGGTCAGAAGGTGTCCTTCGATCTCGAGCGTGACCGCCAGGGCCGCTCCTCGGCCGGCAACCTCAAGACGATCGGTAGCTGATCGAGCGCCGGCATTGAGCCTAGGACTACAGAGGGCCGGATCTCAAGTTCCGGCCCTTTGATTTTTCAGCGCCTGCCGAGCAATCATACCGTCCCCGGCTGATCGGATCCAGCAATCGACGTGGCTGTAGGGCGCAATAGGCCTCTTCAGCCCGTATTGCGCCGGCCGCGGGCACGGTGCGCTCCGCCTTCGACGACGATTGCCGAGTGCGTGGTGGCGCAATACGGCCCCGAAGGTGGAGCCTATTGCGCCCTACGACCGTGAGCCGATCGACCGGATTCGGCATCAGTTCGTGACCGCAGCCAGGCCCTCGCTCTGCCACGCCTGGAACGTCGCCATCTTGAGGCCGAGCTTCTCATAATCGACACGCATCAGGCCGCTCGGCATGGCGGCCACCGCATCGGGACGGCCCGAGCCGATCACGTCCTGGGCCATCACGCCGACATAGACGTCGCTGCCCCAGGTATAGGCGAAGCGGTAGAGCGTCAGGCCGTTGGGCGCCGTGCCGACGGCCGCAATCGCCGTCTTGATGCGGGCATCCGACCAGCCGCCACCGCCGCCCGAGCCGCCGCCACCGCCCGATCCGCCGCCACCGCTCCCACCGCTGCCGTTGCTGGAGGCCTGGACAACGCTCGATTGCGAGGCGGTCGTCGTTGTCGTGGTGGGAGCCTTTTTCTTGGCGACAACCACTTTCTTCTTCTTCTTCGCGGGCTTCTTCGCCGCAACCGTCGCTTTTTTGGTTGTGGTTCTCTTGACGGCGGTCGTGACTTTCTTTGGTGCCGACCTACGGACCTTGGCCACCTTCGTCGAGGCCTTCCGCCGTTTGGTCACCACCTTGGCCTTCTTGACCTTGGTCGCAGGCTTGGCAGCGACCGGCTCCTCGGCGGGCGCAGCCTCCTCGGCGACAGCCTTTTTGCAGGCTCCATCGCCGCCGAGCTTCAGCACCGAGAGCATCTCTGGGCTAGGCGCCGCGCTGTCGAGGGTCATGCTGGTGGATGTGGCAAAGCGGTCGACGGCCGACTGGGCCGTTTCGCCATAGGTGCCGTCGCTCGCGCCGGGTTCGCAGCCCATTCGCTCGAGCTCGGCGACGATGCTGCCGGCGAGTGCCGGGTCGATCGCGGCGGCGTCCGTCTTGGGCTCGGCCGTCACCTGCCGCGTCACCGTCGCATCCTCGCCTTCGGCCGCCGTTGTGGCAGCCGTTTCGCTGCCGCTTTCTGGTGCCGTGCCCTGCTCGAGCAGCTTGGCAGCCTCGTCGGAGGCAGACGTCGCGCTGCCGTCCGACTTGAGGGTTGCGAGCTTTGCCTCGGCCTCGGCTCGGTGGGGGCTATCGGGATAGCGTTTGATGAACTCCTCGAGCAGATCGGGCATCGAGAGGTCCTTGATGGACGCCCAGAGCGTCTCGCCCGCCGCGACCGGGGATGCGGTGGTCGTTGCCTCCTCGGCGAGCACGACGGTTGCCTGACCCGTCAAGGCGAGGACAGAAAGGGCGACCGCTGCCGCCGCGAGCCTAAGCTGTTTCATATCCGATCCATCTTTTCCTGGCTGCTGCCGGTGGTGCGATCGAGCCGGCCGGAGTCCAGCGAATATAGGCGTGTTGCGTGCGTTAGAACAGGTCGAAACGGGGTCTCGACCTCAGCCATTTGAGTTTCGCCAATGTAACCAATGTTTCGGAGGTGCCCTTGGGCGTTGGGAAACCAGCGGATTTTGCATCCGCCAGAACCTTCTCCTTGACCGCGCCCTTGAGCCCGGCCTTGGATGAGACTTCGTCGGCATACCCCAATTCGACGAGGGCCGCGGCGATCGCCTGCTTCTGGGCTTTCTCGGGGACCTTGAGGAGCGCCAGCTCGGCATCGGCCCGGGGCCCGTCGACATCCAGGGCAATGGCGTGGGCGTAGGAGGCGGCGGCGGCCGCTGGATCTGCCTCGCCGGCCTCCCCGTTCAATAGGATGTAGGCGAGATTATTGGCGGCGTAGGCATCGCCTCGTGCCGCGGAGAGCCCATACCAGAGCACGGCCAGCGGGATGTCCTTCTTCACGCCCTGGCCCAGATAGTACATGCGGCCGATATTGGTTGCGGCGAAGGGATGGCCGCCCTTGTGGGCCAGGATGAAGAGCTCGAGCGCCTTGGCATGGTCGGGATCGCCGGCGCGGCCATCGAGCAGGAAGACACCAAGATTGTTGAAGCCATAGATGTCGTTGCGAACGACCGACTTCGCATAAAAGCCCAGCGCCCGCTTGGGGTCCGCCTCGACGCCGTTGCCGGTCTCGAAAATGGCGCCGAGCGCGTTGATGGCGTAGGTGTGGCCCATCTCCGCGCTCTGCAAGAGCATGGTCAGCCCGCGCTTCTTGTCCTGCTCCGTGTCGCGGCCGAAATAGAGCCGCTGGCCGAGCTCGTTCAGCGCGTAGGGGTCGCCTGCGGCGGCCCCTTTCTCGAGTAGCGCGTTGGCAGCCACCGGGTCGGCCTGTCCGAGCGCGCCGCGCGCCAGCAGCATGCCGTAAGTCGTATGCGCGCGGATGTATCCGGCATCGCTCGCTTTCTTGATGAGCTCGGCGCCGCGTTCCGTGTTGCGGGAGGCGAGTTCGGTGCGGCCGAGATTGAAGAAGAAGCGTACGACGGTTGGATGCGCGAACACCGCCTTGATGCAGGCGGCCTTGGCTTCGTCGGCTTTGAGCTCGTTCGGGGCGACGCCCTGGGCGACCCCCTGCAGATCGAGCGGTTCGCCGGCGAGTTCATCGCACGGATCGACGGCGACGCCGAGCGGAGCTTGCAGTGCCTTGACGGTTTTGCCGTCGGGAGCAACGAGCGTCAGCTCGATCCTTGCGTCCTTGGTGCCGGCGCTGTGGGCGGAATAGGCCATGTTGGCGAGATCGGCGACCTCAACGGTTTCGCTGCGGCCGAGGCGCCGGTCGCCCAGGTACAGCTCGCCGCGCTCGGGAAAGGCATCGATGCGGATCCGGTAGCCTTTGGCACCGGTCGGCAGCTCGGCCAGATTTACGAAAATCGGCACGGCGCCGACGCCGGCGGCAACCGTGCGATCGGCGCCGATGGGTCCTGATAGAAACGCGGCGATGGCGTCGCTGTCCTTGGCGGTGCCGGTGGCGGGCGCGGGCGCCGCACCGGCCGCGGTCGCCGTCAGCACGACGATGGCGGTCTTGGTATTCCCCCAGGCATCGTCGACCCGGTAGCGCAGCATGGCGGCCGCACCCTGCGCGAGGCCGGCGCTATCGAACTGGAGCGCGGCGAACTCGGCCGGCGACAACTCCTGACCGGCCGCGACGGGCGCGCCACTGAGCAGCACCTTGCCTTGCTCGGGAACCGCCTCGATCGTGACCTTCAGCGCGCCACCCTCCGGCTGCTGCGGCTCGGGCGCGCCGATGGCGACGGTCTCACCGGCGGCAAGCGAAGCCTGGTGCATGTCGGCGACGATCGGCGCCGATCGCTTCGGCACGAAGAAGAAGTCGGAGACGAGGGAAGAATTCTCCCACGGCACCTGCTTGCCGCCGGTCGTGGCGATCACCTCGTTGCGGACCGCCGTCAGCATCTGGCGGATATCGACCGCTGGCGTCAGCGCATGTTTGACGAAGGCGGAAGTGAAGGGGCTCATGCCACCCTGCTTGCCATCGAGAGCGACATTGCCGGGCTCGGTCGAGAAGGCAATCAGGCTGCCGACGCCGGGATCGATGCGGGCGAGGCCCCGGGTCGCGGCGCTGCGCGTCTGCACTTGCGCTGTCGAGAAGGGACGCCCGGCGAACGGATTGTTGCGGCAGGCGTCGAGGAAGACGAGGCGCAGCTTCGTGCGCGCCGCCATGAACTTCATGATGGTGTCGAGGTCGATGGCCTCGAAGTCGAGATCGAGCTCGCTCTCGAGCTTGGCGTCGATCGGAATGACGAAATTGCGCCCGCCGACCTGGACGGCGTGACCTGAATAGTAAACGAGACTGACATCGGCGCCGTCGAGCCTGCCGAGGAAGCCACGCACCGTGCGCTCCAGCTCCGGGTGGCTCTGGTCGACGGCCTCGACCACCTCGAAGTCGGCGGCGCGCAATGTCTCGGCGACGCCGGCCACGTCCTGTACCGGGTTGGCAAGCGTGCCGAAATGCTTGTAAGCGGCATTGCCGATGACGAGCGCGATGCGCTTCTCGGCCAGCGCGGTCCCGGCCGGGAGCCATGCCGCCGCGATCGCGACGAGGATGAACAAGGCGGATCGCAGGAAAGTCATGCCGGGCTCGCGCTCTCATCCAAAACAAGAGCGGCAGTATAGCAGAAAATAGCGGCCAACTCCACAACTCTCCGGGTAACTCGTAAACGTTACGCGGGGATAGATTCGTAGCTCTTGACCACGCGTCTCGACTTTATCCCCGTCGCCAAGGTGACGGCGGGTTCGAAGGGTAATACCAAACCGCGGAATGCTCGACCGGTCCGATGGCCCCGCAGGGGCCATGGATTGTAGCCACGGGTGAAGCGGGAGGCTGGGCCAACGCCC
>JANNSX010000166.1:0-6568 GCA_031403155.1 Hyphomicrobiaceae bacterium
TTTGCGACCATGGGCGCCTACGGCGCAGCGACTTCGACGCTGTTCAACGGGTTCGGCGGTGCGGAGGTTGTGTCGGTGAGAAGGGTGTTCGGGGTGTAGGCCGTCCGCATTCTCGCGAATTCGAACATCACCAGCGACGCCCTTCACGGCGTCGCTGCTCCTTTACGCTGGGTGATTCGAGAGCCGTTGCCGCAGAGTTGCGTCATACTTCCTGACCGATTCCATCAATATCGGTCATGAAAGCGACCTTGAATGTCACCGCCCTATTCAGCCCAAGGAGACCTTTTGAAATCTTGAGTTGGCGCGCCACGCGTCGCGACATCCCGATAAACTCGTTGATCGGTTCCTCTGGGTCTGCCCAGGGTTCCTCCGAGTCGAACATCTTTTCGTTCAGACCCTGGCAGTGAGGCTTCCACAATCGTTCGAACGGCTCGCCCGCACCAAGGAAATCTGGAAACTCCTGATACTCCCATTCTTCGAGGGAAGCGCTTTCGGGCCCTTCGGGGCATTTCTCAAGCTGCAGAGTGATATCGCAATTCGCCGTGTCGCAGTAGATGAGACAACCTCGAAAACACACTTCAGGATGATTCCGCGCCACCAGCTCTATCGTTTCTTCGGCAGCCTGCAGCAGTTGCCGCTCGATCAGCACCCAATCGAAAACGTTAGTTGACTTTCGGGCACGATTAATCCGGCTCGAGAGCCGTTTGCGTGCAAACGTCAAGTATGTTCGATTTTCAGTGTTCGTCTCAGTTGCCAGCCAAACGGTTATCGCGTCACACCATGATTTCACAACCGAGAGGTCGTCGGTCGATAGCCGCTCGATCAATCGGTAAATAGATCGACGAACTTGCAAATCGGTGTTGGCGACAAACGCTGGAAGAATGTGATGAAAAGCATCGCCTTCTAGCCTCGTGACCTTCGAGGCCATGCGCCGCCGGACATCAATATCCACGTCATCCAACAGTTCGGTATACAGTTCCCGAAACTCCTGCTCGTAGCTGCATTTGAGTGCGATGCCGATCATCGCCCAATCCCAGACGATCTTGCTGGGGTGGCGGGCCGCGCGCCGGAAAATGTCTAACTGCTCGGCGTCGGCGGGCTTGAGGTTGGAGGTGTCCCAGAACGTGTTGCACAACGCGGCCAGGAGCGCGCGCTCCTCAACCGATTCCGTCTTCGCCGGTATGCTCCTCAAGCCATCTTCGCGATTGAAGTAGTACATGGTGGGTTCAACCGGTTACGGACAATCGACCAGCTATCGCCGAATGATTATAGACATCGTCGGGTCGATGCACAGCCATTCCGGCGACGCAATTGACTCTGGCCCAGTCCCCAGCGTTCTGTGAATGTAATGCAATTCGAAAAGCCAGACAGGAGAATAGCGCCCGAGCCAATCTCGGCAACTGCTCCAACACCACCCCGCACCCCCCTCTTCGGCATTCTGCTGAAGCTCGCGTCCACTCTCGTCTTTACGGCCATGATCGCCTGCGTGAAGGCGGCGTCCGTGACGGTGCCGACGGGCGAGGTGATGTTCGCGCGCGCCTTTCTCGGCCTTGTCCCGGTGCTCGTCTATCTGGCTTTCCGGGGTGAGCTGTCTCAGGCCTTCAAGACCCAGCGTCTCGGCGGCCACTTCCTGCGCTCGAGCGTCGGCGTCACCTCGATGGCGCTCTGGTTCTCTTGCCTGGCCCTCATCCCACTCCCCGAGGCGCTCGCCATCGGCTATGCCTCGCCGCTCGTGACCGTCGTCTTCGCGGCGCTGTTTCTGGGCGAGACGGTTCGCATCTACCGCTGGTCGGCGGTTCTCGTCGGCTTCATCGGTATCCTCATCATCCTGGCGCCGCGCCTCTCCTTGGGGGCGCTGGCCGGCGCGGGCACCAACGAGACGATCGGAGCGCTCGCCGCACTCGGCTCCGCCTTCACGGCGGCCGCCGCCATGGTGCTGATCCGCCGCCTCATCACCACCGAGAGCACGCCTTCGATCGTCGTCTACTTCTCGCTGATTGCGTCCGGATTCTCACTGCTGACTCTGCCATGGGGCTGGGTTGTTCCCAACGCCTGGGAGGCCTGGATGCTGATCCTCTCGGGGCTGCTCGGCGGTGTCGGGCAGATCCTGATGACCGAGAGCTACCGGCACGCGGACGCCTCGACCATCGCCACCTTCGACTATTCCGGCATGATCTGGGGCCTCCTCGTCGGCTATCTCCTGTTCGCCGAGACGGCCGAGACCAGCGTTTTGATCGGCACGGCCATCGTGATCGCCGCTGGCCTCTTCATCATCTGGCGCGAGCGCCGAATCGGCCTCGCGCAGCCGAAAGCCGGCAAGCACACGCCACCGGCGCTGTAGAGTAGGGTCAGACCCTGGTGCGCACAGAAAACTACCTACTCGTGCTATGAGTCCGCGACGACCGACCTAGAGTGCTTTCCGGAAAGTGTGAAACGGTTTTCCGGTAAGAAGCGCGACGAATCAAGGACCTAGGAGTTGCATCGGCTATGCGGGCAGGCCTCGCTTATTTTCTGATCGTACTCGGCGTCCTGGCCGGCGCGGTCATGCTCCGCATCTACGATCCATTGCCGGTGGCGGGCCTTCGCAATCTCGTCTTCGACGGCTACCAGCGCATGTCGCCGCGCCCTTACGACCCGGCACTGCCGATCCGCATCGCCGACATCGACGAGGAATCACTCCGCCGCCTCGGCCAGTGGCCCTGGGCGCGCACGGTGCTCGCCGACCTCGTCAAGAAGCTGCAGGCCCAGGGCGCGGCCGTCATCGCCTTCGACATGGTGCTGCCCGAGCCCGACCGGCTCTCGCCCGAAGCCATGCTGCAGCGGCTTCCCGCCGGCGTCGCCGACGACCGGCTCAAGGCCGAGATCGCCAAGCTGCCGAGCAACGACAGCCTGCTCGCCGAGGCGATCGCAGGCGCTCCCGTCGTCATCGGTTTCGCCGGCACCGAGAATTCAACCAAACCGCTCGCCGCTGCCAAGGCGGGCTTTGCCTTCGCAGGCGATGATCCCGGCCCCTTCGTCCCGGCTTATGCCGGCGCGTCGCAGAGCCTCGCCCCCTTCGGCCAGAACGCCAGCGGCTTGGGCTCGCTCAACTGGGTGCCGGAGGTCGACCAGACCGTCCGCCGGCTGCCCCTCGTCGTCACCGTCGCCGGCAAGCTCTATCCGAGCCTCGCCGCCGAAACCCTGCGCGCCGCGTTCGGAGCTTCGAGCATCCTCATCAAGACGGCCGGCGCCAGCGGCGAGGAGAGCTTCGGCGCTTCGACCGGCATCGCCGCCATCCGCATCGGCGAGATCGAGGTGCCGACCGATGCCAACGGCCAACTCTGGCCGC
This sequence comes from Hyphomicrobiaceae bacterium, assembly GCA_031403155.1. Lineage (GTDB taxonomy): Bacteria > Pseudomonadota > Alphaproteobacteria > Rhizobiales > Hyphomicrobiaceae > JANNSX01. The sequence goes on from JANNSX010000166.1 coordinate 3,329, forward strand.
GCTTCACGCCGTCGGACCGCCGCCGCTTCGTGCCGGTGTGGCGCATCCTTGCGGGCGAGGTTCCGGATGCCGAGATCACCGGCCGCATCATTCTGGTCGGCGCGAGCGCCGCGGGCCTGCTCGATCTGCGCTCGACGCCGGTCGATGCGGCGGTGCCGGGCGTCGAGGTGCATGCCCAGGCGATCGAGCAGATGCTGACGGGAGCCGCGCTCAGCCGGCCGGATTTCATGACCGGCGCGGAAGTCCTCTATCTGATCGCCGTCGGTGGGCTGATGGCCTTCCTCATCTATCGCGCCGGCGCCGCCATCGGCGCCACCTTGGGCGCGCTGACCATCGTCGGCGTGGGCCTAGCCTCCTGGCTCGCCTACGCCAAGCTCAACTGGCTCGTCGATCCGGTCTACCCGACGCTTGCCGTCACGGTGCTCTACATCGCCGGAACGGTCTATCTGTATCTCAGGACCGAAGGCGAGCGCCGCCGCGTCCGCCACGCCTTTTCACGCTACATGTCGCCCGACATGGTGGCCGAGCTCGCCGCCAATCCGGCACGCCTGAAGCTCGGCGGCGAGATCCGCGATATGTCGCTGCTGTTCGCCGACGTGCGCGGCTTCACGACGATCTCCGAAGGCCTCGATGCCGAGCGCCTCACCCGCCTCGTCAACCGCTTCCTCACGCCCTTGAGCAATGTCGTGCTCGCCCATCGCGGCACCATCGACAAATACATGGGCGATGCCGTCATGGCCTTCTGGAACGCGCCGCTGGACGATGCCGAGCATGCCAGGAACGCGGCCGAAGCCGCACTCGCCATGCTCTCTTCGCTCGATGGCCTCAATCGCGAGCTCATTGCCGAAGCCGCCGCCGCGGGCGAGCCGGCCAAGCCAATTCGCATCGGCGTCGGCCTCAACACAGGGTCATGCTGTGTCGGCAATCTCGGCTCCGAGCAGCGCTTCGACTATTCGGTAATCGGCGACGACGTGAACGTTGCCTCTCGCCTGCAGGATTTGACGAAGACATACGGCGTGTCGATCATCGCCGGCGAGGCCACGCAGAAGGCCTCATCCGATCTTGCCTATCTGCCGCTTGGCGCCATCAGCGTTCGCGGCAAGCTCACCGCAACGGCGATCTACGCCCTCGTAGGCGGTTCCGATCGGGCGAATGACCCCACGTTTGGCATGTTCCACAGCCTCCACGCCGATCTCCTCTCGGCGATCGCCGCCGGGGACCTCGACCGTGCAAAATCCCTGATGCCGGAGCTGCGGGGGCTTGCGCTCGACGACCTCTCCGGGCACTTAGATTACCTATCGAAGCGTCTCGAGGCGTTGGAAGCGGGATGGGGCGCGACCGATGCGACCGGCAGCTTTGCCGGCATGACCCCGCCGAGCCCAGGCTGAGGAGAGCGATGCCCGTCAGCGCCGAGACCATCCTCCTCGCCATGACCGTGCTTCTCGTCAAGCACTGGGTCGCCGATTTTCTGCTGCAGACCGTCTATCAGGTTCACAATAAGGGTCGCTACGGACATCCGGGCGGCCTTCTGCACTGCGCCACTCATGTGGTCTGCACGCTGCCGGTTTTTGTCGTGCTGGCACCGCCCTCGGCCGGCTTTGCGGCGGGCCTCCTCGCCGGCGAGTATGTCTTTCACTACCACGTCGATTGGCTGAAAGATCAGCTCAATCGCGGTATCGGCCTTAAGCCCGACATGTCGGGCTTCTGGTATCTGCTCGGCCTCGACCAGCTCGTGCACGGGCTGACTTATGTCGTGATCGTGTGGATGCTGCTGCCGGGTTGACGCGTGAACTGCAAGCCAATCGCTCGCGGCACCCAAAGGGCGAGGGACACGGCAAGCCTCGCGGGCGCAAGGGTGTTTCCGATCTTGGTTGAATCACTCCAACACCCTAGAGCGCTATTCGATCTGATGGAATCAGATCGGCGCTCTAGGTTGTTGGTTTTGAGCACTTTCTTTCGACCAACCGGTTTCCACTTGGTCGGAAAGTGCTCTAGCGCCTTGGTTTGTCGCGCTTCTTATCGGAAAACCGCTTCGCACTTTTCCGGAAGCACTCTGTGGGCTTGGCGGCGACCGCCCGGTGTCACTCGAGCGTCTTCAGAACCTCAGCATTCCCTTTGTCGCTGACGAGCGTCAGGATCAGCCGCTTGCCCTTGAGCGCTTTCGCCTCCTCCGGTTTCAGCTTGGCCCGGAAGCGCGCGAGGCCGCCGCTGGCTTCGCCTGGCTTCTCGGGCAGCGGCACGTAACTGCCGTCCTCGGCTTCCGCGAAGACGCTCATTGTGGCCGCCGCCGGATCGAAACGCGCATCGATCAGCAGCTCGGCCGCTTCGCCTGCTTTCATGACCGTCATTGCCTCGACCGACGGCAGCGCGCCCTCGGCGAGCTTGCGCGGCACGACGGCGAAAGCCGCCTCCAGGCTCGTGGCGATCTGCGAATCGGCCGCGCCGCCCGGCGCGAGCTTCAGCGCCAACTCGGCTTCCGCCGGAATGCAGATCTCGCGGCACACACCATAGAAGGCGCCAAGCACCAGCTCGACCGGCGCACTCCCCGCGGCCGTCACCTCGATCGGGAACACGACGTGCTTCTTGTAGCCGGCGGATGCACCCTCGGAGTCATCGAACCGCTTCGGAGCCGGATAGAGCAGCTGGGCTTTCCCGAGATTTTTCGACTGATCCCAATCGAACACCGGAGGAATGCCGCCTGAGTCGCCCGGCGAACGCCAGTAGGTCTTCCAGCCGTCCTCAAGCTCGATCTCGACGCCGGCAACCAGCCTCGCACCACCGCCGGAACTCGTGAGCTCGGCCCCGATCATCCGCACGCGCGAGCCATTGCCCTGCACCCAGTCCGTCGCAACGGTCCAGCTGGCGTCCGGGCGGGCCGGGCCAATCTGGTGGCCGAGCGCTGCAAACAGCCCGAGCATGGCCACAATCGATAGGCGCGAAAGACGCCGCATCTTCTCCAGGCTCCGTTGTTAGAGTGCTTCCGGAAAAGCTTGTCCCGGCGAAGACCGGGATCCGAAGCGGTTTTCCGAAAAGAAGCACGGCAAACCAAGGAATTAGGGTGTTGAAGTGATTCAACGGAAAACGGAAACACCCTAGGACGCCGACTTCTGCAATGAAATCTGATCGAAGTGACGGCGTGGCACAAGTCAAGCCTCGGTGACCTAGAGCACTTTCCGACCAAGTGGAAACCGGTTGGTCGAAAGAAAGTGCTCAAAACCAACAACCTAGAGCGCCGATCTG
>JANNSX010000167.1:0-13250 GCA_031403155.1 Hyphomicrobiaceae bacterium
GCCCGACGCTGCCTTGGTCGTGTAGCTCTTGGTTTGGCCTTTGAACGCCACATCGATATCCTTGAAGGCCGCCGCCGTCGCATGACCGCAGCCGCTCGCCTTCTTGCAGTCGTTGCATTGGCAATGTGCGGCGAAAAGCGGCTCGCCGCTCGCGGTGTAGCGGACATTGCCGCACTGGCATCCGCCTTTGAGCTTGGCCATGGGATTGTTCCTCGCTGAACGACCGGTGATAACGAGTGGCAGGCTATCGTCCGTGCCCACCCTTGTCACGGGGCGGAGACGGCCGTCGCGGGGGTGCGCAGAGATTCTTACCTCGGTGGCATCGCTGGGAACGCCGGCATCGCCGTGTCGACGACATCCCAGGGGCGGCGGCGTTTGTCGAAGACGCGGAACTGGACAGGGATCGACGATGATTGATCCATGGTCGCCATGGTCAGCGCGACGACCCCCGGCGCGCTGTCGGGCCGTCCGGCGACCCAGCTACCGCATTCGGGGCAGAAGTAGCGCTTGGAGTGACTGCCCGAGTCAGTCTTTGTCTCAAACATCTTGAGCGTGCCCTTGATCGTCACGGCACTTTCCGGAAACGCCGCGAAGGCGACATGGCCGGCGCCGGACGCCTTCTGGCAATCGAGGCAGTGGCATTGCAACGCGACGACGGGATCGCCCTTCGCCTCGTAGGCGACGGCGCCGCAGAGGCAGGAGCCGTTGAAGGTCTGTTGCGGCATGACGAGCTCCTTTGGGTTTGTTCGGATTGAAACATGAACTGCGATGGGCGGGACCGTAGGCACGGCCCATCTCGTTGCCTGGTTCGCTTAGACGCATGTCCAAGTGACAGACGACGCGCGCGCAGTGCGACGCCAACTGCCTATCCTCTGGGCGGCATGGCTTCCGAAACCGGGAGTTTCGGATCGAAGTAGTCCCAGGCCGCCTGGTTCTTGCCGTAGATGGCGCGGGTGGGCGTTATAGCGGACGGATCATCCATGGAGCCGGCGAGAACCAAAACCATGCCGGGCATGTTGGCCGAGCGGAAGGTCAGGCGTCCGCCGCAGGTCGGACAGAACTCGCGCGTGGTGGCGCCGCCCGACTCGGCCTTGCCGGCATAGCTCTTGGTCGTGCCCGTGAACGTGATCGCCGCCTCGGGAAAGGCTGCCGCGGTCGCGTGGCCGGCACCCGTCGCCTTCTTGCAATCGCTGCATTGGCAATGCGCCGCGAACAGCGGGTCGGCATTGGTCTCATAGCGCACGGCGCCACACTGGCAGCCGCCTGTGATTTTCGCCATCGTCATCTCCTTTTTGGTTGGTCTGCCGCTTACATGTCGAGGGCTTCGGCGATCTCGATGCTGCCGCCGGACTTGAGGATGGGGCAGCCCTTGGCCTTCTTGTGCGCGTCCTCGAGGGTCTTGGCCTCGATGAGGCTGTAGCCTGAAATCGGATTGGCGCCGCCACCCGCGACGAGCTTGCCGTCGGACTTGATCGTGCTCGACTTGCCGACGGGATTGCCGGCATCGATCACGGCTGCGCCCATCCCTTCGAACCAGGCGCCCCAGGCGTCCATCGTCTTCTTGATCTCCTTTGGATCGGTCGGGGCCGAGCCGCCGTGATAGGCGAGAACATATTTGGGCATCGGGGGTCTCCTGATTGGCTGTATGGGCTCAACGTATTGGTCAATACCGACAGTCGGAACCCTTTCCAATGGCGAGATTCCCAGTCATCTTGCACCCATGACTGTGGAGAGTTCACATTTTCTGGCCTTAGACGCCCGATCCGGGCCACTCGGACCGTGCCTGTCCGCGCTGTCTCGGGCAGGGATCATCCCGAAGGCCGGACCCTTCCTCGCCCAAACGGCGGATCAGGCCGCGGCAAGCCTGCGCCAAACCCTCCTCGACGAGGTGGCGGCCTTCCGTGCCTCCGGCAATCCGGACATCCTGCCCGAGGTGGGCCGGCACGCGGCCGAGCACGCCGCCGAGCTGGCGCGCCTGTTCGGCGGCGGGGCCGAAGGCGATTTCGCCTTCGTCAGGTCCCAGTCGCACGCCCGCGCCGAGCAGCACTTCCCGCTCGAGGCCATGCTGCACTCCTATCGGTCGGGCCATCGACTGCTCTCGCATTGGCTCCGCGACGCGGCGATCGCGGCGAAGCCCTCGAGCCTCGATGCCGCGGTTTCGGCGGTGGCCGATTTCGCCATCGAGTACACCAATGCCATCAGCACCATCGCGACGTCGGAGTATGTCGCCCATACGCGCCGGATCGCGGAAGCCCAAGGCGATCTCAAGACCGAGCTGCTCGGCATCCTGCTCGCCGGCTACGATGAATCCGATCTGCGCATCGCCCAGCTCCTGAAACGCGCCGGCTATCTCGAACAGCGGCAATCTTATTGCCTCGTGCTCGTACAGTCGGCGCAGGCCGCCGAGATGGCCCAAGCGCCGCGCGCCGAGCGAATTCTGGCCTCCCTCAACGACGCCTTGGCCGATCATTCGATCCGGTTACTCGCCGGCATCCGCCAGCACCGTGTCGTCGCCGTGCTTTCGGCCAAGCGCCGGCAATCCGGCTGGACGGCGCCGCAAGCGGATTTGGCGGAGCGTCTCTATCCAAAGCTCATGACGCTCGGACCGGCGGTGGTGGTGGGCCTCAGCGCCGATCACCCTTCGACCGCCTTCATCCCCAAAGCCATGACGGAGGCGGCACTCGCGCTCGATCTGGCAAGCGTCGGCCGGCGGGTCGTGCGCTTTTCCGAGCTGTCGCTGCGCGATCTCCTCGTGCACCACGGAGCACAGCATTTGCACGCGGCGCCCCCCGCCTGGATCGCGCCGCTCATTGCCGCCGATCGAAAAGCCGACGGCGAGCTTGTCGCGACGCTGCGCGCGCTGGCCGATGCCGACATGAACATTCAGGCCGCCGCCCGCCACCTCGGCCGGCATCCCAACACCGTCACCGGGCGCTTGCAACGCATCCGTGACCTCACCGGCCGCGACGGCCAGCGCTATCATGAGCTGGGAGAGTTGCTGTTGGCGGTGGAGTGTTTCTCCAGGCCAGCGGATACGCCCTGGTCGCTGGCGCTGAAGGATCCGTCGTCGATCGGGCCGCCGTGACGGGGATTATCCGTCCGGCCGAAACCAGAGGAAGCAACCGCTGGGTCTCGCGACGCCGGCACGGGTCGGCTCGCCGTCGCGCGCGCAACCGGAGCTGGCGGCGAAGCTGGCACGGCCCTTGGGGCAAGCATCGCCCCCCCAATTCTCCCCCCTCGCCTTGACGTGACCGCGTCGGGCCCTAGAGTCCGATTTCGAAGGGACCTTGGGGACAAATGACGGCGCTTCGGCCACCGCACCGCTTTTATTCAGCCCTCGCCATCGGCGCCCACGCGCCCATGCGCGAACGCGCGGCGCGGCTGGAACGCATGATCCATTTCGTGCCGCCGCATCTCGACAAAATCCGCGCCAAGCTCGGCCTGTTGATCCCCCAAGTCGACGTCGTGCTCGGCAATCTCGAGGATGCTATTCCCGCCGATGCCAAAGAGGCGGCGCGGCAGGGCGTCGTCGAGATGGCCAAGGCGCACGACTTTGGCGCCACCGGCTTCTGGATCCGCATGAATGCGTTGAACTCGCCCTGGGCGCTCGACGATTTGCTCACCATCGTCCCCGCCGCCGGCAACAAGCTCGACGTCGTCATGCTGCCGAAGGTCGAGGGGCCCTGGGATATTCACTATCTCGATCAACTGCTCGCCCAGCTCGAGGCGAAGCACGCCATCACAAAGCCGATCCAGATTCACGCGCTGCTCGAAACCGCGGAAGGCGTCGCCAATGTCGAGGCGATCGCGGCGGCCTCCCCCCGCATGCACGGCATGAGCCTCGGCCCGGCCGACCTCGCGGCCTCCCGCGCCATGAAGACGACGCGAGTGGGCGGTGGCCATCCCTTCTACGGCGTGCTCGCCGATGCCGATCCACAGGCCCCGGCGAACACCCGGCCCTTCTTCCAGCAGGACCTCTGGCACTATACGGTCGCGCGCATGGTCGACGCCTGCGCCACGCACGCCATCAAGCCCTTCTACGGCCCCTTTGGCGATTTTTCCGACGAGAAAGCCTGCGAGGCGCAGTTCCGCAACGCCTTCCTCATGGGGTGTGCCGGCGCCTGGACGTTGCACCCCTCGCAGATCGAGATCGCCAAGCGCGTCTTTTCCCCCGATGCGGCGGAAGTGGGGTTCGCCAGGCGCATTCTGGATGCGATGCCGGATGGCTCGGGCGCCGTCATGATCGACGGGAAAATGCAGGACGACGCCACCTGGAAGCAGGCGAAGGTGGTTGTGGATCTGGCGCGCGAGGTCGCACGGCGCGATCCGGCGCGGGCGCGGGACTATGGACTTTGAGCGCGGCGGAGGCTACTGCCGCCGGTAATACGGTGTAGGTTGTTGGCTTGGAGCACTTTCTTTCGGCCAACCGGTTTCCACTTGGAAGGTCAAGTGCTCCTGTACAAGGTGTGACGCGATGACGGACGAGAAAAAAGACCCGGCGAAACGCAGGATCGTGCGCGTGACGGTGACGCCGGCCAAGCCGAAGACCATCCGGCCGGCGGCGTCGGCGGCTTCCGCCAAGGCGGCGGTTCGAGCCGCCGTCGTGCGTGCCGTCGCCAAGCGTGCGGCGGCCGCCAAGGCAGCACCCGCCGAGGGCGCGCGGCCCGAGCTACCGGCGGTCGAGAAGCCAGCGCCCCGGCGTCCTAGAATCGCGTCCACCAAGGCGCAACGCCAGCGCACCGCCAAGTTCGGCATCGGCCATGTGGTGAAGCACCGCGTCTACGGCTTCCGCGGCGTCGTCTTCGACATCGACCCCGTCTTCGCCAACACCGAGGAGTGGTGGCACTCGATCCCCGAGGAGATCCGCCCCAGGAAGGATCAGCCGTTTTATCATCTGTTGGCGGAAAACGCCGAGACCGAGTACATCGCCTATGTGTCGGAACAGAACCTGGTGCCGGACACGTCGGGTAAGCCCTTGCGGCATCCGCAGGTGAAGCAGCTGTTCCGGGCCGGGCGGGATGGGATGTTGAAGCCGGTGTTCGTGGAGCGGCATTGAGGCCGAAGCTCGCGAAGCGGAAGCCGCTTCAGCAAAAGTATTTGAAGCCCTACAAATGGGCTGCTCAAGGATCGCTACGACGAGTTCGCAGTGACACGATCGAGAACGGTTGCAAGATGCGCCGAGAACTTATCGCCTGAGACGCGCAAATTGCTATCGATGCGTCCAGCGCAAGTGCCGTGAGACGGCAAATCCTTCGTAACTGCAAACTGAAATTCCCACTTTTCGGTCACGGGGTGCAGACAGGCTGCCACGACAGAGAAATCGCTTGGCCTATAGTAGCGAGTGCATGGATCGGCCTTTGACGCACGTGTCCGCTGAAAATCAAGCTTCGGGCTCCCATCGGCATAGGGCGTGCGCAGGACATTCTTGCATTCGATGAGTAAGGGCATGCTGCCCTTCCACCGCAAGCTGATGTCGGGCTTCCCTTCTTCTTGGATGCGATGGCAGTCGCTGACGCCACTTGTCAGGCTGAGCACCCTCTCCAAATGCGTCTCGGCAACCCAACCGCGCACGGCCATTTTGAGGCGGCTTGCCGAGTTGATGAGATCAAGCAACGCTTCGGGTGCGATGCTCAACTCGTCAAGCAACGCATGCGAAAGACGGCCGAGTACCGTTGATCCGGGCAATTCGCGGAACTTGTCAGCGACGAGGTGACGGTCGCCGGGGTCGAGACCGCGAGCCACCCGTTCAAACAGAATGAGGTCAAGGAGTCGCTCCTGTCGTCCACCGACGAGAATCTCGGTTCGAACATCGGGAAGCAGTTCGTGAGATCTACGTGTGGTGGTCTTGCCATCCCGTCGCTCACGCTCCCAGGCGAGCCAACTATCCGATAGAATTCCTTCGACGTGCTCCGCCTTGAACTCAGTGGAACGTGACATCGGCGATGGGTTGTTCATGAGTGGATCGGCCGCCACGAAGAGTTTTCGATCCAAGTCGATGCCAATGAAGATCGTGGTCGTCACGCCGAGTGGGTCGATCGCGACGTCAATCACGCCGGCAAGATCGCCGCCATACTTGATTTGAAAACGATGTTCATTGGCGGGCCGATTTTTGGTCACCTTGGCATTGGCGAGGAATGCGTAGACCAGCACGCTCAGCCGCTCGCCGCCTGGTAGGCCGACAATGATGTGAAATGGGGCTTGGTTGGCTGGCCCGACCTGCTGCACGGTGCAGCCACGTCCCGCGAGGGCCTCGCGAATGAACTGAAGCAATGGCTCTTTGTCGCGTGCGCTGCAGGAGTACAGCTTCCAAGTGAAAGCACTGCCGTTGCCGATTGAAGCGTCGTCCTCTGACATCTCCATGCGACTCCCTGGACTGCGATCATACTCGTGGAAACCAGTGAGCGAACGCTCCGCTTCCCAGACCTTAGCGGTGTAGCCTCACTCAATCGATTCGAGAGATAGCTTGGGATAATCGCATTGACATTTGAACAGAATGTTCTACTTTTGTTCCATTCGCAAAATGCCTGTTGAGGGTTCCCATGCTTCGATCCATCAGCCTCTTCACCGGCATCGGCGGCCTCGACTTCGGCTTCGAGGCGGCTGGCTTTGACACGTCGGTCGCCGTCGAGATGGACGCCACCTGCTGCGAGACCATGCGTCTCAATCGCCGCTGGCCGGTCATCGAGCGGGACATCCACGAGGTGACCTCCAAGGAGCTGCTGCGCGTCGCCAAGCTCAGGAAAAGGCAGGCCGACATTCTGATCGGCGGGCCGCCGTGCCAGCCATTTTCGAAATCCGGCTATTGGGCGCGCGGTGATGCGCTGCGGCTCGATGATCCACGGTCAGATACACTGGCCGCCTATCTGCGGGTCCTTCGTGACACACTGCCTAAGACCTTCCTTTTGGAAAACGTCTACGGCCTCGCCTACAAGGGCAAGAGCGAGGGCCTCGATCGTATCCTCGCCAGCATCAAGCAGATCAACGTCGAGACGGGCAGCAACTACCGGCCGGTGTGGCAAGTCATCGACACGGCAAGCTATGGCGTGCCGCAAAACCGCGAGCGCGTTTTCATCGTTGCCAGTCGCGATGGCACAACTTTCAAATTTCCGAAGGTGACTCACGGCGCGCCGGACGATCTCCTGGTTGGCGCCGATATCGAGCCCTATCGAACGACCTGGGATGCGCTTGGCGACCTCCCTGAAAGGCCAAACGATCCGTCGCTTAGGATGGGCGGAAAGTGGGCAGGTTTGCTTCCGAGCATTCCAGAGGGAGAGAACTACCTCCATCACACGCCGCGCGGCAGCGGCGAGCCGTTGTTCGGCTGGCGCACACGCTACTGGAATTTTCTTCTGAAAATCGCCAAAAACCGTCCATCGTGGACCATTCAGGCGCAACCGGGACCGGCGACCGGCCCTTTCCATTGGACGAGCCGAAAGCTGTCCACCCGAGAGCTTTGCCGGCTCCAGACATTTCCAGATGGTTTGAAGTTCGATTGCAGCCGGGGCGAGGTCCAGCGGATGCTTGGGAATGCGGTACCGTCATTGGTTGCCGAGGTCCTGGCGCGCGCCATTCGTGATCAGCTTCTCGGCAAGCCGATGAGGAGAAAGCAGCTGTTGCTTCTTCCGCCCAAGAGGAAATCGATCCCGCCGCCCGAGCAAGTCGCCGATGTACCCAAGGAGTATCGTATGCTCGCGGGCAATCACGCGGCGCATCCGGGAACCGGGCAAGGCAATCGCGCGCGTCAGCGCGTGTCCGCTTAACGGTCTCCATTCACCATACCCCCAGATTCACCCCCAAAACTTATCCCCGCCTCCAAAACCTCCCGGATACTCCTCCCCGTCACCCGGCGAGGGGCGCATCTGCAGAGGCGTCTAACGAAGCGCGGCGTGACCGGCGACTGTCCGAGGGCGAACGCACGCCCGCAAGGCAGGGTGCACCTTGGTCCGGAAGGGGTGAGACGCCTCTCCCCGCGTGGCGGCTCGCAAGCTCACCCCGTGGTTGCCGCCTGCTCCGCGGTCAAGCTTGCGAGCATGACGCCACACGGCAGCATTGGCTTGGCTCGTGTCCTCATCGATCGCGAAGCTCGTGCCGTGCCTGCCGCACATGGTGACGAGCTTCGCGATCGGGACACGAGCAGCAGCTCGGCTATTGAGGTAACCAAGGCCAGCTCCGAAAACGCATTTTGGCTTGCGCATCGGCGTCCGCCGAAAACCGGTGGCCACTTTTCGGGCCGATGCGGTGACGGTGCGATCGAGAGGTCGCCTACTTTTTCTCTTTCGGCCCGCGGCTTTGAGATCGCCCCGCGCCCCTCACTTGCTCCGATCCTGGCGGAGAGCCCGCCGGAAGACGGCGGAGCGTTGGCTTGGAGCGAGGCTTTAGGCTCTGGGCTTTAGGCATTGGAAACGTGCGGCTCGCTCGGATCACCAAAGCCCAAAGCCTAGAGCCTAAAGCCTCACTGTCCTACGCGCCACCAGCCGGCGCGAAGCACGCCCATCCCCCCGTTTGCCGCAGCCCCTCCCCCAGCACGATCGCCGCCGCCACCGCCACGTTGAGCGAGCGAACGCCGTCGCGCATCGGGATGCGCACCCGCGCGTCGGCTGCGCCATGCACCATCTCGGGCACGCCGGCGCTTTCGCGGCCGAGCAGCAAGGTGTCGCCGGCCTCGAACAGGAACTCATGATGCGGCACCGCAGCTTTCGTCGTCAGCAACACCAACCGTCCCGGCGCGCGGCCTGAGAGAAACGCTTCCCAGGAGACGTGCAGTGTCATCGCCGCCTTCTCGAGATAGTCGAGACCGGCGCGCTTGAAGGCCCGGTCACTCAAATCGAAGCCGGCCGGGCCGATGATGTCGACGCCGATACCCAGGCAAGCCGCAAGGCGCAGAATCGTGCCGGTGTTCTGGGGGATGTCGGGCTGGTAGAGGGCGAGGCGCATAGCGTCGTTGGCCGGTCGTCGTTGGTCGTTTGTCGATGCCCGTTCGTTGAAAAACCCATCGGCGGAAGGTTTAGCGAGAACCACCGATCGCCGCTGCCCCATGACTAAAGCCGAATGCCCAAACGACGAACGACAAACGACATGCGACTCCCAATGGACGGTTTGCCGCAACCCCCTAGTGGCCCATCGCGCCATAGTTGACTCCGACCGTGCAGCGCTACTGGTCAACTATGGCGCGACGCCACACAAGCCCTGCGCGTCATGCCGCAGGAGTGCGGCCGCGCTTCGCTTGAGAATCCGAGGGAACGATGGCAAAAGGTCGCGCGGTTCTGGCGTCGCGCAGGGGGTGCGCGATGGGGGTCAAGCTGACATATTGATGATGAGCCGCCCGGCTCGATCAAGTACGGCCCCACTCAGTTCCGTGTTGCGATCTGGCCCGCGTCGCGGCGGGCCCGGCGTCCGGCGCCGGGGGATGAACTGCGAGGGAGGCAAGCCTTGGCTGCCCATACTGCCGACGAAACCGACCACTCCAAGCGAGATTTCCTCATGATCGCGGCCGGCGCCTTCGCCGCCGTCGGCGGGGCCGCCGCGCTCTGGCCGCTCATCGATCAGATGAACCCGGACGCCTCTGCCTTGGCGCTCGCCACCGTCGAGTTCGACTTGGGCCCGGTCAAGGAAGGCCAGGCCGTCACCATCATGTGGCGCGGCAAGCCGGTCTTCATCCGCCACCGCACGGCGGCCGAGATCCAGATGGCCAAGGACACGCCGCTCGATGACCTGAAAGACCCGATGGCGCGCAATCTGGCGCTGCCTGATGACACGCCGGCCACCGATGCGAACCGGACGAAGGAGAAGGAGGAGCCCTGGCTCGTGCTTCTCGGCGTCTGCACGCATCTGGGGTGCGTGCCCAAGGGCCAATCGATCGGCGATGCCAAGGGCGACTTCGGCGGTTGGTTCTGCCCCTGTCACGGCTCGCACTACGATACGGCTGGACGCATCCGCAAAGGCCCGGCGCCGGAGAATCTGCCGGTGCCGCCCTATGAGTTCTTGTCCGAGACCAAGATCAGGATCGGTTGAGGAAACACCCCATGTCGCATCAATCGACCTACCATCCCAAGACCGGCTTCGAGCGCTGGATGGACGAGCGGCTGCCGATCATCCGCGTTGCCTCCGACTTCCTGACCTTCCCGACGCCGAGGAACCTCAATTACCTCTGGACCTTCGGCGGCATCCTCTCCTTCTGCCTCGCCGTCCAGATCATCACCGGCATCGTGCTCGCCATGCACTATGTGCCGCATGAGAGCATGGCGTTCGCTTCCGTCGAGCACATCATGCGCAATGTGAACTGGGGCTGGCTGATCCGCTACACGCACGCGGTCGGCGCATCGATGTTTTTCCTCGCCGTCTACATCCACATCTTCCGCGGTCTCTACTACGGGTCCTACAAGGCGCCGCGCGAGGTGTTGTGGATCCTCGGCGTGCTGATCTTCCTCCTCATGATGGCGACCGCCTTCATGGGCTACGTGCTCCCCTGGGGCCAGATGAGCTTCTGGGGCGCCACCGTCATCACCAACCTCTTCTCCTCGATCAACTCGATCATCCCGGGCCTCGGCACGCTGATCGTCGAGTGGATCTGGGGCGGCTACGCCGTCGGCAATGCGACGTTGAACCGGCTGTTCAGCCTGCACTACCTACTGCCCTTCGCGATCGCCGGCCTCGTCATCCTGCACATCTGGTCGCTGCACGTCGTCGGCAACAACAACCCGACCGGCATTCCCGTGAAGAAGGACAGCGACGCCATTCCCTTCAGCCCCTACATGACCATGAAGGACGGCTTCGCGATGACGATCTTCGCGCTGCTGTTCGCCTGGTTCGTCTTCTATGCGCCGAACTATCTGGGCCACGCCGACAACTACATCGAGGCGAACCCGCTGCAGACGCCGGCGCATATCGTGCCGGAGTGGTACCTGCTGCCCTTCTACGCGATCCTGCGCGCCATCCCCTCCAAGCTTGGCGGCGTGCTGGCGATGTTCGCCTCGATCGCCGTACTGTTCATCCTGCCATGGCTCGACCGCAGCCTCGTGCGCTCGGCGAAGTACCGCCCGCTCTACAAGTGGTTCTTCTGGCTGTTCGTCATCACCTGCATCGCGCTCGGTTATCTGGGCGCCAAGCCGCCGGACGGCTGGTACGTCTTCTTCGCGCGCGTTTTCACGATCTACTACTTCGCCCACTTCCTGCTGGTGCTGCCGATCCTCGGCCTCATCGAGACACCCAAGCCAATGCCGAACTCGATCACGGAAGCGGTGCTCGGCAAGGGCGTGGGCCGGCATGGTGCGGGCGTTCCGGCAGGCGCCGCGGCGTCGGCTGAGAAGCGCTAGGAGAACAGACCCATGGCATCCTCTTCCTTCAAGGGACTGATCTCGGCGCTGATCGTCTTCGGCATCATCTTAGGGTTCGGGTTGCTGTTCTTCTATCCGGAGCCAAAAAGCGAAGAAGAGCTCAAGGTCATTGAGAAAGCCGAGATGATGGCGGAAGAGAACGCCGTCCATCATCAGGAGTGGACCTTCGCCGGCGTGCGGGGCCATTTCGACAAGGCTCAGCTGCAGCGCGGCTACCAGGTCTACAAAGAGGTCTGCGCCGCCTGCCACGGCTTGAAGCTCGGGAAGTACCGCAATCTCGCCGACGCGGGTGGACCGGGCTTTACGGACGGCCAGGTCAAGACGCTCGCCGCCGAGGCGGAGTTTGAGGTGATCGGCGACGCCGGCGCGCCCGTCGCACGTCCGGGCCTGCCATCGGATGCGTTCAAGTCGCCCTTCGCCAACGACAATGCAGCGCGCTCCGCCAATGGTGGCGGGCTGCCGCCGGACCTCTCGGTCATGGCCAAGGCGCGTAACGTGCATAGCGAAGCGCCGTGGTACATGGCGCCAGTGCAGTATCTGAAGGACATCGTCACCGGCTATCAGGAAGGCGGCCCCGACTATCTGCATGCGCTGCTGACGGGCTACAAGGAGACGCCGGCCGGCTTCACGGTATCCGAGGGCCTGCACTTCAACACGGCCTTCCCGGGCTATCAGATCGCCATGCCCGCGCCGCTCGCCGACGCCCAGGTCGAGTACACCGACGGCTCGCCCGCGACCGTCGACCAGTACTCGCGCGACGTCTCGGCCTTCCTGATGTGGGCCTCCGAGCCGAGTCTGGAAACCCGCAAGCATCTGGGTCTGCGCGTGCTGCTCTATCTGCTGATCACGGCGATCCTCTTCTGGCTCGCCAAGCGGATGTTATGGTCCCGCCTGCACTGAGGCGGACACAATTGCAAAATCTCGAATGGCCGGCCCCGCGCCCGGCCATTTCGTTTCTGGGTCAGAGATCGCTGGCGGACGCTTGGGGTCCGCCTACCGCAGCCGATGCTCCTCGAACAGCTTGACGATCGCCTGCTCGCCCTGCGGTGCCATGATGTGGGCGCCGCCGGCGCCCTTGATCTCGCGAAGACCTGCGATAATCTCGGCGCAGATCTGGCGGCCTTCCTTCGCCTGATCCTCGGCCCCCTCGATGCGCGCGATGGTGGCCTCCGGCACGTGCACGCCGAACAGGTTGGCATTCATCCAGCGGGCCGACTTAGCCGATCCCAGGGGGCCGACGCCCATGATGAAGAACGCCTTCTCCAGCACACCGAATTCGGCGAGGCGGGCCATGTAGCGCCTGACCATCGCGAGATCGTAGACGAACTGGGTCTGGAAGAAGTCGGCGCCGGCCTCGATCTTGCCGAGGATGCCCTTCGGCTCGAAATCGGGCTTGGGGTCCTGGGGCGAGTCGGCGGCGCCGATGAAGAGCCTGGGCGCCGGGTCAATCTTGCGGCCCGACGGGAACGCGCCCGTGTCGCGCATGTTGCGCGCGGTCGACAGCAGCCCGCGGCTATCCAAATCGCCGACTGGCTTCGCCTCGGGCTGATCGCCCTTCTCGATGCCGTCGCCGTGCAGGCACAGGATGCTCGGAATGCCGAGCGCCGGCGCGCCGATATAGTCCGCCTGGATGGCGAGCCGGTTGCGGTCGCGCACGGTGAACTGAAGGATCGGCTCGATGCCGTGGCGCGCAAGAATGGCGGCCGCCGCCATCGGCGCCATATGCACCTTGGCGCCCGCGCCATCGGTGACATTGCAGGCGTCGACCAAGCCCTTCAAGGCACCAGCCTTGGCGAGGACGGCGTCCGCGCTCGCCGCGTCGGGCGGCGTCATCTCGGCGGTCAGAACGAACTCTCCGGCGCGAAGCTTGGCTTCGAGACGGCCGTCGGATTTCAATGCGGTCATGGCTTCCCCGTT
>JANNSX010000168.1:0-10617 GCA_031403155.1 Hyphomicrobiaceae bacterium
CGTGGGGAGGGTTGGGGTGGGGGGTGGACCCATCCAGGCGGCGACTCCTCGGGTCGAGCAAAGATCACCGACACTATCATGAATCGGAGGCTTCCCCAATGAAACTCGCCAGGCTCCACGGCTTCGACGCGATGCCGGTGCTGATCGAGCCGGCGCATGGGGGGCAGGATACGCTCGATGGTATGCTCGATTGGGCGCGGCGGAACGCAGAGCCGCTCGAGAACGAGCTGCTCGCGGCGGGAGCGGTGCTCTTTCGGGGGTTCGGCCTCGATGGCGCGGCCGATCTGGCGCGCGCCAGCGCCGCGCTCGGCGGCCAGCTGCAGAGCTATGTGGGTGGCGATTCGCCCCGCACGCAAGTCGCCGACAAGATCTACAACTCGACCGACTTCCCGGCGCACCTGCCGATCGGCCTGCACAACGAGCTGTCCTATTCCGGCTGGTGGCCGGGGCGCATCTTCTTTCATTGCGCCGTCGAGCCGGCGAAGGGCGGCGAGACGCCGATCGGCGACAGCCGCGAGATCTACCGGCGGATGCCCGACAAAATCCGCGACCGCTTCGAGCGTCATGGCGTGCGCTACGTGCAAAACCTCCACAAAGGCGAGGGGCCCGGCAAATCCTGGCAGCAGACCTTCGAGACCCAGGACCGCACGGTGGTCGAGGCCTATTGCGCCAAGCACGGCATGCAGTTCCGCTGGACGGACTACGGCCTCAACACCTCCATCAACCGGCAGGGCGTCATCCGGCACCCCAAAGCCAACACCATGAGCTGGTTCAACCAGGCCGAGCATTGGCACGCGGCCATGCAGACCGTGCGCTTCTGGGATGTGACGCCCGAGGCGGCCGACACCCTGGTCGCCCACTGCACTTATGGCGACGGCACCGAAATGACGAAGGGCGAGCTCGAGACGATCTGCGAGGTGACGGCCTCGGCCGAGCGCGCCTTCCCCTGGGCGAAGGGCGACCTGCTGATGCTGGACAACCTCTCCTGCGCCCACGGCCGCCGCCCCTATGAAGGCCCGCGGAAGATCCTGGTGGCGATGAGCTGACATTCTCGATCGCGAATACACTAATTCCGCACAATGACGGTTTTCCGGCCTTGTAAACCGCGAAACCACCGCTCAAATTGGCTCGACGTTTTGCCGCGCCGGCAGGTTGGGCGAAGATCGCCACCAAGGCGACAGGGGAGGACACGGTGCCGATCAAGTTGCTCCGGCTGCTGACCGTTCTGGCGCTCGTTCTGTCGCCGGCCGCCGCCCACGCCAAGCGCCTCGCCCTCGTCATCGGCATCGATCAATACGAGGCGCTGCCCAAGCTCGAGCGGGCGGTCAATGATGCGGACGCGATTGCCCGGACGCTCGAGGGCCTCGGGTTCGAGGTGATCCTCGCCAAGAATGCCGCGCGCCGCGAGATCAGCAGGAAGCTCGGCGAGATCGAGACCAGAATTTCTCCCGGCGACACGGTGCTCTTCTACTTCGCCGGCCATGGCGTTGCGATCGGTGGCGATAACATCCTGGTCCCCGCCGATATGCCGCTGCCCGAGCAGGGTGGCGAGGGCGTCGTGCGCGACGAGGGCTTCGCGGTCGATGGCATCGTCCGCCGGTTGCGATCGCGGGGCGCGGGCGCGACGCTGCTCATCCTGGATGCCTGCCGCAACAATCCCTTCGAGCAGAGCGGTACGCGCAACATCGGCGGCACGCGCGGTCTTACGCGCGTGGAAGCGGCCTCCGGCGTGTTCGTGCTGATGTCGGCCGGTACGGGTCAGACCGCGCTCGACCGGCTGCCCGGCGAGGACGCCGATCCGAATTCCGTCTTCACCCGCTCGCTGCTGCCGCTCCTCGCCAAGCCCGGCATGAGCCACATCGCGCTCGCCAAGTCCGTGCAGAAGGAGGTGGCGCGGCTTGCCTCCAGCGCCGGCCATGCGCAGCAGCCGGCCTACTACGACGAGATCCTCGGCGAGATCGTGCTGAACGAGGCGGGCGAGGCCGCGCCCGAAATCGTGCCCGCACCTGCCGTTTCGGCGACCGCCGAGGCGCTCGCCGAGTGGACCATCGTCCAGAATACGACGAGCCGGCAGGTGCTCGAGGAGTTCATCGCCAAGCACGGCGGTGTGCCAATTTATGGCGCGCTTGCGAAAGAGGCGCTGGCGCGGCTCGAACCGGCGTTCGGGTCCTCGAGCGCAACTCCGCCAACGGGCGACGAGGTCTCTGGCATCGAGACGGAAACCGAGGTGGCCGTGGCGGCACCCGCACCGCACGCTGCGGCTCCGGCGACTGCCCCGGTCACCGACTGCGATCGCCTCGCGGCCGCCCCCGGCACGCCGGTCACCCGCGGCCTCGGCATCGATGGCGTGGCATTCGCCAAGATCGATGTCGCAGCTGCCATCGCCGCTTGCACGAGTGCCGTGGCCGAGCATGCCTCCGTCGCCCGCTTGCATCTTGCCCTGGGGCGCGCGCTCGACGCCGCGCGCCGGTACGGCGAGGCGCTCAGCGCCTACGAGAAGGCCGCCGAGCTCGGTGACGGCACCGCCATGAACAATGTTGGCGTGCTGTACAACCTGGGAGATCTCGGCAAAGCCGACGAGGCCCAGGCCGTCGCCTGGTTCCGCAAATCGGCCCAAAGCGGCGATGTGACGGGCATGTACAATCTCGCGATCAATCTTTGGACAGGTCGCGGCACGCCCGTCGATCCGGCGGAGGCGTTCACCTGGATGCGCCGCTCGGCGGAGGCCGGCAATCCTCCAGCCATGACGCAACTCGGCGGCATGTATGAGGGGGCGGTCGGCACCCAAAAGGACGATAAGCTCGCGCTTATGTGGTACCAGAAGGCTGCAGCGGAAAATGAGCAGCGGGCCTTCTATAGCCTTGCCGTCATGCTGGACGCCGGCCGGGGCACGCCTGTCAACACCGAGCACGCGGCGGATCTCTTCATGGCCGCCGTCGGCTTCGGGGTCGAGGAGACGAGGCGTGACATCGACCAAGGTGCCTCGCAGTGGAGCGATGCGTTCCGCAAGGCGCTGCAAAGACGGCTCAAGGACCAGATCGGCGTCTACAAGGGCGATATCGATGGCGTCTTCGGCGCGGGCGTCAGGGAGGCGGTCGCGGTGGTGTTCGGGTCGGCGAAGTAGGCGGATTTGTAGCAGCGCCGCCGTTTCCCTTGCCGCGGTCGGCGCCAAACCGGCTGGCCAAGTCCGCTCAAATTGCCGCCGCTAGGGTGTTGCCGTTTTTCGTTCGATCACTTCAACACCCTAATTCCTTGGTTTGTCGTGCTTCTTGTCGGAAAACCGCTTCGCACTTTTCCGGAAGCACTCTAGGAGCCTGTCTGAGTAGTCGGTTGCTCTGGTTTGGCGCGTCTGATTCATCCGCGGTCATGAGCAAGCATTTTCGCCCCTGGAAGATTGATCAACCGCAGCTTCGGGCGCCGAGGGTCGAGGACTTCGTGCCCGAGGGTCACTTGTCGCGGTTCATCGGGGCGCTGGTGCGCCAGAGCCTCGACCTGACCGGGATCACCGGCAGCTACACGAGCGGCCTCGGCCAGCCGCCCTTTGATCCCCGCCTGATGACGGCGCTGCTGCATGGCTACGCCAGCGGCCTCTGCTCCTCGCGGCGGATCGCCAAGGCCAGCCTGGAGCGCACCGGCTTCATGATGATCGTCATGCTCCGCATGCCTTCGGCATGACGCGCTCGATCCAACGGACTTCCGCAAACGGCATCTGAAGGCGCTGGCGGGGCTGGTCAAGCTCGGCCACGTCGTGTCGTAGACGCGCCTCCGGCACGATGCGCTCGACGGCACGAAGGCATGCCCCGGACCCTGTTCCGGGGTCAAAGCCAATGCGTCGAAGCACAAGGCGTCGTGTCGCAGACGCGCCTCTCGAGCGACGACGGCCCTCGCGCAAGCCGAGGCCGATTGTCGGGCCATCGGAGATCGCGGGGATTACTTTTTTGCTTCTGGTTAACGGGGAGAGGCTTCTACCACCCGCCCGTCACAACCCACCGCTCGACTTGATCGAGCCTATCGGCGCCCCAGAACATCTCCCCACCGACAATGAAGGTCGGTGCGCCGAACACGCCCTTGGCGAGGGAGGCATCGACATGGGCGCGCAGCTGCTGCTTGACGGCGTCGTTCTCGATAGCCGTGAGGAGTTCGCTGCGCGGAACGCCCAGCCGCTCCGCCTCGCCAGCGACGGCCTCTGTCGTCCCCATATCCCGCCCCTCGCCCCAATGGGCGTGAAAGATCGCCTGCCCGAAGCGCTTGGCGAGCGCGAGGTCGCGATCCCTAAGCCAGGTGAAGGCGCGCGCGGAGGGGAGCGGTGGGAACTGCGTTTTCGCCGCCGTCGAGAAGGGGACGCCGAGATAGCGCGCAAAGCGCGGCACATCCTGATCGAGATAGTCGCCTTTGAGAGGTGTGTCGGGAAGCGGTTTCAGGCCCATCACCTTCAACACGCTGATGCCGAGCAGCATCGGCCGCCAGTCGATCTCCAGCCCGTGCTTGGCGGCAATCCGCTCGATGCCGATCGAACCGAGATAGGCATAGGGCGAAATGAAATCGAAATGGAACTCGATCGTGCCCGGCATCGCTCTCACATGACGCCCTTGGCCTCGGGCGCGATGCGGGACGTCTGCTCGTCGGGCGCGCCGAAATGGGCGAAGTATCGGGGATCGATCCGCTCGATGGGCAAGATGATGCAGACATCGACCGTGCCGAACTGTTTGTCGATCACCGCGCCATCGCCGACGAAGGCGCCGAGCCTGAGGTAGCCCTTGATCAAAGGCGGCAGCGCCTTCAGCGCCGCCTTCATGTCGAGCTTGTCTTTGGGAATGAGGTCCATCTTCATGTAGAGATGGGCGTGCGCCTTGACGCGCCATTCGGGCGGCGCGAGTGCGTGGTGGTGGAGGAAGCTCAGCGCGTTGGCGTGCTCCTTCGGATCGATGCCCTCGAAGGACGCGCAGCCGATCATGACGTCGATGCCGTGCTCGCGCACATAGGTCCACAGCCCGTGCCAGAGCAGCTCGATGGTGCGCTTGTTGCGGTAGGGCTTCAGGACACAGGACCGGCCGAGCTCCACGAAGCTGTAGTCCGGGCTCTTGGCGGCAATCAGCGGCGCGATGTCATATTCGCCCTGAGTGTAGAAGCCGTCATGGGCTTCCGCCACCTCCTGGCGCAACACCCGATAGGTGCCGACGACGCGCGGCCGTCTGCGGCGCCAGCCCTTTCGTCCGCTTCCCGGTAACTGCCGCTCGAGCACCAGCAGGTGATCGCAGATCGGGTCGAAGTCGTCCTCGTCGCGGCGCTTGAAGGCGGCGACGGGATCGGGCACCGCCGTCATCTCCTCGTAGAACACTTTGTAGCGCAGCCGCTGCGAGCGGCGGATATCGCGCGAGGTGCGGGCGAGCCTAACTTCGAGGTCGCCGATGCTGCCGTAGGTCTTGATGGGCTTGCGGTGCGCGAGAAAGGGCGCTGTCAGGGCGCGTGGCGTGTGGCGCTTCAGCAGCCTGACGGGCAGCCCCGAGAAAGGCCGTCGCACCGTCAACTTGCGCACCAGCCCCTTGGGGCCGAGCGATCTCGTCGGCATGCGACTCCTCCCAGCCCTCACGCGGCGCGTCCGTTGGCTAAGCCTTCGGACGAACTCCAAATCCCCAGTCTCACCTAGTGTCCCGATCCCGAAGTTCGTCAGATCTAGCAGCAGACGTCGAACGAACTTCGGGATCGACAAGGACACTAGGCGAGTCAATAGCTTAGTGTGGCGGTGTATTCAGAAGTTCGCCTGCCGGGCAAGCCTTGCCGACCGGGCGAACTTCTGAACCGCCACACTTGGAATCAGGCCACAAAATCATCATCGTGGCAATGCGCTTGAACTGCGACGGGCCTGTGACGCCGGGTCAGGCCGGGTGGGCACGGGTGCGCTCGAGTGCTTCCGGAAAAGTGCGAAGCGGTTTTCCGGAGAGAAGCACGACAAGCAAAAAAGCTAGGGTGTTGGAGCGATTCAACCAATCACGGAGACACCCTAGCCAACCCATTTCTCGATGATCTCGTCGATCTCCGAGCGCTCAAAGGGCTTGGCGAGGTAGTCGTCCATGCCGGCGGCCAGGCACTTCTGGCGGTCCTCGGCGAAGGCATTGGCGGTCAGGGCCACGATCGCAGGGGCGGCTCGGCCCGATTCCTCCCAGCGCGGCAAGGACTTGATGGCATCCGCGGCCGAAAGACCATCCATCTCGGGCATGTGGACGTCCATGAGCACGAGGTCGAACATTTGCCCATCCGGTTGTCTGAGGACGGCGTCCACCGCCTCCCGGCCGTTCTCGACCCGGATGACCTGCGCGCCGGTCGATTCGACCATCTTGGTGGCCAGCAAGGCATTGATGTCGTTGTCCTCGGCGAGGAGCACCCGCGCCTGGCGGCTTGGACGCTGGCCAAATGCCGTAGCCCCGCCTTGAACCGCCTCGGCCGCGACCGGCCCCGGGCTGCGCCGTGGCCTAATCTGCGACAGCAACGATGACGGCCGCACGGGTCGGACGAGATAGCGCTCGAAACCCAACCGGCGGAAGGCCCGCAGTGCCTCGCGCTGGGACGTATCGATGAGGACGATGCCTTGGATGGCCGGGACTTGACCGCTCGGCCCGGCTTGGCGCCAGGCGGCGATGGCCTGAGGGTCGACCGACCCATCGGCAATCAGCGTGTCGTAGGGCGTGGCGACGCCGTCTCGAAGACGGCTGATCGGGTCATGGGGAGCGACGACATCGACCTGGTGTCCTGCGCTTTCGAGGGTGCGTGCGATCTGGCGGACCTCGATCGGGCGGCTCGCCAGGATGAGAATGCGCTGACGTTCTGTCTCAGCCTGCCAATCGGACTTGAGAGCCAGTGTTTCAGATGCGACACCCACATCGATTGCCATCGAGAAGGTGGAGCCGGCGCCGGGCACACTCGTGACCGTGATGTCGCCGCTCATCGCCTTGGCGAGACGTCGCGAGATGGCGAGGCCGAGGCCGGTGCCGCCGAATCTGCGGGCCCGTGTCGTATCCGCCTGGACGAACTCGCGGAAGACTTTCTCCTGTGCGTCGCTGCTGAGGCCGATGCCGGTGTCCACAACGTCAATTTTCAGTTGCAGACGGCGCCCGCCTGCGTCGCCGCCTTCGATCTCGCGGCCGCCGACGGTGACGCTGATGCCGCCGGTTTCCGTGAACTTGACGGCATTGCCGACCAAGTTCGTCAGGATCTGGCGCACGCGGCCCTCGTCGCCGACGAGGCGACGCGGTAGGTCGAGATCGATGTGCCAGCCGATCTCCAGGCCCTTGTCGTGGGCGCGCGGCGCCAGCAGCTCGACGACGCCTTGCACGACATCGTCGATGGCGAAGGGTTGCGCGTCGAGGTCGACGCGGCCCGCCTCGATCTTGGAGAAATCGAGGATCTCGTCGATGAGCGAGAGCAGCGTCTTCGACGACTGCTTGATGGCGCGCGCGTAGGTGCTCTGGTCCGGCGCAAGCTCGGTGTCGAGGATGAGATTGGTCATGCCCATGATGCCGTTCATGGGGGTCCTGATCTCGTGGCTCATGACGGCGAGGAAGCGCGACTTGGCGCGGTTGGCAGCCTCGGCCTGGTCACGGGCCTCCTGGAGCTCGGCTTCCGCCTCCCGCTGCTCGGTGATGTCGCGGCCGACGGTCTGGATCTCGAATGCACCCGTCTGGTCGCCCGGCACCTGATAGTCGTCCCAGGCGAACCAGCGCGGGCCTTGAGAGGTCTCGACGCGCTGGGTGTAGTGACGGCGGCGCTCGGGGCCGGCCGGGAACTCGGCCGCCGCATCGGCGCCTTCGAGCTTGCGGGGGCGGAAGTTGCGGCCGAGGACGTTGGCTGCTTCGATGCCGAACGCCCGGCAGAAGGCTTGGTTCACGAAGAGGAGGCGGCCTTCGGCATCGCGCCTGAGGATCACGTCCTGCTGGCTGTCGAGCAGGTCGCGGTAGCGGGCCTCGTTCTCCTTCAGCTCCCACTGCATGTCCTTGAGACTCTCGATCGAGCGCTCGAGACGATCGCCCAGATGCGCGATGGGCGCGATTTCCGTGGGCGGGGAGGGACTATCGGCGGCCGGCCGGTAGAGCACGAGCGCGACGCCGGCCGTGAAAATGAGCAGCGTGCCGGCAACGGCGGCGAGCGCGGCAAAGGTCATCGGTCCGGCGCTGAAGACGAGCCCGGCGACGCTGAGTGCGCAACCGGCGGCGAGCGCGACGAGGGCGAAACCCTTGGCGGGGGGAAGAAGCGGGCGGGGCGACGGGTCGGCGGGCGCATCGGCAACCCGCGCGCGGCCGGGGGCTGCCCCAGGCGCGGACGGGCGGACGCGCCCATCCATCGCCGTCGCTTCCGACGGGCGTCTCTCGATGACAGTGCTCACGCGGATACTGGTCCTGCCTCGGCCTACAGCCGGCCAGTCATAGGCCGCAGGTCCCTAAGACCGCTTTAACCGGAAAGGTTAACGGATTGAGTTTTATGCAATTTGTCGGGAGTTCAGGGGATGAAAAAGAGCCGGCCGCTCGGCAGTGCAATGCATGTGCTGTTGCCGACAGCAGTTGATAGCAGGAAATTTTTCACAGCTTTCTTTCCTCCCCCTTTTTATGGGGGAGGACTGTTCGCCTTGGGTTTAGCGACAGCTAAACCCTTAGGCGAACATAGGTGGGGGTGTTGGTGCCAGGTTCTCGATTAAATCGTCCGCCAGATGGCCAACATCCGCGCAGAAATTTGGCCGATGTCATGCGCGAGCGCTCCTTGCCAATTCAAGACTCGCGACGCCGGACCAACACCCCCACCTGGGCGCGCCTAAGGACTTAGCCGCTTCGCGTCTAAGCCCAAGGCGCGCCGTCCTCCCCCATAGGAAGGGGGAGGAAAGGGCGCGGCGACTTCACCGGTTCAATGAGATCGCCAGATGCAATGGCCTTGCGCCACTCCTGTGAGCAGCCGGCGCGATGGGTCGGTTCAAACGCCACCGCTCAATTGCGGATGGCGGTCTCGATCAGCTTGTCGGCCTTCTCGCGCTGCATGGCGCCGTGCTTGCGGGCCGTGTCGGCGAGCTCGGAGGTCGAGGGCAGCACGCGGGCTGAGAACAGCTCCTCCAGCGTGTAGCCGTTGAGCGCGATCATGTCGTTGACGCGCTCCTGCAAATCCTTGCGGACGCGCACCTTCTTCTGCTCGTAGAGCCCTTCGAGCCGGGCGATCCACTGCTGGATCTGGCGGGGCGTCGCGTGCTCGGCGAGCTCGTCGATCGTCTTGGTGTCGCCCTCGGCGACTTGGGCTTTCATCGTGCCACCATTGCTGGCGGTCATCTCTGCGGGTTTCATGGAATTGCTCTCCTCGCTCAGGCGGTTTTCGGCAGCGACAGCTCGGCGGGCTTCGCCGTGCCCTTGACCGGCATCTCGCCGCTCGACGTCTGCTGCGAGCGGCCGGCGAACACCGCGCCTTCCTCGATCGACAGCGAACGGTGGTAGATGTCGCCGTCGATGCGGGATTTGGCTTCGAGCGTGATGCGGCGGCCGCGCAGCGTGCCCTTCACATGGCCGCTGACGACGATCTCGTCGGCGACGCAGTTGCCGGTGATGCGGGCGCGCTCGCCGATCTTCAGATGGGCGCACTGGATGTCGCCCTGGAAGTCGCCGCTGATCTGGATATGACCGTCGGAGAAGGCATTGCCGACGATGGTGAGATCCTTGCCGATGACGGACGGCGCGTTGGCCTCCGCCAGCTCGATGCCGGGTCCGGTCACTTTCGTGTCCAGTACCGGCCCATTACCTTTGTTTTGAAACATGCGCCGTTGCTCCAGGAGAATAGGGGGCCGCCCCTGATGGGCTGCCGGGTCAGATGCATCGGCCGTGCCAGATTGGATCGGGCGCGGAAATCGTCATAAGTTGCGCAGCAGTCGGGGAGGGTATGCGTGGGATTTGCAACTTATCTGGCCTATGTCGCCGCCTGCATCGCCGTCATCATCGTGCCCGGGCCGACGGTCACGCTCATCATCGCCAATAGCCTGAAGCATGGGACACGGGCCGGGCTCCTCAATGTTCTGGGCACGCAGATCGGTCTCGTGGTGTTGCTGGCGGTCCTGGCCTTCGGCCTGACCACGCTCGTGCAAAACGCGGCAGCCGTCTTCGATTGGGTGCGCCTGGCGGGTGCCGCCTATCTCATCTGGCTCGGTATCAAGCTCTGGCGCTCGGACGGCGCGCTGGGCGCGCGGGCTGCCGGCGAAGCGCCACCCAAGGGCGGGTTCATCGGTCAGGGCCTGCTCGTGATCCTGGCCAATCCCAAGGCGCTGCTGTTCATCGGCGCCTTTATCCCCCAGTTCCTCGATCCCGTCCGGCCGGCGCTGCCGCAGATCGCGCTGCTCGGTGCGACTTTCATGGTCGTCGGCACCATCTTCGATGGCGCCTATGCGCTCGCCGCCGGCAAGGCCGGCCACTGGATGAGCCGTGGCCATGTGCGGCTCATCGAGAGGGTCTCCGGGACATTCCTCATCGCGGCTGGGCTTTGGATTGCGCTGATCCGGCGCTAGTACCCGCCATCAGAAATGGCTGGTACTAGCTTTTTGGCTGAAGTACCCGATTCACGCGGCATTTTCGTGCCACCACGTGTGGCACTCAATTCTGC
>JANNSX010000169.1:0-14398 GCA_031403155.1 Hyphomicrobiaceae bacterium
GTCGACCCGCGAATCAGAGCTTGATCACCGACGTCTTGCGCTCCCTCCCCTCTCCTGCACGATCCAAAATATCACCGCCCCTCGTCACCAACGAGCGGCCTTGCAAACCCGCGACCAGCATCGTTGACTTGGGACATCAGAACCTACGGGCGACGGCTTCGGTTTGGCGAGCACGATAGCTTGCCCCACCCATCACCCTCACCCCACCCCTACCACCCAAAAACCTTATCAATCCCCGCCAACTTCACCCCCGTGAATGCCGACGCTTCGAACGACAGCGCCCGCAAATCCTCGGTCTCGAGGTTGTGGACGGAGGACTTGCCGCAGGCTTTCGCCAGCATGGTGATCTCCATGGTCATGGCGGTGAGGTAGCGGGCGACGCGCTCGGCCCCGGCCGGCACCGACATGCGCTTCTCGAGCTCGGGGTCCTGGGTTGCGACGCCGACCGGGCACAGGCCGGTGTGGCAGTGGTGGCAGGCGCCGGGCGCGGTGCCGAGCTTCTGGTAATCCTCCAGATATCGCGGCGCGTTGCAGCCCAAGGCCATCATCGCGCCGGTACCGATCATCACCGCGTCGGCGCCGAGCGCCAGGCACTTGGCGACGTCGACGCCGGTGCGAATGCCGCCTGAGATGACGAGGCTGACCTTGTCCGACATCCCCGCCTCGTCCAGCGACTCACGCGCGGCGCGGATGGCCGACATGGTCGGGATGCCCGTGTGATTGAGCAGCAGCTCTGGCGAAGCGCCCGTGCCGCCCTCGGCGCCATCGACGACGACGACATCGGCGCCGGCCTTGGCGGCGATCGCCACATCGAAGCGCGGGCGCGTCGCCCCCATTTTGACGAAGATCGGCACCTGATAGTTGGTGGCGATCCTGAGCTCCTCGATCTTGACCGAGAGGTCGTCGGCGCCGAGGAAATCCGGATGCCGCGCCGTCGAGCGCTGATCGACACCCTCGGGGAGCGTGCGCATTTTCGAGACGCGCGGAGAAATCTTCATGCCGAGCAGGAGCCCGCCGGTGCCGGGTTTCGCCCCCTGGCCCATGATGATCTCAAGTGCATCGGCGCGCCTGAGATGATCGAGGTCGAGACCGTATCGCGCGGGCGAAATCTGATAGAGCAGCCGCTGGGAGGCGGCGCGCTCCTCCTCGAGCATCCCGCCCTCGCCCGTACAGGTCATGGTGCCTACTTTGGAAGCGCCGTGGCCGAGCGCTGTCTTGGCCGAGGCCGACAGCGCGCCAAACGACATCGAGGCGATGTAGATCGGAATCTTGAGCTCCAGCGGGCGCTCGACGAGGCCGCGGCCGGCACCCAGCACCGTCGTCGTATTGCAGCTCTCGCGATAGCCTTCGAGCGGCAGGCGCGTCATCGAGGCCGGCACGAAGGTCAAATCATCGAAGGTCGGCAGCCGTTTGTTGAAGGTGTTGAAGCCGCGGACCTGATAGCGCCCGAGCTGCGCCAGCGCATGCACCTCGGCGATGGCTTCCGGTGTCCAGCGCGTCGAGCCGCCCTCGGCATAGGCGGTGGGGGAGCCTGCGCGCTTGCCCGCGATGGCGCCCTCGCCATAGGCGATCTCGGCCTCGGAAGGCATCGGGAAGGGATACTCGTAGGGCTTCGTCAGATCATGAGCCATGCGTTGGCATCCCTCGACTGGAAGTACCAGAGACGTTCGGCGGAGATGAGCTTCTTCCAGTCGCGGCGGCTGTCGGCGAGGCCGCGCGCCGCCAGGATGCCCTCGACCTCGGCCACCTCCTCCGCCGCCGGCTCGACGATCTTGGCGTCGACGCCGAGGCTCTCGATCTCGCCCGCGACCCACACCTGGCCGCGCCAGAGCGCGTCGGCGCAGGATTGCTTGGCGCCGCCCAGCGCGATGATCTTGCCGGCATGCGCCATGAAGCCCGACTGATAACCGAGCTTGCCCTCGACGATGATCGTGCCGCCTTTCATCGCAACGCCGCAGCGCGGCCCGCAATCGCCCTTTACGTGGATGGTGCCGCCGAGCATGGCCGCCCCCACCGACATGCCGGCATAGCCGCCGACGGTGATGTCGCCCTTGGCCTGCGCCTCGCCGGTGCCCCAGCCGGCATTGCCGTCGATGGTGATCGTCGCGCCGGTGTTGAGGCCGCCGCAGTAATATCCGACGCTCCCCTGGAATCGGATGTTGACGCCGGGCGGCAGGCCGACGCCCAGATTATGCCGGGCGAGCGTGTTGCGGACGACGATCGGCTGGCCCGTGGCGCAGGCCGCCTGGATTTCGCGATGCACCTCGCGAATGGGGCGTTGCCCGACCTCGACGACGATCTCGCTCACGCCGCGATCCTCCGGTTGCCGACGCCCCAGAGCGCGGTGATCGAGGGGCCATCATAGTTGATGACGACGGCGTTCTCGTCTGGAGCGACGCGGCGCACGGCCTGCTCTTCGGTCGCGCCGATGAACTCGCCGCGCTGCTCGATGGTGACGAGCGGCTTCATCGCGAAGCGGTCCTTGGCGAAACCGATGCCGTCCGAATGGGCGATCATGTAGGTGAAGACGCCATCGATGGAGGAGATCGACTTGGTGAGCGCCTGCTGCAGGGTCAGGCCACTCTTCATCTGGTCGGAGACCCACACGGCAATGAGCTCGCTGTCGTTTTGCGTCAGGAAACGGTAGCCCCGGCGCTCGAGCTTGGCGCGCCAGGTGTAGTAGTCGGTGATCTGGCCGTTGTGGACGATGGCGATATCGGGGAACGGGCGCGCCCAGAAGGGGTGGCTCGCATTGGGCAGCACCGAGCTTTCAGTTGCGAGCCGCGCGTGGCCGAGGCCGTGGGTTCCGATCATGGCGCGGACATTGTGCTTGGCATCGACATCACGCGCGCCGCCGATGTCTTTCACGATCTCGAGCGAGCGGCCGCAGCTCTGCACCTCGATGCGCTTGGAGATGCTGTCGGCGTCGAGGATCCAGCGGCCGAGATCCTTGGGCTCGCTGACGATCATGCGGACCGTGTAGTGCGCGGCTTCATCGGTGCGGACGGCCGGCTCCTCGAGGAAATCGGCACCGTGCGATTTGAGGATGGCGCGGAACTCGTCAAGGTCAGCGCCGAGCTTGCCCCGGTCGAAGCCCATGAGACGGAGAATGAAGCCCGCGTCGCGGGCCGGCCCATAGACGGCAAAGCCCGTGCTATCGGCGCCCCGATGCTCCTGCGCGTCCATCAGCTCGACAAGGTCTTGACCGACCTTGCCGGATGAATTCAGGATACGGCCGGCAATACCGCACATGGGTCGCTCCTCATCGTGGCCCTGGACATGTGGATACTGAATACAGTATCCAGTGTTGTGTTGCAATAACTCTAGATCCACGAGGAAGCCCGGTTGTTCACTGAGATCAGCCGCAAGCGAACGAGGCTCGCCGACGAGGTCTACGCCCAGGTGCTCGACGCCGTGCATCGTGGCGCCATTGCGCCCGACCAGCGGATCGTCCAGGAGCGGCTGGCGGAGGATCTCAACATCTCGCGCACGCCTGTGCGCGAGGCGCTGTTGCGGCTCGAGCAGGACGGCATCCTGGTTGCAGCCGGCACCGGCGGCTTCGTCATCCGCACGATCACCGAGGACGAGGTCAAGGAGATCTACGAGGCCCGTACCGCCGTCGAGGTCCAGGCGGCGCGGCTGCTGGCGTCGGCCCGCGACGGGACGCGCAACGCCGTCATCCGCGACACCATAAAGAAGAGAGAGAAGCTCAAATCGCAGAGCACGCGCGATTACTTCGAGGCGAACCGCAGCATCCACCGCTGCATCGTCGAGCAGACGCGGAACCGCTACCTCGTCGAGATGTTCGACACGATCTGGAACCGTGGCTTCTCGTTTCACCTGTTCGCGGCGATCGGCAGCCGCAACCTCGCGAAGTCGCTCGGCGACCACGTGAGCCTCATCGAGGCCATCGAAAGCGGCGATGTCGAGCGGACGGCTGTGGTTTTCCAGGATCACATTACCGACGGCCTGGATTTGCAGATCGCCGCGCTGAAGGCGGCGCGGGAAAGCTAGAGCGAATCTCACGCGCTCGTGTGAGTGAGCCTTGCTGCCAGGGTCGATGACGGTCAGGACCGCGCCGCTTACTTTCCTCCCCCTAACTATGGGGGAGGACGGCGCGCCTTGGACTTAGGCGCGCCTAGGTGGGGGTGTTGGTTCGGCGACGCGAGAAGTGTGGGGCCGGCGAGTGCTCTCGCATGGCAACGGCAGACTCATCCACCAAACCCGCGAGCCTTATCGTAGCGAACCGTTCGTTGGGCATCGGGTTGACAGCAGAATCGAGACCGCTGCACGAGCACCCCCACCTATGTTCGCCTAAGGGCTTAGCTGGCGCTAAACCCAAGGCGAACAGTCCTCCCCCATAGAAAGGGGGAGGAAAGGTGAAGCGTCCTCTCAGAGAGCTAATTCGACAGCGCGACCCGCCCATCCGGCGTATCGATGCTGACCTTGACCGAGGTGATCGTGGCGGCGCCGACCGGTGTCGGCAGCGTCACGTAATAGGGTACGAAGATCTTCGCCTCGGGAACCGGGATCAGCCAGATCTCGATGCCGTCGGTGGAGGCCATGAATTTGGTCTCCTTGTTCATCTTGTGGCCCGAGATCGGCACGTACTTGACCTTGCAAACGAAGGCGTCGGCGCCTTCGAGCTTCTCGTTACGCGCATGCGTGAAGATGAGGTCGAAGCGCTGCTTGCCGTCGAAAATCGGGATCTTGCGCTTGCAGGGATTGACGCCGGCGACCTTGCCGCCGACAGGCGCTGTCACAGCCATGACCGCGCTCAGTGGATCGAGCACGCCCTTAAGTTGCGCCTCCGTCACCGGCACGCGGCCGGGCGAGGGCTGGATCGGCGGTACCGAGGTCACCTTCGTCACCGCGCTCTTGCGGAAGCGCATGTCAATGCGGCCCGATTTGCTCGAGCCTTCGAAGGAGAAGGCGTAGGCCGCCGGTTGCGGCTTGCCGCTCGCGACCTTGCCGAGGCTCTGCGTGAATCCCGACCAGGTGAAAGCGCCCATCACGGCGCTGAGCTTCGTGTTGCCCCTGAGCGTGTACTCGCCGTTCTTAACGGCGGAGGAAAAGACGAAGTTGCCGAGCTCCATGCCGTTCCAGGCGATGCTGTACACGGCATCGACCTTGGCCGGGAAGCCGTCCTTCTCATCGGCTGCCACAGATCCAGCGGAACCCATGGAGAAGGCAAGAAGAAACACTGCGGCGGTTCTTGCCACAGGCGTGCAAACGCGGGCCCAGCCCCTAAGACTCGACATGTCCCTCAAACCCCGAACACAACAGCCACTGACGCAACTAAGGTCGCTTTCCGACATTTCTGTGAAGCCTACTCTGATGGGCATTGGTAAACAAATCCATCACCTGCGTGCCATGCTGAATTTTCTTCCACTGTATTCGCGAGCCGATGTTCCGTTTGACTTTGGATGCGCCGCGACTATAGTCCCCGCCCGCGTGGCCGGAGGCAAGCTCCGGCCGAATGCGCTATCCGAGGCTCCGGGCGGCAAGCCCCCCAGCAAGTCCGCGGCTCAGGTCGCGGCGCCGAAGGATGCGGGACAAGAAAAGGACGAACCGCATGTACGCTGTCATCAAGACAGGCGGCAAGCAATACCGCGTTGCCCCCGACGACATCCTCGATATCGAAAAGCTCGACGCCAAGGTTGGCGAGATCATTCAGCTCTCCGAAGTGCTGATGCTCGGCGGCAATGGCACGACTGAGGTCGGCAAGCCGATGATCTCGGGCGCCTCCGTCGCCGCCGAGGTGATCGAGCAAGGCCGCTCCGCCAAGGTCATCATCTTCAAGAAGCGCCGCCGCAAGAATTCGCGCCGCAAGAACGGCCATCGCCAACACCAGACGACGGTCCGGATCACCGAGATCCTGACCGGCGGCAGTGCGCCCGATAAGAGCAAGGCCAAAGGCCCGGTGCGTCCGGTTCGCAGCACGGGTGGCGGTATGGCTAGCATCGGCGGCGGCAAGGCCTTCGCGTTGCTGTCGGGGCCCGACGGCACGGCCGATGACCTCACCCTCATTGGCGGCGTCGGCGAGAAGATCGGCGAGAAGCTCAACGCCATGGGTATCTATCACTTCTGGCAGGTGGCCGCGATGTCATCCGCCGATATCGAGAAAGTCGAGAGCGACCTGGGCTTCCAGGGCCGCGTCGAGCGCGAGGATTGGATCGAGCAGGCCAAGGAACTGATGGCCGGCAAAGCGCCGCGCGCCAAGACGGATCGCGATCGCACGTAAGATGGGTTGTGCTAGAAATTTGCGAGGACTGAACGATGGCACATAAGAAAGCAGGCGGCTCGTCACGCAACGGCCGCGATACGGCGGGCCGGCGGCTCGGCGTCAAGAAGTTCGGCGGCGAGAATGTCATTTCCGGTAACATCATCGTCCGCCAACGCGGCACGAAATGGCATCCCGGTAACGGCGTCGGCATGGGCACCGATCACACGATCTTCGCCCGCCGCGACGGTACGGTCGAATTCAAGACCTCGAGCCAGGGCCGGATCTACATTTCGGTGGTCGAAGGCGCGGCGAAGTAGACTCGTCGCTTGATCGCCTATAATTTTGGCCGCGGGGCCGGATGCCGTGCGCTATCGCGGCACCTGTCCCCGCGGCCTTGCCGTTTCCAAGACGCAATACTCACACGGAAACCGCAGCTTTACTCTGCGATGGTAGCTGCCTGCATGGCAAGCTCTGGTTGCGAGCCGCGTGCTGTTTCCTCCCGCGCGTGGTGTGGAAGGCGCGCCGGCGTGGTTGAATGCAGCCACTGCCCGACGAACCGGTCGAGCCAGCTCATGACGCCCCCGCCATGCAGCATGTGGCCCGCGAGCTGCGCCTCGCGCGACTGCGCGCCCTTCAGTCCAAGACGCCAGGACGCGTCATAGGTCCAACGTGCAACAAGGGCGTAGGTGATCTCGGGGTGAAACTGGACGCCGAGCGCCGCCTTGCCGTAGGCCATCGCCTGGTTGGCGAACGTCGGGCCTTCGGCAAGCACCACGCCACCTGAGGGAATCTCGAAGCCCTCGCGGTGCCAGTGGTAGACCTTGTCCGGCCAGGGGCCATATACCCTGCCGGCGTCGGTCGGCGTCACGGGACAATAGCCGACCTCGACCCATTCCTCCGGATGACAGCCGACACACGCGCCCAGGTGCCTGGCGAGCATCTGCGCACCCAGACACACGCCGAGGAACGGCCGCTCCTCCTTCAGCGCGACGCCGATCCAGTCGATTTCCGTCTTGATGTAATCGTCCGGATCGTTGGCGCTCATCGGCCCGCCGAAGATGACGGCGCCTGCATGGTGCTTCAGGGTTGCCGGTAGCTTATCGCCGAAGCGCGGTTTGCGGACGTCGAGCACATGCCCCCGTGCGCGCAGCACCTGCCCGATGCGTCCGGGCGACGAGTCGGTGCCGTGTAGGACGATGAGCACGGGAAGCGGCTCGGTGCCCGCGTTCGACTTGCCTGCCATGCGCCCCGTCATTCGTTACCCTGCCTTCGCCGCAACAGCCAGCTCACGATCGGCACCAGGATGACATGAGGTGTCAACCGCATGGCGAGCGCCAACACCCTGTCGATCAGCCGGGGATAAACGACCGTCAGACCCAATCGATGCCCCCGATAGCCCGAACGTGCGACTCGCTCGGGATCGACTATACTGAGGACCTTCAGATAGTAGGAGCGATCGGACCGCATGGCGGCGTGAAAACCTGTCGCGACAGGCCCGGGAGCCACAACCGACACCTTGACGCCCCGGCCTCGGATTTCCCAAGCGAGCGCCTCGGTGAGCGAGATGACATAGGCCTTGCTCGCGTAGTAGGCCGCCTGATGGGGTCCCGGCGCATAGCCGCCCAGCGACGCTACGTTGATGATCCCTCCCTCTCCGCGATCGAGCATTCCGGGCAGGATGGCATGGGTGAGCATCGTCAGAGCGCGCACGTTGAGGTCGGCAAGCCGGGCCAGCTCGACCACATCTTGCGTCGAGAATTCGCCGGCAAGCCCGATGCCTGCATTGTTTACGAGAAGGCCGGCAACCGCGCCATTGGCCGCGAGCCAAGCCAGAATCCGAGCCGGCGCATCCGAAGTCGTCAAATCGAGTGCCAAGCTGTCGACCCGACGCCTGGATGCCGAGCTGATTTCGCGCGAGGCCTCGTCGAGTGAAACCTGTTGACGTGCGATCAGCAGGATATCGTGCCCGTTTCGCGCAAGCTCGTGGGCGAAAGCCTTACCGATACCGTTGCTGCCGCCCGTGACGATGGCCACGGACCGCAGCCTAGGCTGACCGGACGCTGGGGATGCCGGCTGCCAGCGCCGGCGCCGCCAAGCTTCGAGCATGCGAGCCATCGATCCCCTCTCGAGCGGTCATGATCCCGGTCCATGCCCGTATCGGCCCCCTGTATCAAACTGCTGCTTCTGCCGACAAGCACCACGCGACAGACAACGATCATCTCTTGCATTGATCCTGTTTTGTTCTATTTTGTTCTCATACGTTCCTCTGATTCGCCCACCCCCGAAGAGGTTGCCCCATGACAGTCATCGTCCAACGCCCTGGAGAGACGCCCGAAACCTATGAGCGCTTCGCGCTTCCCGAGCATGCGCATGCATGTCGTGACATGCTCATCCGCAGCGAGCCGTTCTGGTGCGTTTGGCTCGACAACCGGATCTGATCCCGTCCGCTCAGGCGAGGGGGCTGGGTTTCAGCTCCCTCGTCCGGCCGGGACATTTACGAGTTGCTAATCGTCCGTAGTAAAATTGAAGGGCATTTCAACGCTCCGCTTAGGCCGGAGTTCAGCCCAGTTTGATAGCCTTGGCTGAAGACCGGCCGCACAATGCAAGGCCGGTGGAGTAGCCATGGGTGAGCCGTCAAACGTAATCGTGCTCGGTACACGCGACGTGCCGCAGGCTAGTGCTATGCATGGCGGCCAGCCGGCAAGCGATGCGGTTGTGACGCAGACTGAAAGTCCGGCTCGGGCGCCGGTGCGCAAGCGCAAGTTGGCCCTGCTCGGCAGCTGGCAGACGGACATTGCCCTGGACCGGCTGGTGCAGTGCTCGAGCGGCTATTGTGAGCTGCATGGCGCGTCCCGCGAGGAGGTGCTGGTTCCCTTCGAGCAATGGGTCGATCAATTCGTGCACCCTGATTGCCAGGCCGCGATGCGTGAATGCTATCGCGATGCGGTCGCGAACGGGTCGAGCTATGACCTCGAGTATCGCATCGTCCGCCCAGATGGCAGCTGTGTCGACGTCGTCGAGAAGGGCGTGCCGGAGTTCGACAGCCTGGGTACGATCATCAAATTCGCCGGCACGCTCCAGGACATCACCGACGTTAAGGCAACGGAAGCCGCACTCCGCCAGAGCTACGAGCTGCTCGAGCATCGCGTCGACGAGCGGACCGCCAAGCTCAAGTCGGAAATTCTGCAACGCCGGCAGACCGAGCGTGCGGTCATGGAGGCCAAGGTTTCGGCGGAACTCGCCGAGCGCGTGGCGCGACAGGCCGCCGCCGACGCCGAGCGGGCGCTGCGGAGCAAAACCGACTTCCTGACCAACATGAGCCACGAGCTGCGCACGCCGATGAACAGCATCATCGGGCTGGCCGGCATTCTCATCGAAACGAAGCTCGATCCCGAGCAGCGCCTGTTCGTCGAAACCATCCAGCAGTCCGGCCGGACATTGCTGGCCATGATCAACGATGTTCTCGATGCCGCGAAATTCGAGGCCGGCCATCTGGACCTCGACCCGACACCGGGGAACATCGAAGCCGTGCTCGGCGGCGTCGTCGCCCTGCTCACGCCGGTCGCTCGCCGCAAGTCGATCGAGCTCAAGCTGGTCGCCGATCCGAAGCTGCCGGCCACCATTATGTTCGACCAGCTTCGCCTGCGCCAAGTGCTGATCAATCTTATCGGCAATGCCGTGAAGTTCACGGACGAGGGCAGTGTCATCGTCGAGGCTCATCGCATTGGCGTTTCGGCGGGCTATGTCGAGGTGACCTTTGCCGTCGCCGACACAGGCATCGGCATTTCGATGGATGCCCAGAAGCGGCTGTTCCAGAAATTCGTGCAAGCCGATGCGTCGATGACGCGGCGCTATGGCGGCACCGGTCTCGGGCTCGCCATTGCACAGGACGTCGTCCGCAAGATGGGCGGCGAGATCAGGATCATGAGCGAGCTCGGTAGCGGCACGACCTGCTCGTTCACGCTCAATCTGCCGGTGCACGACACCGGCCGCTACGGCGGCTCGGCCGATGTGGCAGGCGGAAACGACAGGCGTATGGAGGTGTTGAAGTGAGCGCGCCCAAATCACTGAGCATCTTGCTCGTTGAGGACAACATCGCCAACCAGCTCGTCGCCAAGGCCTACCTGACGAGGGCCGGCCACCGCGTCGATGTGGCTTCGACAGC
Source organism: Hyphomicrobiaceae bacterium (assembly GCA_031403155.1). Taxonomy (GTDB): domain Bacteria; phylum Pseudomonadota; class Alphaproteobacteria; order Rhizobiales; family Hyphomicrobiaceae; genus JANNSX01. The sequence continues at coordinate 10,392 of JANNSX010000169.1, forward strand.
GATCGAGGCCATGAACCTGCTGGTCGACGGCCGCCACGATCTCGTGCTGATGGATCTGCAGATGCCCGGCATCGACGGCCTGGAATGCACACGCCTGATACGGACCGGCCGGCACAATACCGTAGTTCCAATCTTTGCCATGACCGCCAATGTGCTGAAGCGCGACGAGCGGCGTTGCCTGGAGGCCGGCATGAACGGTTTCTTCGCCAAACCGATCCAGTGGGACGAATTGTTGTTCCAGGTCGGCCGCGTGGCTGAAGCAGCATAGAAAAACCTCCGCGCTTTCCCCTGGACTTGCATTTCCCTAGGGTATTTCGTGCTTCTTTTCGGAAAACCGCTTCGCACTTTTCCGGAAGCACTCTAGCCTCCCGATGCGCGCGACATACGGGAGGGCAACCTGTCCACTCTGCTCATCAAGAATGCGGTGACGCTCGTCACCATGAACGGCACGCGCCGGGAGATCGCCGGCGGCGGGCTGCTTGCGCGCGATGGCGTGATCGAGCGGGTGGGGACGACCAACGACTTGCCGGCGACGGCCGACGAGGTGATCGACGCCTCGGGTGCCGTGGTATTGCCCGGCCTCGTCAATACGCACCACCACATGTACCAAAGTCTCACCCGCGTGGTGCCGGCGGGCCAGGATGAGCGCCTGTTCGGCTGGCTGAAGTCCCTCTATCCGATCTGGGCCCGCATGGGCCCCGAGCACATCAGAGTCTCGACGCTGACGGCGTTGGCAGAGCTCGCGCTCTCGGGCTGCACGACAGCAGCCGACCATCTCTATCTCTTTCCAAACGGCGCCCGCCTCGACGACGAGATCGAGGCCGCACGCGAGATCGGCCTGCGCTTCCATGCCTGCCGCGGCTCCATGAGCAAGGGCGAGAGCCTGGGCGGGTTGCCGCCGGACAGCATCGTCGAGAAGGAGCCGGCGATCCTCGCCGACTGCCGGCGGATCATCGAGACCTATCATGATCCCTCGCCCCGCTCGATGCTGCGCGTTGCGCTGGCGCCCTGCACGCCCTTCACCGTCAGCGACTCCCTGATGCGCGAATCGGCTGCCATGGCGCGCAGCTATGGCGTGATGCTGCACACGCACACAGCCGAGAACACCGAGGATGTCGTCTATTGCCGCGAAGCGCTCGGCTGCACGCCGGTCGAGCATGTCGAGCGGCTCGGCTGGCTTGGTCGCGACACCTGGCACGCGCACTGCGTCGAGTTGGGCGAGGCCGGGATCACCGCTTTCGCCCGCACACATTCCGGCGTCGCGCATTGTCCGTCTTCGAATATGCGGCTCGCCTCGGGCATTCCGCCCATTCGCAAACTCCTCGACAACGGTATCGCCGTCGGTCTCGGTGTCGATGGCTCGGCCTCGAACGACAGCGGCGATCTTCTTGCCGAGGCAAGGCTCGCGATGTTGCTGCAGCGCGTAGGCGGCGATCCCAAAGCCCTTCGAGCACGCGAGGCGCTCGAGCTCGCCACGCGCGGCGGTGCGCGTGTGCTCGGCCGCGAGGATGCGATCGGCCAGCTTGCACCCGGTTACGCCGCCGACATCGCCATCTTTCCCGTCGATGGCCTCGCGCATGCCGGTGCGGGCTGGGACCCGGTTGCGTCACTCGTCTTCTGCGCTCCGGTCAAGGCGAGCCATACGATCGTCAACGGCCGCGTCATCGTGCGCGACGGACATCTGACGACCGTCGATCTGAGGCGCGTGGTCACAAGACACAATGAGCTCGCGCGAGGGCTCGCGAACGGATGAGGGGAAAAGCAGAAGGGCGACCCGAAGGCCGCCCTCGCATGCTTCAAACGACCGAAGCGCTCATTTCGGCAGCTCGCCCTCGACGCCCTCGACGTAGAAGTTCATGCCGAGGAGATCGCCGTCCGGCGCCACGGCGCCGTCGGCCAGCCAGTCAGAGCCGTCCTGCTTCTTGATCGGGCCGGTGAAGGGATGGAGCGTACCGGCCTTGATGTCGGCAAGCGCCTTCTCGGCCATCGCGCGGACATCCGCCGGAACCTTCTCGTTGATCGCCGGCACGCCGACGAGGTCCTCTTTCAGGCCATTCCAGGTGTCGGTCGAGGTCCAGGTGCCGTCGAGCACGGCCTTGGTGCGGGCGACGTAGTAGGGCGCCCAGTTGTCGACGATTGAGGTCAACACCACGTCCGGGCCGAAATGGGCCATGTCGGAGGCCTGGCCGACGGCCCACACACCGCGCTCCTGGGCGACCTTGATCGCAGCCGGGCTATCCGTGTGCTGCATGATGATGTCGGCGCCCTGGTCGATGAGGGCCTTGGCGGCGTCAGCCTCCTTACCCGGATCGAACCAGGTCGAGACCCACACGACCTTGATCTTGATGTCGGGGTTGACCTTCTTCGCCGCGAGATAAGTGGCGTTGATCCCCATCACCACCTCGGGAATCGGGAAGGAGGCGATGTAGCCGATGGTGTTCGACTTCGTCATCTTGCCCGCGATCAGGCCGACCACATGGCGGCCCTCGTAGAAGCGGGCGTTGTAGATGGCGAGGTTGCCAGCCTTCTTGAAACCGGTCGCATGCTCGAACTTCACGTCAGGGAACCGCTCGGCGACCTTGAGCGTCGCGTTCATGAAGCCGAACGAGGTCGTGAAGATGAGGCCGTGACCGCTCTCGGCGAGCTGGGCGATGACGCGCTCGGCGTCGGGGCCTTCGGCGACGTTCTCGACGAAGGTCGTCTCGACCTTGTCGCCGAGCTCCTTCTTGATCGCCTCGAGCCCCTGATGATGCTGATAGGACCAGCCATGATCGCCGATCGGCCCAACATAGACGAAGCCGACCTTGAGCTTGTCGGCCGACGCCGCGCTGGTTGCAATCAGTAGACCCGCGCCGGCAGCCAGCGCGCCCAGTCCTCGTCTTGTCATCTGCACCACGTGCACCTCCCATGCATTGTCTGTGTCGGACATGGAAAACGCGCCACCACGGGCGCGAACCTGTCTCTATGGGTAAGACTACTCGCCTCCGGGGTAGCAAGCGAGCCCCAAGATCGGGATGTGGATGCGTGCCGCACAAAGCCGCCGGAGTGGCGATAACTACCTATGATTTAACGATGATATCCGCCTCACCCGAGCGCGCGGATGACCTGTTGGATGTCTGTCACAACTGAGACGTTCTGCTGCACGCTGGCGACCGGCGCGGCGGCTTCGATGTCACGCGCGCATGAAGGGCTCGATCCTCGGCCCGATTTTCGTGGCGATCGCATAGACCGAGGTACAGGCGCAGACGAACAGCGTCCGCCAGCCGGCGCCGCCCCAGTGCAAATTGGCGGCCGGCTCGGGGATCGAGACCTTGCCGATCAAGTGGCCCTCCGGGTTGTAAACCCAGAGGCCGCCCGGCGCCGTCAACCAGACATTGCCCTGGTTGTCGCATTTCATGCCGTCGGGCACGCCGGGCTCGAGGCTGTCCTTGATGCCTGAGGCAAACACGCGGCCATAGCCGAGCGAGCCGTCCGCCTTCACGTCGAACACGCGGATGTTCGCCTGCTCGGTGTCGTTGACGTAGAGCTTCGTCTCGTCGGGCGAGAAGCACAGGCCGTTTGGCTGGGTGAAGACATGGCGGTCGACGACGAGCTGCGGCTCTCCCCCGGCCTGCCCCGGCATGATACGGAACACGCCCTGCCAGCCGAGCTGACGCGGCCGTTCGACACCGTAATACGGCATGCGGCCGTACCAGGGATCGGTGAAGTAGATCGCGCCGTCCGATTTGACCACGATGTCGTTCGGGCTGTTGAGCTCCTTACCCTCGAAATGGGAGGCGAGCACCGTGCGCCCGCCGTCCCTGTCGAAGCGGGCGACCGAGGAGGTCGCGTGCTCGCAGACGAGGAGGTTGAGCATAGCGTCGTAGGTCATGCCGTTGGCATTGTGGGAAGGCTTCATGACCTCTCGCACGCCGGTGCTGTCCCAGCGCCGCCGCGTATTGGCCGGTATGTCGGAGAAAAGCAGATGCTGCTCTCTTGGGTGCCAGATCGGGCCTTCCGTGAACGCA
>JANNSX010000170.1:0-6088 GCA_031403155.1 Hyphomicrobiaceae bacterium
CATCCATCTCGGCATGCCGGTTGATCCGGGCAATCTGCTGATGCTCGGGCGTCTCGGCGAGACCGACGTCATCGGCGTGCCGAGTTGCGCGGCGTCGCCGAAACTCAACGGCTTCGACTGGGTGCTCGAGCGCCGGCTCGCTGGCCGTCCAATAGGGCGCGCGGAAATTGTCGCCATGGCGCCGGGCGGGCTCCTGATGGAGATCGAGAGCCGGCCCTCGCCGCGCGAGGGCGGAGCACCCATCGAAAAGCGCCAGCCAGCGAGGGTGGCGGCCATCGTGCTCGCCGCTGGCCGCTCGACGCGCATGGGGGCAGGCCGCAACAAGCTAACGACCGAACTCGACGGCAAGGCGATCGTCAGGCGCACCGTCGAGGCCGCGTTGGCGTCGAAAGCGCGGCCGGTTGTCGTCGTGACGGGGCATCAGCGCGAGGCGGTCGAGGCGGCGCTCGCCGGGCTCGACGTGACTTTCGCGCACAATCCGGAGTTCGCCGAAGGTCTGTCGACTTCGCTGCGCACGGGCCTCGCCGCGCTGCCAAGAGAGGTCGACGCGGCCGCCGTGCTACTCGGCGACATGCCGCTGCTGCCGCCGGCCCTCATCGACCACCTGATCGCAAACTTCGAGCCGAAGGAGGGCCGCGCCATCGTCGTCCCTGTCCGTGACGGCCGCCGCGGCAACCCGGTCGTCTGGGGCCGCGGCTATTTCGCGGCATTGACGGCCTTGAAGGGTGATGTCGGCGCCAAGCACGTACTGGCCCAGAACGCCGAGGCCGTCGCCGAGGTCGAGGCCGGCACCGACGCGATCTTCATCGACATCGATACGCCGGAGGCGCTCAAGGGTGTCGCGGCGGAGCGCAAGGCCTGACGATCCTTCAACGGAGCCCGCCCATGCCCGCCTATGTCATCGCCACCATGGTGATCGCCGATCCCGAGATGTACCGGCAGTACACCGACCGCACGCCGCCGACGGTAAAGCGGCACGGCGGCAAGTTCCTGACGCGGGGCGATGAGATGTTCTCCGCCGAGGGTGCGCCGATGGCCGAGCGGCAGGTGATCCTCGAATTTCCGGACATGACCGCCGCCAAGGCCTGGTTCAACGATCCCGAGTATCAGGCCGCGCGCCAGTTCCGCCTGAAAGCCTGCTCGAGCTATCGCATGCTCATCCAGGAAGGCCGCGGCAACACGGCGGATCCCGATCCGAGGGTGTGAGAGGGGCGTGAGGTCGTGAAGTGGTGAAATGAGAGGTGCACTGCCTACCGTTCACCGTTCACCATTTCACCGTTCACCTATTTCTCCTCCACCCATGCCCGCATCTCCGCCAACGCCGGCCGGAAATAGACGATCATGCGTCCGTCGGGCCCTGCGGTGGCGTCCTCGGCCCAGCGGGTGACGCCATGAAGAGCCAGGCGGTGGATGAGGTAGGCCTCGGCCAGAGAGGCGTGGACCGCGACGCGCGGGCAAGTCTCGAAGATGCGCTTGCGCACCGCGTGGTAGGCCTCCGTCACGTCTTCTTCAGGCCACCTCGCCGGATCGAGATCGCCCAGGTGCGCGGCGAAGGCGGTGCGCACCAGCTCGTGGCTGCCCTCGTAGACGACGACAGGAGATGCACCCTCGCTCGTCTCGACCATGGGAATGCCGAGGATAAAGGCGTGCGGCTCTTCGAGATGCCGTCGCCGATCAGGGCCTTTCGGCACGAGGCCGTCGATATGAGCGGCGTCCTTGTCGCGGCGGTAGCGGAAAGCTGGCTCGGATTCGGACGGCATGGGCTTCGGATAGCCGGGGGTACAGACGGAGACCTGTCCGGAGTCCCATGCGAAGTCCGATAGGCCGAGGCCATCGCGAATGAAATCGATCGCGCTGCCGGCGAGCGGCGGTCCATCGCCCACCGCGCCCAGCGCATCATTCCCGAGCACATTGACGCCCGCGAACCAGGTGCCGCCGCAGCGCCACCACTTGGCGTTCTCGGGCGCGGCGACGGTCGCGCGGGCAGCCGGTAGCGTTCGCTCAACCCACTCGGCAAATACCGGATCGAGGGTGAACTTACACCAGCCGCGAGAGCTGTAGTGATCGAGCAAGGTGGAAAAGTCCGTCATGCGGCAGAGGCATAGACGAGCCGCGCGCGCCTGTCATTGACCCCGGCGGGGTGAGACGGGATGGTGGCCGGCTTCAAGCGCAAGCGGATCGCGATCGAGGACCGAGCATGACCACGAAGACCATCGTCTGCTGCGCCGTCACCGGAGGCGGGGATACCGTCGGCAAGAGCCCGGCCGTCCCCGTCACGCCCGAACAGATCGCGACCTCCTGTATTGATGCGGCGAAGGCGGGCGCGGCCATCGTCCACATTCATGTGCGCGACCCTGAAACCGGCAAGCCCAGCATGCGGCTCGAATACTATCGGGAGGTGGTGGAGCGCATTCGCGGCAGCGGCATCGACATCGTCATCAATCTGACGACCGGTCCGGGCGCACGGCTCATCCCCGGCGCGGACGAACCCCTCGATCTCGCGCCCGGTACAACCTTCGTTGGCCCTGAGAAACGCTCGCGCCATATCACGGCGCTGAAACCCGAGATCTGCAGCCTCGACATGGGCTCGCTCAACATGGGCGATTGGGTGTTCATCAACACGCCCGCGCATATCGCGGCCATCGGCGCCGCGGCGTATGCCGCCGGAGCAACACCGGAGCTGGAGGTGTTCGAGGCGGGTCACGTCATGCTGGCCCGCGCCATGATCGCGGATGGGCGGCTGCGTGGGCCGGGCGTGTTCCAGCTTTGCCTCGGCGTCCGCTGGGGACAGCCGGCGACAGTCGAGGCCTTGGGCTACATGCGCTCACTGCTGCCGGAGGGGGCAATCTGGTTTGCCTTCGGCGTCGGCATCGCCCAATTCCCGATGGTCGAGGAGACGGTGAGGCTCGGCGGCCATGTACGCGTCGGGCTCGAGGACAATCTTTATCTCGAGAAGGGCAAGCTCGCGCCGTCGAATGCGGCGCTGGTCGAGAAGGCGGTTGGGATCATCAAAGCTGCGGGGAACACGATTGCGACGGCGGCGGAGGCGCGGGTAATGCTCAGACTCAGAGCGCCCGGCTCATGAGCATGAAGCGGTCGCGGGGCGTAAAACCGAGGGCACGATAGAGTCGCTGCGCGTTCGCGTTCCCCCGATCGACCTCGAGGTGGAGCGCGGCAATGTCGAGGCGCTTTGCCTCGGCGATCATGAACTCGAGCGCGCGTCGTCCGATGCCCTGGCCGCGAAAGGGCTCGTGCAGAAAGATCTCGTCGACGAAGGCGTCGCGCCCGCCGAACTCCAGGCTGTAGCCGATGCACATCACCATGTAGCCAGCGACCGCGCCCTCCACCTCGATGAACCAGGTGCGGCCATATTCCGGGTGGCTCAGGAACTCGGCCAGCGTCCGGGTCACAACGGCTTCATCGAAGTCGTGACCGTCGAAGGCATAGTAGGCGCGCATCATGCTCGCGAGGAGAGAAGCATCCGGGGCCGGGACGACCCGATAGGTCACGGTGCGCTCTACATGTGCCATGGGCTCCGCATGGACGAGGCGGATGGGCGCCGTCAAGGGCTGCGGCTTGGCCTTGCCCGGTGTTCCATGCCAAACAGAGGGCGAGGAGCACGCCCATGACCGACACCGTCCTGATCGAAGATCGCGGCCCCGTCCGCTGGCTCCGCCTCAACCGGCCCGCGAAGAAGAACGCCATCACCAGCCCGATGTACCGGGCGCTGACGGCGGCGCTCGACGAGGGCGAGGCGAGCGCTGCGACGGCGGTTCATGTGATCGCGGGCGCGCCCGGCGCCTTCTCGGCCGGTAACGACATCGGCGAGTTTCTGGGTTACGCGGAAAGCGGCGCGCTCGGGCCCGCCGTGCTCGGTTTTCTGAAGCGGCTGGTTACGTTGGAGAAGCCCATCGTCGCCGCGGTCGATGGTCTTGCCATCGGGGTCGGGACGACACTGCTGTTCCACTGCGATCTCGTCTACGCGACGCCCGCCTCGAGCTTCCGCACGCCGTTCCTCGATCTCGGGCTTGTGCCGGAGGCCGGATCGAGCCTCATCGCGCCCCGCCTGATGGGACAAACGCGCGCATTCGAGATGCTGTGCCTGGGTGCGCCGTTCACGGCCGGGAAGGCGCTCGCAGCGGGCCTGATCAACGAGATCGTCGCGGCCGATGGGTTGGACGCGCGGGTGAACGAGGTCGCTGCCCGCCTCGCCAGCCGTCCGCCCGATGCACTAAAGGCCGCCCGCCGCCTCGTCCGCGGTGATCCGGCCGCCATTCTCGCGCAGATGGACAAGGAAGCCGACGAATTCTCCCGCCGCCTAAAATCCGCCGAAGCTCGCGAAGCCTTCGCTGCGTTCCTGGAAAAGCGACCGGCGGATTTCGGGAAGCTCAAGAAAGCTTAGAAGACACCCCATGCCGACCCTCAAATCCAAAACCCTCTTCATTACCGGTGCCAGTCGCGGCATCGGCCTCGCAATCGCACTCCGGGCGGCGAAGGATGGCGCCAACATCGCCATCGCGGCCAAGACCGATCAGCCGCATCCCAGGCTCGAAGGGACCATCCACACGGCCGCCGCCGCCATCGAGCAGGCCGGCGGCAAGGCACTGCCGCTCGTCTGCGATGTGCGCGAGGAGGCGCAAGTGGCGGCCGCCATCGCCAAAGCGGCGGAGACCTTCGGTGGCATCGATATCGTCGTCAACAATGCGAGCGCCATCTCGCTGACCCCCACCGAAGCGACCGACATGAAGCGCTACGATCTGATGCATCAGATCAATACACGCGGCACCTTCCTCGTCTGCAAACTCGCCATTCCGCATCTCAAGAAGTCGGCCAACCCGCACATCCTGATGCTGTCACCGCCGCTCGACATGGCCGCCAAATGGTTCGCGCCGAACGTCGCCTACACCATCGCCAAGTTCGGCATGAGTATGTGCGTGCTCGGCATGGCGGAGGAATTCCGGAAGGACGGCATCGCCGTCAACGCACTCTGGCCGCGCACGACGATTGCGACCGCGGCGATCGCCAACATTGTCGGCGGCGCGGCCATGATGCGGGGCAGCCGGACGCCCGAGATCATGGCGGATGCCGCTTACGCGATCCTCACGAAACCCTCGCGCGAGGTGACGGGCCAGTTCTTCATCGACGACACACTGCTCTATGCGGAGGGCATCCGCGACTTCGACAAGTACCGCGTCGATTCGACCCAGAACTTGGTGCGCGACTTCTTCGTGCCCGACTCGTCCAAGCCACCCGTGAGCCTTGCCAGAGCACGTTCAGGCGAAGTGGATGCCGGTTCGCCGTAAGAAGGTGCTCAAAACCAAAGAGCACGTTCAGGCGAAGTGGATGCCGGTTCGCCGTAGAACGTGCTCAAACCAAGAGACAGCACGTTCAGGTGAAGTGGATGCCGGTTCGCCGTAGAACGTGCTCGAAGCCAAAGAACTGAAAGCCTGAGCCGTATGACGACCCTACTGCTGACCCACCCCATCTGCCTCACCCACGACATGGGCACCGGCCATCCCGAGCAGCCGGCGCGGCTGCATGGCATCCTGAAGGCGCTGGACGATCCGCGTTTTGACAAGCTCCAGCGCGAAGAGCCGCCCGTCGGTACCGATGAGATGCTGCGGCTCGCCCATCCCGAGTCTCACATCAAGGTGATCCGCGACACGGCGCCAAGGGACGAGCACGGTTTCGCGCGGATCGATGAGGACACCGCCATGTCCCATGGCACGCTCGAGTCGGCGCTGCGGGGCGTCGGTGGCGGCGTCTATGCGGTCGACCAGGTGATGGCCGGCAAGGCCAGGAATGCCTTCTTGGCGGTGCGTCCACCCGGCCATCATGCCGAGCCCAATCGCGCCATGGGCTTCTGCTTCTTCTCCACCGCCGCCATCGCCGCGCTCTACGCCAAACAACAACACGGCCTCGACCGCGTCGCCTTGGTCGATTTTGACGTCCATCACGGCAATGGCAGCCAGGCCGTGCTCTGGAACGCCAAGGACATTTTCTTCGCCTCCAGCCACCAGATGCCGCTCTATCCGGGGACCGGCTCGCCCAACGAAACGGGGGCCAATGGCAATGTCGTCAACGCGCC
>JANNSX010000171.1:0-5340 GCA_031403155.1 Hyphomicrobiaceae bacterium
GACTGCTCGCACTGACCGGTTGGCGGCTTGGCGGCGTCCGGCTCGCCGTGCTGGTAGCAGCGCTGGTCATGGTCATCGTCATCCTCTCGGGCAACTGGGTGCCAGCGATGATGACCGTCTACCTCGTCTCGGCTGCCACTATTCTGTGCATTCTGATCGGCGTCCCCATCGGCATCTGGTGTGCGCACAACGAGCGGGCCGCCCGCGTGGTGATGACCATCTGTGATACGTTGCAGACGTTCCCGAGTTTCATCTACCTGATCCCGGTGATCATGCTGCTGAAAGTCGGCGATCTCTCCAATGTCGTGGCCATCCTGGCCTATGCGAGCGTGCCGGCCGTCCGCTTCACGTATCTCGGCATCAAGCGCATTCCGGCCGCGACCATCGAGGCGGCGCGCGCGTCGGGCACCACCTCGATGCAGCGGCTGTGGAAAGTCGAGCTGCCGATCGCGTTGCCCGAGATTATGCTCGGCATCAACCAGACCATCATGATGGCGCTCGCCATGACGGCGATCACGGCGCTGATCGGCTCGCGCGACCTCGGCCAGGAGATCTACAAGGCACTCCCCGGCGCCGACACCGGCCGCGGCGTGCTCGCGGGCCTCGGGATCGCCGCCATCGGCATTATCGCCGATCGCCTGATCGGCGCCTGGGCCGCGCGGCGGAAGAAGGAGCTCGGCCTCGTGGGCTGAGACGCGTTCCATATGACGGGCTATGGGCGACTGCTCGGTGTGCTCGGCCTCGCTGTGGCGCTGGGCTCGCTGCATGCGTTCAGCGTGATCATCGTCCCGTTGAAATCCCAGACCGGTGCCAGCCTGTCCTCGGCGAGCTTCGTCTACTCGGCCGCCATTGTGTCGCTGACGGCGGGTGTGCTCGCGAGCGATTGGGTATTCCGCACGATGGCGCCGCGCGTCGTCGCCATCGGTAGCGCGGGACTGGCGGCAATGGGGCTGCTGTTGGCTGCGCCGGCAACCGGCTTGGTCCCGTTGATCATCGGCTACGGCCTCCTGTTCGGTTTCGCCAACGGCATCGGCTACAGCCTGTTCCTGAGCGAAGCCGGCAAGGCCATGCCGGAGCGGCCAGGTTTCGCCGTTGGTCTCGCTACGGCGGCATATGCGGCGGGTTCGATGCTGTTCGCCTGGGTGCTTCAGAGGCTGCGCGTTGGCGAAGACGTCAGCGCCGGCCTGATGACGGTCGCTCTGGCGGTTGGTTTGGCCGGCGTCCTGGCGTTCGCCGTGTTCGATGGTCCGAAGCGGTCCGCGCGGTTGGCGCGTGAGGCAAGCGAGACGCTCAGCGCGCGCCGCACCGTCGTTCTCTGGCTCGTCTACCTTGCCGGAGCCATCAGCGGCCTCATGGTGACCGCGCACGCTGCCGGCATGGTCAGCCTGCTCGGCGGATCGTACGCATCAGAAACACTGAGCGTGATGGCGCTCGCCGCGGGCAATGCGGCCGGTAGCATCATCGGCGGCCGGATGACCGATACGTGGCCGCCGCGCGCGTGCCTCGCTTCGGCAACGGCGCTCGCCGGATTGGCCTCGCTCGGCTTGGCAGCGAGCCCACCATTGCTCATGGCCCTGGCGCTGCTGGCTCTCGCGGGCTTCGCCTACGGCGCGCTCATCTCCATCGTACCGCGCGCCGTCGATCGAATGTCGCCGCCCGGCGCCGGCATGCGCGCCTTCGGCCGCATCTTCACGGCCTGGGGCATGGCCGGTCTGATCGGCCCCTGGCTCGGCGGGGCGCTCTTCGATTTCTCCGGGCTCTATGCGCATGCCCTGCTCGCGGCGGCCGTGCTGTCGATGGCAGGCGCCGCTATCGCCTGGCTCGCGCTTGCCCGTTCAGACGCCGCTTGATCGCCGCCGCTCGATCTCATCGACGAGCAGCCGAAGATTACGCTCATTCGCGCGAAACCAGATGTCGAACACCGTGCCGATGATCGGGATGGCGCCGATCAGCGTGTCGACCAGCACATTCCCTATCATCACCGCTGTCATGGCTTTGCCCGCGCCGAGCTTACGGGCAAGCGACACCAGATAGAAGCTCGCCACCGTCATCGCGAGATCGCCGAGCACCGGCACCAGCCCGACGATGGCGTCCCAGCCGAAGCGGATGGGGGTCCAGGGGATGCGGAACTGGCTGTCGAGGAGGGCGGTCAGGCGGTCGAGGCGCGCCAACAGCTCCGTATACTCCGGAGAGATGGGTTCACTGCCGCCTGGAATCTCGTATCTCATCGCCCGGGACCGCCGATCAGGAGCACGCTCTTGCAACTCCAAGCGATGGCGGATGGGGAGGGATTCGAACCCCCGGTGGGCGTGAACCCACGCCGGTTTTCAAGACCGGTGCCTTAAACCACTCGGCCACCCATCCAAACGTTGTGGGCCTCTCTAGCGCACTTTCAGGCGAAGTGGATACCGGTTCGCCGCAAGAAAGTGCGCCAAACCAAAAACCGAGACCGCCCGCCGGTTCCGGAGGAAAGGAAGGCGGTCTAGGGCAAAGCCGTCACGGAGGAAATAGCGCGCCGGTTCTGGCCGCCGCCGCTGTGGTCGACGGGCAACGCAAGCGAGGAAATAAGCGCGCGGAGTAAAATTTGCCCTTTTACTCAATGCCAATGCCTTCATGTGACCATGGCTTTGGGTTAGGCCATCGGTCGTCGCAAAACCGGACAGTGAGCTGGTGCGGGCTGGGGTCTGGGGTGTTGCCGTTTTTCCTTGAATCACTCCAACACCCTAATTCCTTGGTTTGTCGTGCTTCTTTTCGGAAAACCGCTTCGCACTTTTCCGGAAGCGCTCTAGACGGGCAGGGTCGAGGGATCATGGGTTTCCACGTGATGGCGCAGAGCCGGAACCGTGCCGGGCGGGCTATCGTCCGAGTGATCGGGCTCGCCGGCATCGTAGCGCTCGCCGGTTGCGCTGCGAAGGCCCCGAACGCCGCCCTTCAATCAAGTGGCATGTCGCTCGCCGAGGCGCCGCCTCCTGCCATCTCCGTCGCCCCGGCATCAGTCGTGGCCGTCGAAGTCGCGCCGCCTGCGACCACCCAGCCAGCCGCGCCGGCGAAGAAAACTGCTCTGAGCAGCCTGGGCGATCTGTCGCTCGAGCGCGAGAAGGCGGTCCAGAAAATCGGCAAACCTTACAAGATCGCGGGTCTCTGGTATGTGCCTAAGCACCAGCCGGACTACGACGAAAGCGGCATCGCCTCCTGGTACGGACCAAAATTCCACGGCAAGTCGACCGCGAATGGCGAGATTTATAACCAGACCCGCCTGACGGCGGCGCATCCGACCTTGCCGCTGCCCTCCTACGTCGAGGTGACCAACCTCGCCAATGGGCGAACGCTCGTCGTTCGGGTCAACGACCGGGGACCCTACAAGCGCGGCCGCATCCTCGACCTCTCGGCGCGGGCAGCCCAACTCCTGGGGTATCAGGGCAACGGGACCGCCCAGGTGCGCGTGCGGTACGTCGGCAAGGCGCCGCTCGCCGGCGATGACCGCTACGAGCAGGAGTATCTGTCCAAACAGGCTTGGCACTCGGGTGGCGCGGTGGCGAAGACGACCGAGGTTGCCCTGACCGACTTCACGGCCTCGATCGACGAGGGCGATCCGGCGCCGGCTATCGCCGTTCCAGTTGTCCCGGCCGAGGCTGCACCCGCCGCCACACCGGTTCTCAAGGCGCCCGTCATTGCCTCGGCTGCTGTCCCGGCGAAGGCCAAGTCGCAGCGGCGCGTGGCGAGCAGCAAATAGCCCGCCAATTCTCCGGCGCATTGCCGCTGTCACGACACATCAGGCGTATTGATTTTCCTTTAGCCACGGGTGAGGCTCCACGCCGCTTGGGGCGGGGGAATCAGCGATGTGCAAGAAGACGTGGAGTTCTTGGATCTGGGCGCTTTCCGCCCTCATCTTGCTCGTTCCGCAGTCCGCCCGCGCCGCCTTCGAGACCGCTGTCCCCTTCGCCATCCTGATCGACTCGGAGACCGGTGCCGTCCTCTTCGAGAAAGAGGCGGACAAGCCGACGCCGCCGGCCAGCATGAGCAAGCTCATGACGCTGGCGGTGGCCTTCGAGGCGCTGACCTCGACCAAGCTCAAGATGGAAGACAAGTTCAAGGTGTCCGAGCACGCCTGGCGGACGGGCGGGGGACCGTCGGGCACGTCCGCCATGTTCGTCAACTTGAAGTCCGAAGTCGCCGTCACTGATCTTATTCAAGGCATCATCGTGCAGTCGGGCAACGATGCCTGCATCACGCTCGCCGAAGGCATGGCCGGGAGCGAGGAGGCTTTCACCACTATGATGACGACCCAAGCGCGGCGGCTTGGCCTCAAGGACGCAAGCTTTGGCAACTCGACGGGTCTGCCGCACCCAAAGCAGCTGATGACCGCGCGCGAGCTCGCCATCCTCGCCCGGCACCTGATCCGCGAATATCCCGAATTCTACAAGCTCTTCGGGCAGAAGGCCTTCGAGTACAACAACGGCAAGAAGACCTTCAATTTCATCAATCGCAATCCGCTCATCGGCATGAACATCGGCGCCGACGGCTTGAAGACCGGCTTCGTCGAGGAGGCGGGTTATGGGCTCGTCGGCTCGGCGGTGCAGGGCGGGCGCCGCCTCATCGTCGTCGTCAACGGGGCGACCTCCAACAACGAGCGGGGGGCGGAAGCCAAGAAGCTGCTGGAATGGGGCTTCACCAATTTCAAGATGGTGCCGATCTTCGATGCGGGCGAGATCGTCGGCGAGGCGCGGGTGTGGGGCGGCTCCTCCTATTACGTCTCCCTCATCGGCGACGGGCCGGTGACGATCCTGGTGCCCCGCGTCGCCAACAAGAACAAGCTGAAAGCCGAGATCATCTACGACGGCCCCTTGAAACCGCCGATCAAGAAGGGCGACCAGATCGCCAGGATCCGCGTCGAGCATGCGGAGGCTGGCGTCAACGAGGTGCCGCTCTATGCGGCGGAGGATGTCGCGGAGGGCGGGGTCATCGCCAAGGGGCTGGACGCGATCATTCTGAAGGCGTTTGGGTTTTTGTTGTGAGTGGAAGGAGCCGGGGCACGGCATCCTCACCTAGTACCCGCCATCAGAAATGGCTGGTACTAGCTTTTTGGCCGAAGTACCCGATTCACGCGGCATTTTCGTGCCACGACGTGTGGCACTCAATTCTGCGATCGGGTACTAGGTTCTGTTGACATTACGGGATTCCCATCGATCGGCAATTGTTATTCAAGATCGCAACTGAGGGAGGCGATCTTGATTCGGCGGGAACTGAAGGACACGCAGTGGGCGCGTATCGAGAAGCTGGTGCCGGGCAAAACTGGCGACCGGGGCAGGCATGGGACCGACAATCGGCGGTTCGTCGATG
>JANNSX010000172.1:0-6058 GCA_031403155.1 Hyphomicrobiaceae bacterium
AGCCCGTCCGTGGCATCGCTCAGGAACACGAGCTTCCAGACGATGGGTTGAACGAGTGCGCGCCCCTGCCCGCCGCTTCCTCGGATCATAGCATATGCCTCGGCCGCCATCTCGACGGCACCTGGATAAAGCCGGCCAACCCGGTCGCCGTGCCAACCGACTGTACCTTCCGGATGCAACAGCACGCCATGGCCTTTCGCGGCCCAGGCAACAGAATGCGCCTTGGCCGGCCCGCCGCCCGCGCCCGGGATTTGCGCAATGAGATTGTTCTTGAGCCAGAACTTTTGCGCCAGCGCGCCCATGCCGTTAACGATGGTGTTCGTCGCCCAGCAGGCCGCGAGCGGGGCGACGCGCGAGAGGACTTCCTTGTCGAGCATCCAGTCAGTGAAGAATTCGGGATGGTTGGGTGTGAGGAAGGTGGCATTGCCCGGCGCCATGGCCGCGCGCAGCCGCGCCTCGTCCGCTTCCGGTAGGTCGATGGCGCGAATATCGGCGAGCCCACGAATGGCGGGCACTCGACCGATGATCGGCAGGGACCGCAACCCCGGCACACCGCCGAGACACAACACGCGATTGACCGGCGCCAGCGCCTTGATGAGCCAAGGCAAGGGCTCCGGTGGCACGAAGATATCGATCGTGCGCGGAGGCCTCGGCGCCTGAGATTCCGGTACAGTCGTCATCGGCCGATCTCTCGCATCGTTCGCCAGGATTTGACAGCCCCTTTGCTCCGGGCTCTGGATAGCCGCCAAAGCAATCGGATGGAGCCGCCATGAGCCTCAAGGTCGCCTTCCAGATGGAGCCCATCGAGCGTGTCGATATCAAGGGCAATTCGTCCTTCGCGCTTCTGCTCGAGGCCCAACGCCGGGGCCACGAACTCTTCTACTATGTGCCCGAGAACCTGACGCTCGACCGCCGCAGGCTGCAGGCGCGTGGCGCGCCGATCCGTGTCGAAGAGAAATTCGGCGCGCACTACACGCTGGGCGAGACGCAAGTCGTCGATCTCGCGACCTATGACGTGGTGTGGCTCCGCCAGGACCCGCCCTTCGACATGGGCTACATCACGACGACGCATATGCTGGAGCACATCCATCCGAAAACGCTCGTGGTCAACGATCCGGCCAGCGTCCGGAACGCGCCGGAAAAGGTCTACGTGCTGGAGTTCCAGGACCTGATGCCGCCGACCATGGTCACGCGCGCACGCGAGGATGTGGAGGCCTTCCGCCGCGAATTCGGCGACATCATCATCAAGCCGCTCTACGGCAATGGCGGCGCGGGCGTCTTCCGTATCAAGGCGGAGGACACGAACCTGGGCTCGCTCGTCGAACTGTTCCAGACCGTGTTCCGCGAGCCCTTCATGGTGCAGCAATACCGGCCGGAAGTGCGGCAAGGCGACAAGCGGATTATCCTCGTCGATGGCGAGGTCGCCGGCGCCATCAACCGCGTGCCGGCCGAGCACGAGACGCGCTCCAACATGCATGTCGGCGGCAAGCCCGTGCCGACCGAGCTCACCAATCGCGAGCATGAGATTTGTGCCGTGCTCGGGCCGGAGTTGAAGAAGCGTGGCCTCATCTTCGTCGGCATCGATGTCATCGGTGGCTTTCTCACCGAGATCAACGTGACGTCGCCCACCGGCATCCGCGAGGTGAAGCGCTTCGGCGGCAACGATATCGGCGCGATGATCTGGGATGCGATCGAGAAGAGGCGCTAGCGCACGTTCAGGCGAAGTGGGTGCCGGTTCGCCGTCAGAACGTGCGCCAAGCCAATCGGCCGCCTCGCCATGGAAACCGTCAACGGCGCGATGCTGCTGGGATCGATGGTGCTCACCATCATCGCGACCTTCTTCACCTTTCGCTATGTGATGCGACACCCGAAGGGCGGCGCCGGATTTCTGCTGCGCTCCGGCATCGCAATCCTTCTCTATGCCATCACCTCAGTGCTGCCGGTGGTGATCGTCATCCTGACGCTACCGCCGGGCGGGCGCTCCGAGATCGAGGCGCTGTGGATCACGCTCGGCATCCTCGCCTGGATCATGCTCTCGGCCCTCTGGCTGGCGCGGATGGCGCCGCATTTGGGCGACGTGACGATCCCCGGCTGGATCGCCCGGCGCTGGTCGTTGCCGGATGCGATTTTGATTGGCGCTCTGTTGCTGGCGGTCGTGGGTCTGATCTTTTGAATTCAATGTTCACGAATTGTTCTTGACATTGGTCAGCCAACGGCCTTAGTGTTTCCGAGCGTACTGCCGGGGGTAAGGCATGTTCGGTCAGATCAGCACAGTGGCGTTCGTCGGCGTCGAGGCGCGGCCGGTCAGCGTCCAGGCCAAGATCTCTTCGGGCATGAAGGGTTTCGCCATCGTCGGCCTGCCGGACAAGGCGGTGGCCGAGAGCCGCGAGCGGGTCTACTCGGCGCTTCATGCCATGGGGCTCGGACTGCCGGGTGGCAAGCACATCACCATCAATCTGGCGCCGGCCGATCTGCCCAAGGAAGGCAGCCACTATGACGTGCCGATCGCACTGGCGCTGATGGTATCGTTGCGGGTGCTGACGCAGGTGCAGGTCGACGGCTACTGTGCTGTCGGTGAGGTCGCGCTCGATGGCAGCATCGCGCCGATCGTCGGCGCCTTGCCGGCGGCCATCGGCGCCAATGCCATGGGAAAGGGCCTCATCTGTCCCGAGGGCGTCGGCGCAGAGGCGGCCTGGGCCTCGCCGGACATGGAGATCCTGGCGGCGCCGCATCTTCTTTCCCTCATCAACCACTTCAAGGGTTTGCAGTCTCTGCGGCGACCGGAGGCGGCCTTCTCCGAGGATACCGAACCGCTGCCCGACTTGAAAGACGTCAAAGGCCAGGAATCGGCGAAGCGCGCGCTCGAGATCGCGGCGGCCGGTGGCCACAACATGCTGATGATCGGCCCCCCCGGCGCAGGCAAGACCATGCTCGCGGCACGGCTGCCCTCGATCCTGCCGCCGATGACGCCTTCCGAGATGCTGGAGGTCAGCCAGATTCAATCACTTGCCGGCGAGCTGATGGGCGGCAAGCTTTCGCGGCGACGGCCGTTCCGCGCGCCGCATCACTCGGCGAGCATGGCGGCCTTGGTCGGCGGCGGCTCACGTCCACGGCCGGGTGAGGTTTCGCTCGCGCATCGCGGCGTGCTGTTTCTCGACGAGCTGCCGGAGTTCACGCCGCAGGTCTTGGATTCGCTGCGCCAGCCGCTCGAGGCGGGCGAGACGGTCATCGCGCGGGCCAATCACCGCGTCACCTATCCTTCGCGCATCCAGCTCGTCGCGGCGATGAATCCGTGCCGGTGTGGCAGGGCGCTCGAACCCGGCTACACCTGCGCCCGCGGCAGGGCCTGCGCCGATCAATATCAGTCGCGGCTGTCGGGGCCGTTCCTCGATCGCATCGACATCCAGATCGAGGTGCCGGCGGTGACGGCGGCCGATTTGGCGCTGCCCGCGCCTGCGGAAGACAGCGCCATCGTTCGCGAACGTGTCGTCGCCGCCCGTGACCGCCAGCGTGCGCGCTTCGAGAAACTCGGCGTCAAGCACCTGCGTTCGAATGCGGAATGCGGTGGCGCGCTGCTCGAGGAGATCGCCAAGCCCGACGCCGCCGGCAAGGCGCTCCTCAGCGAGGCGGCGGCCTCCCTCGGCCTCACCGCTCGCGGCTACCATCGGACACTGCGCGTCGCGCGCACGCTCGCCGATCTCGACGGCGCCGAGGGCGTCTCGCGCTCCCACATCGCCGAGGCGCTGAGTTATCGCGGCGAGACGCTCCGGCAGAAGCAGGCGGCGTGAGGCTAGAGTGCTTCCGGAAAAGTGCGAAGCGGTTTTCCGAGAAGAAGCACGACAAACCAAGGACCTAAGTGCTTCCGGAAAAGTGCGAAGCGGTTTTCCGATAAGAAGTACGACAAACCAAGGACCTAAGTGCTTCCGGAAAAGCTTGTCCCGGCGAAGGCCGGGATGCGAAGCGGTTTTCCGAGAAGAAGCACGACAAACCAAGGAATTAGGGTGTTGAAGTGATCGAACGAAAAACGGCAACACCCTAAGGCCGCCGCCCGCTTGATCGCGATTGCGGTCAGCCGTTCCGGACGAGCCAATCCATGAGCGACGGCGGCAGCAACCGTTTGCCCAGCGCCGCCAGATGCGTCGGTGTCGTCACGCGATAACGCACCTTCGGTCGCGGGCTCTCGACGGCGTGGACCAATTTCCACGCCACCCTATCCGGCGGCAGCTTGCCGGACTTTTTGCCGCCCGCCTCCATGGCGGCGAGGCGACGGCGATACTCTGTCTCGTGCACTGACCCCTCGATGCCGACATTGCGCCGGAACACTTCAATCGCATTAGGCACGAAGCGCGTCTCGATCGGGCCCGGTTCGATGATCGAGACGGTGATGCCAGAGCCTTCCAGCTCGAAGCGCATCGAATCCGACAGCGCCTCCAACGCGTGCTTGGAGGCATTGTAGGCGCCGCGCCAGGGCGGCGAAATGAAGCCGAGCACGCTCGAGCACTGCACGATGCGCCCGCGCCTGTTCGCCCGCATCGCCGGAATGATCCGCCGCGTCAGATCGTGCCAAGCGAACAGATTGACCTCGAACTGCGCCTTCAGAACGTCGACCGTCAGATCCTCGACCGCGCCAGGTTGTCCGTAGGCCGCGTTGTTGAATAGCGCGAAGAGCTTGCCATCCGTCAGTTTCAGCGCCGCTTCCACACAGGCTGCGATCGACGCCGGGTCCGCCAGCTCCAACCGCAGCGCCTCACAACCGAGCGCCGTCAACCGCTCGAGATCGGCATCTATTCGCGCCGTCGCCAGCACCCGCCAGCCCCGCGATTTCAACAGGGTCGCCGAAGCAAGCCCGATGCCGGAGGATGCGCCGGTGATGAGGATGGTGTGGTCGTCCACCAAGCTGCTCATGAGTTTCTCTCGCGATCCGTCGACGACACCCGAGTCGCCATACCAAGCTTGACGCCGGGGTCGTATTGTGTAACGTTACGCTTATCACACGCCTGATGTTGTTGCGATAGACTGATAGCATCAGGAGGCTGTTGTGCCGATCGCTTCAATCAAACACAAGGGTCTGAGGCGGCTGTTCCAAAAGGACGACCCAAGCAAGTTGCCCGCCGAGCATGTCGAGAAAATCAAGGACATTCTCCACGTCTTGGACACGGCGGACACCATTGAGGAGATTGGCCTGTTTCCAGGTTGGCGGCTTCACAAGCTCAAAGGCGACCTCAAAGGAAAGTGGGCCATTGTCGTTACCGGCAATTGGCGCATCGTGAACCGCCCCGGGTTCTCCGGAGGCTCGTTGGTTTGAGTCAGGCGGCGAGTTTTTGGGGCTCCTCCAGGCCCGCGTAGTAGTCGGCTTCCGCTTCGGCCGGCGGCCTGTTGCCGATGGGTTCCAGGAGCCGGCGGTTGTTGTACCAGTCGACCCATTCAAGGGTCGCATACTCGACGTCTTGCAGCGAGCGCCAGGGCCCGCGCCGCCAGATGACCTCGGCTTTGTAGAGCCCGTTGATCGTCTCGGCGAGCGCGTTGTCGTAGCTATCGCCGACGCTGCCGACGGAGGGCACAAGGCCCGCCTCCGCCAATCGCTCGGTGTATTTGATCGAGACGTATTGCACGCCGCGATCGGAATGGTGGACGAGGCCGCCGCCGACGGGACGGCGATCGTGCAAGGCCTGATCGAGTGCATCGAGTACGAAGCCCGCATGCGCCGATTTGCTGACGCGCCAGCCGACGATCCGGCGGGCGAAGACATCGATGACGAAGGCGACATGGCGGAGCCATGCTTCGCATGGACGTAGACGAAGCCGGCCCAGGTCGAGACATAGGTGAAGTCGGACACCCACAATACGTTCGGCCGCTCGGCGCGGAACTGCCGGTTGACGTGATCAAGCGGGCAGGCCGCCGCCTTGTCAGGTACCGTGGTGCGCACGGATTTGCCGCGGATGACGCCGGCAAGGCCCATTCTACGCATCAATCGAGCAACCGTGCAGCGAGCGACTTCGAAGCCCTCCCGCAGCAACTGCCGCCAGACCTTGCGCACACCGTAGACCTGGAAGTTCTC
>JANNSX010000173.1:0-3985 GCA_031403155.1 Hyphomicrobiaceae bacterium
GGTTGGTCGAAGACAAGTGCTCAAAACCAATAACCTAGAGCGCCGATCTGATTCCGTCAGATCGAATAGCGCTCTAGATTCGGGCGCAGGCGATTTTTTGCCGTGATGGCCGAACAAGGAGAACCGCATGCCATCGATGCATGTTTGGGACGGGCCGACAGAGCTCTTCGCGCATTCCGTCATCGGCTATGCGATCGAGCGGTTGAGGCTGCCGAAGGATCCGCACTGGGGCGCGGTTCCGGCCGACGAGCTCGGCGACGCCCTCGCGGGCGCTGTTCGCCCCGAGGGCGCCGGCGCGCTTGAGGCGTTGCGGCTGTTCCGCGACGTGCTGATGCCCGCCTGCCGGCCGATGGACGATCCGATGAACCTCGCCTATGTGCCGACGGCACCCTCGCTCGCCGCCACCATGTTCGATCTTGTCGTCTCCTCCGCCTCGATATTCGGCGGCACCTGGGAGTCGGGGGCCGGTGCGATCGCGGCCGAGAACCAGGTGATCCGCTGGCTCGCCGATCTCGCGGGCTTCCCGGCCACGGCCGGCGGCGTGTTTCTCTCTGGCGGCTCGGCGGCCAACTTGAGCGCGCTCGTCACGGCGCGGGATGTTTTCGCCAAGCGCCACGGGCGCAACGGCCGCCTCGAGATCGCCGCGACTCGGGAGGTCCACGCTTCCATCCGCGCGACCGCCCGCGTCATGGATGTCGATGTGCTCGAGGTTGCCGCCGACGGTCGCGGCCGGATGACGGGCGCGGCGCTGCGCGAGGCCCTCGCCAAGAATGGTGCCGAGAACGTCTTCGCCGTCGTCGCCACCGCCGGCACGACGAATGCGGGCGCCCTCGACGAGCTCGGTGAAATCGCCGATGTGTGCACCGAACGGAGCCTCTGGATGCACGTCGACGGCGCCTATGGCCTCGCAGCCCTCGCTTCACCCGAAGGCCGCCGCCGTCTCGCCGGCATAGAGCGCGCCGACAGCTTCGGCGTCGATCCGCACAAATGGTTGTTCGCGCCCTACGACTGCGCCGCCCTCCTCTATCGCGACCCGGCGCCCGCGGCGGCGGCCCACGCCCAGCACGGCGACTATCTCGACGCCGTCGACCGCGGCGAGTTCAATCCGGCGGACTATGCCTATCACCTCTCGCGGCGTGCCCGCGGCCTGCCGCTCTGGTTCTCGCTCGTGACTTACGGCACGAAGGCCTATGCGGACGCGATCGATGCCTCGCTGAGTGCTGCCCGCGCATTGGCGGACGAGATCAAGCGGCGGCCTCGCTTCCGGCTGCTCGTCGAGCCCGAGCTGTCGGTCGTTCTGTTCGCGCGCGAGGGCTGGACCAAAGAGATGTATCTGGCCTGGAGCCGCGAGCGCGCCCGCGAAGGCCGCTGGCTCGTGGTCCCGACGTCATGGCAGGGGGAGGCGTGTCTCAGGATTTGCTTGGTCAATCCGCGAACGGCGATGGGGGAGCTGACCACTATCCTCGATGATTTGGAGAAGGGTCTCCCTTGACAGTTCCGTAATGTCGTAACATAACGTCCGCCGATAGCCCCAGAAGGCCGGACGACGCAACGATGCCCCGCCCCAACGTCATCACCAGCAACGACGAGCAGGTTCTGCAGGTGCTTGCCCGCGCCAGCCGGCCGCTGTCAGCCTATGACATTCTGGCCGAGCTCAAGTCCTCGGGCATGAAGGCGCCGAACCAGGTCTATCGGGCGCTGGAGAAGCTCACCCGGCGCGGGCAGGTGCATCGCATCGAAGCCTTGAACGCCTTTGTCGCCTGCAGCCATGACCATGCCGGGCGGCCTGGTTTCGTCGTCTGCCGCGACTGCGGCAAGGTCGATGAGCTGGAGGACGAGCGGCTCGGGGCGATCGCCGACAGCGTCAAGCGCACGGGCTTTGCCATCGACAGCGTGTCGCTGGAAATCCTCGGCCATTGCGAGGGCTGCTCAAGCGCGGGGGCCAAGCCGTCATGAGCCAGGTGCGCCCCATCACGCTGCTGACCGGCTTCCTCGGCGCCGGCAAGACGACGCTCGTCAATCGCCTGCTCGCCGATCCCGGACACACGCAGACCGCCGTCATCGTCAACGAGCTGTCGGAGACCGGCATCGATCGCTCTCTCATTGCGGCGGTGAAGGGGCAGGTCATCGAGATGACGACCGGGTGCCTGTGCTGCTCGGCCGGTGGCGATGTGACCCACGCGCTGCTCGATCTCGCGAAGCGCGCCGAGCACTACGAGATCACCCCCTTCGCGCGCGTCGTCATCGAGACGACGGGCCTCGCCGACCCGGCGCCGCTGCTCCCGCAGTTGATGCTCGATGCGCGGCTCGTCGCGCACTACCGGCTGACCTCGATCATCACCGTCGTCGATGCCGTGCAGGGCGACACCCACCTCGACCGCTATGGCGAGGCGGAGGCCCAGGTGAAGGTCGCCGACACCGTACTGCTGACGAAGTCCGACCTTGCGACCGATCCCGTCTCCAAGCGCGACGTCGAGAAGCTGATCGGGCGGCTCGCCGCGCTCAATCCGTCGGCCACCATCGCCGATGTCCACGATCCGGCAACCGATCTCCCCGGCGTTTTCGCCCGCCAGCCGTTCTCGCCGCGCGCCGCCGGTGCGCAAGGCTGGCTCGGGGCGCGCGCGCTGCCTCAGGACGTCGGTGGCGCGGGCACGCGCCGCGTTCCCTCGAAGCATACGCCGGGCGTCCGCGCCTTCGCCTTCGCGCTGCCGGATCAATTGCCGGAACGCGAGATCGTTACCGCTGTCGATAGGCTCCTCCGCACCGCCTCCCCTCGCATCCTGCGCATCAAAGGTCTCATCCAGACGCGCGAGACCCCCGATCAGCCGCTCGTGATGCATGCCGTCGGCCGGTATCTGAGCGCGCCGGTGCGGCTCGCCCAATGGCCTGAAGGGGAACGGCGCTCGGCGCTCGTCGTCATCGGCCAGGAGCTGGGCGAGGACGAGATCCGTGAGAAGCTCGGGCTCCCTTCGGTCGTCGCGGAGGTTGCCGCATGAGTGCCGATCACGCTTCGCACGCACATGACCATGCCCATAGGCATGGATCGCACGATCACCATGGCCACAGCCATGCGCCGGCTCGCGCCAGTGAGCCACCCGTTCTCGCCCCGAGCCTGCTCCGGCTCGGCCTCACCCATCGCCTGGCGCTCGCGGGCGGGCTCGTACTCATCATCTGGGCGATGATCCTCGGAGTCCTGTCATGACGGCCGCCGCACTCCGCTTCGAGAATGTCACGCTCGGTTACGAGGGCCATCCGGCGGTGCATCATCTGACCGGCACGGTTAAGCCCGGCGCGCTCGTCGCCATCTGCGGGCCAAACGGCTCCGGCAAGTCGACGCTCCTCAAGGGCATTATCGGACTATTGAAGCCGTTCGACGGCGCCATCCACCTCGAAGGCTGCCGGCGCCGCGACATCGCTTATCTGCCGCAGCAGGCCGATATCGACCGCGGCTTTCCGGCAACCGTCGTCGATCTGCTGACACTCGGCCTGCTCGAAAAGCGTGGCCTGTTCGGGGCGATCGGTAAGTCGGATCAGGAGGCGATGCGGCTTGCGTTGCAGACAGTCGGACTTTCCGGTTTCGAAATGCGCCCCATCGAGACCCTCTCAGGGGGCCAGCTCCAGCGCGTGCTGTTTGCGCGGGTTCTGCTGCAGGACGCGCGCGTCATCCTGCTCGATGAGCCCTTCAATGCCATCGACTCCAAGACGGTCGCCGATCTCGTCGCGCTGATCCATCGCTGGCACGGCGAGCAACGCACCGTCATCGCCGTGCTGCACGACATGACGCTGATCCGCGAACAGTTTCCGGAAACACTGCTGCTCGCGCGCGAGGCCATCGCCTGGGGCGATACCAAATCGGCACTCGCGCCCGAAAATATACTCAAAGCCCGCCGCATGACGGAAGCCTGGGATGACGATGCGCCCTGGTGCGCGGATGTGCAGGTGGCGTGATGGGTCTCTACGAGCTGTTGCTCGCGCCGTTCCTCGA
>JANNSX010000174.1:0-2985 GCA_031403155.1 Hyphomicrobiaceae bacterium
CAGAAATGGCTGGTACTAGTTTTTTGGCTGAAGTACCCGATTCACGCGGCATTTTCGTGCCACGACGTGTGGCACTCAATTCTGCGATCGGGTACTAGTGTGGTGCCTCGCAATTGCCGACCAAAAATTGCCGCACGTTCATAGTCAGCAATTGCGAGACAAGCACCACACTAAGCTATTGATGTTTCTAGTGTCCCTTATGGCTCGCAAATACCGAGAGTGCCCGCCGGAAATTGGTCGGTATTTGCGAGCCGGGACACTAGCGGGGGGGTGAGGGATGACGTAAGACTGTCGCACACCGGCGCTAGACTACCGGAATCACCCGATCTTGCGGAGGGCACGGCGATGAGGAGGGGCAACGCGGCATGAGGGGCAGTTTTCCCGAGCTCACCTATGCCTCCCCGAATGATCCCAAGCTCAAGCGTTGGGTCATTCACACGATCGAGCGGCTGTCCGGCCGCCAGCAATTCTTGCCGCTCTACCGAATCTGGCGCGATCAGATCGTGCCGCGCTCCGCCCAGGCCTATACCGATATGCTGCGCTTGATCGAGGTCGATCTCGAGATCAAGGCGCGGCACTGGCCGCCGCCGATCGAGGCAAAGACCCCGCTCGTCATGGTCGCCAACCATCCTTTCGGCATCGGCGACGGCATCGCGAGCCTGGCGCTGGCCGAGGCACTGGGCCGCCCATTCAAGGTGCTGATCAACAATCAGCTGCTGCGCATTCCCGAAATCCGGCCGTATTCGCTGCCGATCGACTTCGATGAGACACGCGAAGCCCAGAAGCTCAACCTCAAGACCCGCAAGGAAGCTCTGGCGGCCCTTGCCGAGGGTACCACCATCGTCGTGTTTCCCGCAGGCGGCGTCGCGACCGCCAAGCGGCCCTTCGGCAAGGCCGAGGATCTGCCGTGGAAACTCTTCACGGCCAAGCTTATCCAATCGGCGAAGGCCTCTGTGCTGCCGGTGTTCTTCGAGGGGCAGAACGGTCCGCTGTTTCATTTCGTCAGCCGCTTCTCGCTGACGCTTCGCCTGTCGCTGCTGGTCTCCGAGTTCCGCAAGTTCGCCGGCTCGACACTTTCCGTCCGGATCGGCGATATCGTGCCCTACACGGCGCTCAAGAGCGGCAATGATCGCAAGGCCATGACGGAAGAGCTGCATCAGCTCGTGCATGGCCTCGCTGATCCCGACCCTGAGGCCGAGGTCTCGCGGATCGGCAATGCGGGCCGGCGCGTCCGGCGCAAGGCGCGCGGCGTCGGGCGGCTCGCCAAGCAGAAGGCCAAGCGCGCCGGCCGTTTTGCGCGCCACAAGGTCAGGCGGGTCCGGATACGTGTCAGAGTGCGCGCGAAGTCTCGCGATCGCGATGCGGGATAGCGGTCAATTGTTGGCACGAGGTCAGACCCTTCGGGTCTGACCCCGGTCTCAGGTCGTCGTGTAGGGTCAGACCCGCAGGGTCTGACCCAAAGTTCACGTCCTCAGAAAACAGCGCAAGAACTAACCCGGCCGGCGCATCCTGAACACCGTATCGGCCACCGTGTATTCCGAATAGCCGAGCCGCGCGATCGGCCGCATGGCGCCGCTGTCGACACGGCCGTCCTTGATGAAGCGGTCGTCGATGTAGATGCCCACAACCGCGCCGATGACCAGCGTGCCGTTTTGAGGGCCACCGGGAAGCTCGACGCTCTTCCAATACGTGCACTCGAGCGCGGCCGGGGCGCCCTTCACACGTGGCGGCTTGACGAAGCGGGACGGCTCCTTCTCGAGGCCGGCGAGCGCAAACTCGTCCACCTCGGGCGCGACCGTTGCGGACGTTGCGTTCATCGCCTCGCGCAAATCCCAGGAGACGATCGAGCAGACGAACTCAGCCGTCTCCTCGGCGTTCGTCTGGTTGTCCTTGCGCGGCCCAGACGCGAACATGACGAAAGGCGGGTTGTCGGACACCGCGTTGAAAAAGCTGTAGGGCGCGAGGTTGGCGATGCCATCTTTCGAGATTGTCGAGATCCAGCCGATCGGGCGCGGCATGACGATCGACTTGAAGGGATCGATGGGGAGCCCGTGGTCCCGCTTCACAGCATCGTACAGCATGGGCCTACCATCGCGTGATGAGGTCAGCGAGCTTCGGGCGGTCGCGGTCGGGCGGGGTATCGCCCGAGCCGATATAGATGAAGCCGGCGATGCGCTCGTTGCGAGCGAGCCCCAGCGCCGCCTGCACACCCGGCGAATAGGCGCACCATTCGGTAATCCAGTTCGTCGCAAAGCCCATGGCATTGGCGGCGAGCGTCAAAGTCTGGCAGAGCGCGCCGGCCGAGAGGATCTGCTCCCATTCGGGCGCCGCCGGATTGGGCGTCACGCGCGAGACGACGCCAACGACAACAGGCGCCCGCATGAACCGTTTCGCCTCGAGCTCCAAACGCATGGCGCTCGGCGGTTCCTTTTCTTCCCGGGCGCAGACCTGGGCCAGCACCTGGCCTATCCGCTCCCGCGCCTCGCCCTCGAAGAGGATGAAGCGCCAGGGGCTAAGCTTCTTGTGATCGGGAATGCGCGTGGCAGCCGTCAGGATGCGCTCGAGTTGCTCGGCGGAAGGGCCCGGCCCGCGCATCTGGTTGGCCGAGACCGAGCGGCGCGTGAGGAGGAGATCGAGGGCGTCGCTCGTCATGTCGATAGCCTTTGCAAGCCCTGTTCTGCTGGGCGGACGGACAGGCTATACAGGTTGCGTCGCGGCCCGTCACGGGCGGACCCGAATTGCTGGTGAGACCAAGACATGACATCGACGTGGCGGCACCGCTTCTCCGGCGCGCTAGGCGTTACCGCCCTTATGGGAATACTCCTTGCGGACGGTGTCCACGCCCAGGACGCGCGCCCGCGCGCCATCGTCATTCTCGACGGCTCGGGTTCCATGTGGGGTGAGATCGAGGGAACGCCCAAGATCGAGGCGGCCCAGGCCGGTCTCGCGCGGCTCATCGATACCCTCGAAGGCCGGGCCGATCTC
>JANNSX010000175.1:0-7389 GCA_031403155.1 Hyphomicrobiaceae bacterium
GGCGCCGCCGCTTCCGCGCGCTGGCGTACCGCCGTTTTGAGACCGGCGAAGGAGAAATGCGGCTCGGGGCGTCCGAGCATCGGCCGCGGCAGTGGAAAGCGCGTTGGATCACCCGCTCTGGCCATCCGCTCGACCTCCGGCCCGCCGGGAAAGCCCAAGCCCAACAGCTTCGCCGTCTTGTCGAAGGCTTCGCCCAGGGCATCGTCGATGGTGGTGGCGATGCGGCGATAACGGCCGACGTCCTCGACGCCAAGAAGCTGTGTGTGACCGCCCGAGACGAGCAGCAGCAGATAGGGTGGCTTCAGTCCCTCGGTGAGGCCGGGCGTCAAGGCGTGGGCCTCGAGGTGATTGACCGCGACGAGCGGTTTGCCCGCGCCGAGCGCGATCGACTTCCCCATCGTCAGCCCGACCATCAGGCCGCCGATGAGCCCGGGGCCGGCGGTTGCCGCGATGGCGTCCAGCCGATCGATCGTCACGCCGGCTTCGTCAAGCGCCACCTGGACAATCGCCGGCAACAGCTCCAGATGCGCGCGGGCGGCGATCTCGGGAACGACGCCGAGATAGGGCCGGTGCTGCTCGATCTGCGCGCGCACGACATTCGACAGGATGCGGCCGGTTCCATCGGATTGGCGCATGACCACCGCCGCGGCTGTCTCGTCGCAACTCGTCTCCAGGCCGAGCACGAGGAGCGCCCGTCCGCCGGTCGGCTTGATCTCG
Organism: Hyphomicrobiaceae bacterium; assembly: GCA_031403155.1. Taxonomy (GTDB): domain Bacteria; phylum Pseudomonadota; class Alphaproteobacteria; order Rhizobiales; family Hyphomicrobiaceae; genus JANNSX01. The sequence goes on from JANNSX010000175.1 coordinate 718, forward strand.
TGAGTTAGCTGCCGCATGTATGGCCCGGTTTGGAAGTGGCCGCGAGCAAGCACGCAATCAGGCCGCCGCGTCAAGGAGCGCCGGGTGTCTCAAAGCCAGATCAGATTAGGCACGCGCGGCAGCCCGCTGGCGCTGATCCAGGCCGAGCACGTGCGGGGCCGGATCGCAGCTGCCCACGGACTCGATCCCGGTGACATCGAGATCGTCGTCATCAAAACCTCCGGCGACAAGATCCAGGACCGGCCGCTCTCCGAGGTCGGCGGCAAGGGGCTCTTTACGAAAGAGATCGAGGAAGCGCTGTTCGACAAGAGCATCGACCTCGCCGTCCATTCCATGAAGGACGTGGCGACGGTGCTGCCGGATGGTCTGGTCATCGGCGCTATCCTCGAGCGCGAGGATGTGCGGGATGCGTTCATTTCCTTGAAGGCACGCCGCCTTGCCGAACTGCCGGAAGGCGCCATCGTCGGCACGGCCTCGCTCCGGCGGCAGGCGCAGGTAAAGCGGCTCCGGCCCGACCTCGAGGTCGTGACCTTTCGCGGCAATGTCGGCACGCGTCTGAGGAAGCTCGGGGAAGGCCAGGCGGATGCGACCATCCTGGCGCTTGCCGGTCTGAAGCGGCTCGGACAGACGGATCGCGCCACGGCGGTGATCGAAACGGCAGAAATGTTGCCGGCCGTGGCGCAGGGCGCGCTCGGCATCGAGATCAGAGCCGGTGACACGCGCATGGCGGAGCTGATCGCGTCGCTCGCCCATCGCGAGACGGCATTGGCTGTCACGGCCGAGCGATCGATGCTGCGGGGCCTCGACGGCTCGTGCAAAACGCCGATTGCCGGCCTTGCTCTGGTATCGGCTGATCGGCTGACGTTGCGAGGCATGATCCTGACGCCGGATGGTCGCGAGGCGCATGAGACGTCGCGCGAGGGTTCGGTGGGCGATGCCGCGTCACTCGGCGCCGATGCGGCCGCCGAGTTGTTGGCGCGCGCCGGACCCAACTTTCTGCGCGAGGCCTGACACCGATGCGGCTCCTCGTGACACGGCCGGAGCCGGAGGCCGAGGCGCTGGCCGAAACGCTTCGCAAAGCTGGACATGAGGCCATTGTCGAGCCGATGCTCGTCATCAGGCCTGCTGAAAAGGTGCGGCCGCAGCTCGAAGGGGTCGATGCCCTCGTCGTGACGAGCGCCAATGCGCTTGGCGCGATCGCTAACCATCCCGACCTCGGCCAGATGTGCCGTCTGCCGCTCTATGCGGTCGGCGCCGCAACGGCCGAGGCCGGGCGGCATCTGGGTTTCTCCAAAGTCATCCGAGGCGGCGGCTCGGCTGATACGCTGCTACCGGTGCTGACAACGGCCTTTCGCCCCGGTACCCGCCTGCTCCATCTCGCGGGCGATGTCGTCGCTGTCGATATGGCCACACCCCTGTCGCGTTCGGGCATCGCTCTCGACACCACGATTGTCTATGAATCCGTGGCGTGTAGCGCGTTGAGCGAGACGCTCGTGGCCGCTTTGCGACAGGGCGAGGTGGATGGCGTCATTCTGATGTCACCGCGCACGGCGGCGACGTTTGCAGCCCTAGTGACGAAAGCCGGGCTTGCCGATGAAGCACGGCGGCTCGTTTGCTTCTGCATCTCCGCAAACACCGCATCAACTCTCGGCGATCTTGCACCTGCGTCCACTCCTATCGCCGCGACGCCGGACTTACCCTCGCTGCTGGCGCTCATCGATCAGGAAAAGCCGCAATTGCCCGGCCGCGCCTGAACGCCTATGAACACAGTGAAGGCTTGAGCACTTTCCGACCAAGTGGATACCGGTTGGTCGAAAGAAAGTGCTCAAAGCCAACAACCTAGACCGGGCCGCATTCGCCACCCCCCGGCGAGAGGACAGTCAGATGGCAGACGACAAGACCGATCCACTCGGGCGCAAGCCCGCCGGCGATGTGACCGATCCGAAAAAGCCCAAGGCAACGCTCGACCTCAAGGCGACCGTGGTCGAGACGCGCGACATGCCGAAGTCGGGCGCGCAAGCCGCGGAAAAATACGCGAGCAAGAGTTTCGAGGCGAAGTCCGAGGAGCTGAAATCCGGTGCTGCCGCCGGTTCGCAAAGCGCCTCGGATGATAAGCCCGCTGAGACAATTGCACCCGAGTCTGCTGCGCGCACCGATGCGCCTGTTGCTCCGCCACCGCGCCGCTCCGGAGGATTCGTCAGCCATCTGCTTGCCGGTGTTGCGGGCGCACTGCTTACGCTCTTCGGCGCCAACGCACTGTCCGATCGCATCGGCCTGGGTTCTGGCAATGTCGATGCGCTGACGAGCCGGCTGGCAACGCTCGAGGCCGAACTCAAGGAGCAGGCCGCCGACACGAGCGAGAGCACGCTGCGCGACAAGATCGCCCGCGTCGAATCTGATTTGCTTGCTGCTGGCGGCTGGAAGGAGAAGGTCGCGGCGCTTGAGGCCCAGCAGAGAGAGGCCATCGCTGCGGTTGTGGCGGCTGAGGCCAAGCTCACCGAGATCGCCGCACAACCGACGGGCGATGCGGCGCTCGATGCCGCCACGGCGTCCCGGCTCGAGGCCATGGCGAAGCAGCTCGAGACGATTGCCGAAGTGAGCAAATCCGGCGAAGGCGGCAGCATCGCGGGTCTGACCGCGCTCACCGCCCGCATCGCTGACTTCGAGTCGGAGCTGCAAAGCCGCGTCGAGGGCGTGAAGAAGGGCTTCGAGGAGCGTCTCGTGAAGGAGGTCGCGGGCCTCGACAGCCGCCTCGCCGAGGGCCTGACGGCGGGGAGCGGCGCGACCGTCCAGATCGCGACGCTCAAGGAAGGCAATCTGCGCCTCGGCCGTGACATCGAAAGCTTGAAACTCACCACCGAGCGCCTGCAGCAGAGCATCGACGGCGTGCGCGGCACGGCCGAGGAGATCCGCACCGAGGTGCTGAAGCTCGCCGATGCCGATGGCCGCACGGCCAAGTCGATCGAAAGTTTGTCGGCCGATCTCGGGGGCGCCATCGGCCAGCGCGTGACGGTGGATGATCTCGGCAAGTCGCTCGAGCCGTTGTCGGCCAAGCTCGCTGCTGTCGAGACAGACATCGGCACACTCAAATCGAGCGAGGCCAATCGCGGCGAGGCAGCCAACCGCATTCTGCTCTCGCTCGAGCTGACTAACCTGAGGCGCGCCATCGAGCGCGGCGGCAACTTCTCGAAGGAGATGACGGCCGTCGCAGCGATTGCGCCGAAGGATCTCGACCTGTCGGCGCTCTCAGCCCATGCGGACAAGGGCCTCCCCTCGCTCGCCAGCCTCGAGGCCGGCTTCGCCGCCGCCGCCAACGCCGCACTCGATGCGGAGCGCACCGGCGATCCCGAGGCCTCCGTCCTCGATCAGCTGTGGAGCGGCGCGCAGTCGATCGTGCGTGTCAGGAAGACCGGCGAGGTGGCGGGCGACACCACCGAGGCGGTCATTGCCCGGATGGAGCAGCGCCTCTCCGCGAGCGATCTGGAAGGGGTCGCAAAAGAATCGTCGAGTCTCGCCGAGGCGCCGAAGGCCGCCATGGCCTCATGGCTCGGCGAGGTCGATGCGCGCCTGACCGTCGACCGGTCGCTCGCGGGAATCGAGGACGGGTTGAAGAAGCTCATCGCCGGTACACCGGCTTCCAGCACCAACTGAGGATACGCTCATGTTCCGTCTCGTCGCGTATCTCCTGGGTGTTGCCGCGGTGACGGCCGGTCTCGCCTGGCTCGCCGATCAGCCCTCGAGCCTCGTCATCGACTGGCAAGGCTACCGGATGGAGACGACGGTGTTCGTCGCCATCGTCGCGCTGGCGCTGCTGTCGGCCTTCGCCGTGCTCGCCTGGACGCTTCTCCGCACCGTTCTCGGCGGGCCGGGCGTTATCGGCAGGACGATGCGCGTCCGCCGCCGGCGCCAGGGCCTTGATGCGCTCTCGAACGGCCTCATCGCGATCGGTGCCGGCGACAGCCAGCAGGCCATGCGGCACGCTCACCACGCCCGGCGTGCGCTCCCCGACGAGCCGCTGACCGAGCTATTGCGCGCCCAGGCGGCCCAGCTCGCCGGCGATCGCGGCACGGCGCGACGCATCTACGACAACATGCTCGTGGCGCCCGAGACGGCCCAGCTCGGGCTTCGCGGCCTCTATCTCGAAGCAGCCCAGGTCGGCGAGACCGAAGCCGCCCGGCAATTCGCCGAGAAGGCGCTGAAGCTCAATGCCAAACTCGGCTGGGCGGCTGACGGTCTCTTCCGTCAGCAATGCAAAAGCGGCGATTGGGCGGGCGCGCTCGACACGCTCGCGATCGCGCGCCGCCAGGGTCATGTCGAAAAACGCTTGGCCGAGCGCCGCCGCGCCGTGCTGCTGACGGCACAGGCCCAAAAGCTCGAGGACAGCGACATGGACAAGGCGCTCGAGTTCGCCAAGGAAGCCCACAACCTCGCACCCGACCTTGTACCCGCCGCCGAGATCGCGGGGCGCCTGTCGGCCTCCGCCGGCAAGGTCGGCCAGGCGACGACGATCCTCGAGCAGACCTGGAAGAAATCGCCGCATCCGGATTTGGCCTTCGCCTACGCTCATGCGCGGCCCGGCGACTCGCCGAAGGATCGTCTGAAACGCGTACGGGCGCTTGCCGCCAAGACGCCGAGCAACCGTGAGGCGCGCATTGCGGTCGCCCGCGCCGCCATCGACGCGCACGAATGGTCCGAGGCGCGCTCGGCGCTCGAGCCGCTGGTGGAGGACGATCTCTCCGAGCGCGTCTGCGTGCTGATGGCCCGCGTCGAGAAGGGCGAGAGAGGGGATACGGGCCGCGTCCGCCAGTGGCTCGCGCGTGCCGTCGCCGCGCCCCGCGATCCGACCTGGGTCGCCGACAATCAGGCCTCCAACAGTTGGGCGCCGGTGTCGCCGGTGACCGGCGAGCTTGACGCCTACGAATGGCGCGAGGCGCCCGAGCCGCCGCAACGCGCGGCCGATGCCGGCTGGCTCGCCGAGATCGTCTCCAGCGCCGAGATCGAGGCAGGACCGCTGCTCGAGGCGGCGCCGGCCGTATCGGCTCCGGTGGAGGAGCCGGAAGCGCGCACCGAGAAGGTCTCAACGGTCCGAGCCGCTGCGGCTGAGACCGTTGAGGACGAGCCGGCGGGCCCTCGCACGTTGGAGCTCAGGGCCGGTTATTCCGGCCCCGGCCGCCAGCAGGCCTCGGCCGAAGACCGGGCCGGATTGGCCGATGTCTCGGTAAGCACCAAACGGGCCGAGGGCTCGCAGGCCTCTGAGGCTCGATCAGGCGACGGCAGGCCCGCCGCCGTCCTCGTCCGCCGCGAAACCGCCGGCGAGGCAGCTGCGCCAACGACCGAGGCCCGCAAGGCATCCCCGGCGACCTCCACCTACTGGGCTCCCGACGACCCGGGCACCGACGATGAGTTACCATTCGGCGAAACGGCCGGCGGGCGGCGGTAGGGGGCAAGATCGGCTCGGGATGAGGCAGCGATGCGTCTTGCCTTAGCGGCAAGCTGCGGTTAAGCATCCTTGCGCGCATCGAGGCCTCGCTTCGGTGCGTTTATGCTACGGGCGCGCCCCTTCTGGCCCGCCCTGCCGCCGCAGTAGCTCAGTGGTAGAGCATCCGCTTCGTAAGCGGGTGGCCGGGGGTTCAAATCCCTCCTGCGGCACCATTTCAAGTCGTTTAAAATCAATGGCTTAGAAAACTATTGTTACCCCGAGTTACCCCGATTTGTTACCCCGATTTCGGAGGTCACTCCTGACCGGCTGGTCTCGATGCGCTGGTCCCTGCATCCAGCCCCGCCAGCCCGATCCCCACGCGCTCGAGACGGCGATGTCCCATCACGCTGTCAGCGAGGTATTTTCCACAGATTATCCACAGGTCGCTGTGGAGAAGCGCAACGACATAAGTGCTGGGGTGAGCCGAATCGCACTAACCGTGGCGGTAGTGCGCGTGTCCTAATGCGACATGCGGCGAACAACACACAGCGGAGAGCGTCATGAGCGGCGTCATTCCACAAATCGCTAAACAACTCGGGCTACCCTCGGGCGACATGCTCCGCCTCTTCTCGTCTCACTCCTGGGCGTACAGCGATCAGCGGGATAAACTTCATGAAATCCTGCGACCCTGGAACCGGGGTATAGATTTCCAGGACTACTCGATTTCGAGCGCGCATCCACTCGATACGAAGTCCAACCGCGAACTTGCCGATAGCCTTTCAGCTATCATCCAGCGGATGGACGTATTTCTGCTCATGGCGGGTATGTATCTGAATGACAGCTATTGGATGGGCTTTGAACTCACCACCGCCTACAATTTCAAAAAGCCCATCATCCCCGTCCTCGCCAATGGTCAGCAGCGCATCCCACAGTTGGCTCGGGACTTCGCGGCGTGCGAGCCCGTCCGCTGGCGTAGTCAGTCACTCCGGGATGCCATTGCGTCGTCTCTCGCACCGGCACGACGCCAGCAGATTGAAACTGCCTTCCAACGTCGCGCCAATCTCGACAAGATTGAACATCAGCGCCGGGCGTTGGCACGGAAGATTTCACCGCCGTCGCCAACACTTGTAGGAGGGCCGAGCGCCTTCGCCCCTTCACCGTACACGTGGCCGCTGCCGGGCGGTGCAGCGTCCAAAGCAGTTTCGCTGGCTGAGGCCTTGATGGGCCTGGAGTCACCGCACCGTCTGCCGGGT
>JANNSX010000176.1:0-10253 GCA_031403155.1 Hyphomicrobiaceae bacterium
GGCTCGCCACGTTTCGCGAAGCCCCGCACCAGCACCCCCACCTTGGCGCGCCTAAGGACTTACCGGCTACGCCGCTAAGTCCAAGGCGCGCGGTCCTCCCCCATAAAAAGGGGGAGGAAAGGGTGCGGTGACTTCTCAGACCACATGAGATCGCCATCTGCGATAGCGCTGCCCTCAAGGGGGGAGGGCAGGGGTGGGGGGTCGAATTCAAAGGACTCTGCGCCCGCGTCATTCCCCCCATCCCAAGCGCCTAAGGACTTTGGCTTAGGGTCAGACCCTGCGGGTCTGCCCTCAAGCAGGCGCTTGGCCTTCCCCCTCGTCGTGCCGGGGGCACGCCTCCGGCGCGATGGGGGAAGGGAATGCAGAACAGGTCGATGGTTCTGTTGCTTGGTATCAGAAGCCGTCGAGCCGCGCCGCGGCAACGATGGGTCCGGCCGCACCGTTCTGCACGATCACCGCGCAGCTGTCGCTGCCTTCGGCCATGACCTGGCTCTTCGGCACCCGCAAAGTCCCCGCGGTCCCGTCCCATTTGCCGATCTCGGCGAGCTTGCGGACGACATTGTAGTAGGTGATCGTCCGGCCACGATTTTCGCCCCTGGTGACGGGAACATCGATGCTGCGCGTGGTCATGGCGATCAGCACGCGGCCGTCCGAAATCGTTACCCCGGCGGGCGCGGGGCCAAGATCGACGACGATGTCGTCGCCCTCCATGCGAAGTGTGACGCCGCTCCGCCAGGGGCCGAGCTGGTCACCGGTCGAGGCGACCGCCGCCTCGATGTCGGCGAGCCGGCTGCCGACCGCATGGGCCATGCCGTTGACGACCACCTGAGGCGTGTAAACCTGCCCATCGCCGCGGCCGGCTGCGTAGGCGCGTTGGCGCTCGGTGAAGGTGTGGCTGGCCAGCGTGTCGCGCCAGCCCAGATAGTCCCAGTAGTCCACCGGCATGCTGAGCGCGATGACATCCTGGCGCTTCGCCAACTCGCCCAGAAGCTCGTCCGCCGGCGGGCAGCTCGAGCAGCCCTGACTGGTAAACAGCTCGACGACCGCGGGGTGAGCGGCATCGCCTGCGAGGCCAGCTGTCGATCCCGATGCGATCAGCACAAGCCCCGCGATCAGACCTGTGCATCGCCTCGTCACGTTGAGCCTCCCAGCAACTTTCCGCCTTGCGTCGACGCACAATATGCGTGTCCGCCCCATCAACTACCACTCACATTCGGGTGACGCCAAAGCGGTTTGCGCTCCTCGCGAAGCGGAAACCGCCTTGGATCATTGGTTTGTCGCATTTTCTTCGACGAACCGGAAAGCCACTTCGCCGAAAAATGCTCCTGTCACGCTACCGCGAGGTTCCTCAGCACATAGGGCAGGATGCCGCCATTCTTGAAGTAGGCAAGCTCATCCAGCGTGTCGATGCGGCACAGCAGGGGGAGCTTGATAACCTTTCCGTCCGCCGCCTTGATCAGGGCGATGAGTTCCTGGCGGGGCTTCACGGAGGCGAGGCCCTCGATGGTCACGGTTTCCGTGCCTTTGAGGCCGAGGCTCTTCCAGCTCGTACCCTCCTGGAAGGTCAGCGGCACGACGCCCATGCCGACGAGATTCGAGCGGTGGATGCGTTCGAAGCTCTCGGCGACGACAGCGCGGATGCCGAGCAACCGCGTGCCCTTGGCCGCCCAATCGCGGCTCGAGCCCGTGCCGTATTCCTTGCCGGCGAAGACCACGAGCGGCGTGCCCTCTGCGATGTAGCGCATGGCGACATCGTAGATCGACGCCTGCTCGCCGGAGGGCACGTGCAGCGCGAGCCCGCCTTCCGTTCCCGGCAAAGCCTGGTTCTTGATGCGGATATTGGCGAAGGTGCCGCGCATCATCACCTCGTGATTGCCGCGCCGGGCGCCGTAGGAATTGAAATCGGCGGGCCGCACCTGGTGCTCTATGAGGTACGTCCCGGCCGGGCCGGACTTGGCGATATTGCCGGCGGGCGAGATGTGATCGGTGGTGATCGAGTCGCCGAACAGCCCGAGGACGCGCGCATCGACGATGTCGGCAGGCGCCTCCGGTGTCATGGTCATGCCCTCGAAATAGGGCGGGTTCTGGACATAGGTCGAGCCCGAGTTCCAGCCATAGGTCAGGCCCGGCTTGCCGCCGATCCTCTGCCAGCGCTCGTCGCCCTTGAAGACATCGGCATAGCGTTTGGCGAACATCTCGGGCGTCACGCAATCGCGGATCACTTGCGTGATCTCGGCCGAACTCGGCCAGATATCCTTGAGATAGACGGGTTTTCCGTCCTTGTCGGCACCGATGTCGTTGGTCGCGAGGTCGACGAGGAGCGAGCCCGCGAGCGCATAGGCGACGACGAGCGGGGGTGAGGCTAAGTAATTCGCCTTGACGTCTGGATTGACGCGGCCCTCGAAGTTGCGATTGCCGGACAGCACGGCGGCAACGACGAGATCGTTGTCGCGCACGGCCTTCGAGATGTGGTCCGGCAGCGGTCCCGAGTTACCGATGCACGTGGTGCAGCCATAGCCCGTCAGATTGAAACCGAGCGCGTCCAGATCGTCCTGCAGCCCGGCCTTTTTCAGATAATCGGTGACGACCTGGCTTCCGGGCGCGAGCGAGGTCTTGACCCAGGGCTGAGTCGAGAGGCCCTTGCGCCGCGCATTGCGGGCAAGCAGACCGGCGGCGATCAGCACGGACGGATTAGAGGTGTTGGTGCAGGAGGTGATGGCGGCGATCACGACGTCGCCGTGACCCAGCATGTGGTCGCGGTCTTCGACCGGGAACGGCTTCATGGCTTCACCGGGCTTGCCGAACTCGCCTTCGAGCGCCTTCGCAAAGCCGGTGCTGACATTCTTCAGCGCCACGCGATCCTGCGGCCGCTTCGGGCCTGCGAGCGAAGGCTCCACCGAGTGGAGATCGAGATTGAGCGTGTCCGTGAAGGTCAGCGCCGCATTGGTGCGATAGAGCCCCTGCTCCTTGGCATAGGCCTCCACCAGGGCCAGCCGATCGGCGGTCCGTCCCGTTGCCTTCAAGTACTTGAGCGTGTCGCCATCGACCGGGAAGAAGCCGCAGGTGGCGCCATACTCGGGCGCCATGTTGGCAATCGTCGCGCGATCCTCGAGCGAAAGATGGTCGAGACCCTCGCCGAAGAACTCGACGAACTTGCCCACCACCCCCTTCTTGCGCAGCATCTGGGTCACCGTCAGCACCAGGTCGGTCGCGGTGATGCCCTCGGCGAGCCGGCCCTTCAGCTCGAAGCCGACGACCTCCGGGATCAGCATCGACACGGGCTGGCCGAGCATGGCCGCCTCCGCCTCGATGCCGCCGACCCCCCAGCCGAGCACGGCCAAGCCATTGACCATGGTCGTGTGGCTGTCGGTGCCGACGCAAGTATCTGGAAAGGCTTGCGTTATAGGCCCTTTGCGGGTGTCGAGCTGCTTCGTCCAGACGGTCTGCGCGAGGTATTCGAGGTTCACCTGGTGGCAGATGCCGGTGCCGGGCGGGACGACACGGAAATTGTCGAAGGCGCCGGCCCCCCAGCGCAGGAATTCGTAGCGCTCGAGATTGCGCTCGTACTCGAGATCGGTGTTCTGCTTGAACGCCCCGGCGCTGCCGAAGTGATCGACCATCACCGAGTGATCGATCACGAGATCGACCGGCACCAGCGGGTTGATCTTCTTGGGGTCGCCGCCCAGCGCCCGCATGGCATCCCGCATGGCGGCGAGATCGACGACGGCCGGCACGCCGGTGAAATCCTGCATCAGCACGCGGGCCGGGCGATAGGCGATCTCGCGCTCGGAGGTCTTATCGGAAAGCCAGGCGACCATGGCTTTGAGATCATCCGCGCTGACCGTGCGGCCGTCCTCGTGCCGGAGCAGGTTCTCAAGCAGCACTTTGAGGGAAACCGGCAACCGCGAGATGCCCGGAAGACCGTTCTTCTCCGCCTCGGCCAGGCTGAAGATCTCGTAGCTCTTGCCGCCGGCAGTCAACGTTTTGCGGCAGCGGAAGCTGTCGAGCACGGTCTCGGGCATTGGAGGGCTCCTCGTTCGGTGGTGGAGCGCTTGGCTCTCGCGGGCGATGCCCGGCGGGGGCCGCGGCGTCCGGCATGCCGCCGTGTGCCAGCGGACTTGCCTATGGCGCTCCTGATGCGGCGCCCGTTATATAGGACCGAGTCACGCCCTGATAGTGGCCTAGCACGAGGCACGAAATTCGCGTAGCCGGCCCGCTTTCAGCACCGAGCACGCTAGTTTGTTAACGATTTGGCGTCAGTCTGTGTTGACTTAAATGGCAACATTGCTAGAGTTGGTCGAGCGCGGCGATCTCATCAAGGTCGATCCTGCCTTGAGTGGTCGCCAGCAGGAGTTCCGCGGCATCTACGCCTCACCAAGGCTTGTGAAATGGCTGAGCGAAGTGCTGCCAAGCCTGGAGTCCACTTGGAAAATCGAGCTCAGTCCGATCGAGCAGCTCGATGCATTGCTGTCCGACTACGGCAGTGGCGAGCCATTGGCATACGGCCGAACCTTCAAACACATCAATCACGTCTCCGGCGGGATCTGGGAATTCAAAACAGCCGATCTACGGCTGTTTGGCTGGTTCCTCCTCAAGGACTGTTTCATCGGCCACGCCGCCGACCAAACCGACCACATCAAGCTCCATAAGCTGTATCACGGATACGCCGGAGAGGTTGCAAGATTTCGCGACAAGCTCGACCTAGACGAACCCAAGTTTGTGCCTGGAGAAGATCCGAATGACGTCGTTTCAGCTTACACTGAGCCCTAGCCGGCGAGTCGCCGCTCGATTTGTGACAGCGGTGCGACGCGCTCTACTCAAGGCTCTTTCAGAAGAGTCGCAGGAGCGTGGGCTGACGCAATCCGAGATTGCCCGAGTGATTGGCGTTCACCGCTCCGTCATCAATAGAGAATTGCGTGGTCAAAAGGACATCACACTCAGCCGGGTTGCAGAGCTTGCCTACGCGATGGGCCGTGCTCCAACCTTTGCGCTTCCGGCGTTGGACGATGAGTTCGCGAAATCGAACATGCGCAGGGAAAAGAGCGAAGACGATGTTGCAACTGGCTCGATCATGTACAGCAGGAGCATCGCACTATCTCCGAGTAGGCCTCTTGTTCGGACTCAAGTTGCATCATGAGTCGAGTATACCCGCTGGCCTTCTTCTGTGAGGACATTCGCGAGGAGCTGCAGGGCACGCATAGTCTTGTCGGGCTCTTACCTGACAACATCGCGGTGCCTTGCTTCCCAAGTGGCATCTCGAATCTCGCGCTCTATCTCCGAGTCAATTTCTCACCAACGGACCAGGAACCCGATAGTGTCGACGTGTTCCTGGACCGCGGTACTGAAGGTCGCCTTTTGATATCCTCTCTCGATCCCGCCCTTTTCAAAAAAGCAAGGCAAGAGGCTCTTGAGAAAGAAAGCCCGCTCGCAGGTGTAATCTCGAAGATTCGTTTTGGGTCACTTGAATTTGGCGAGCCAGGCCGATTGACGATTGTTGTCAAAACTTCATCTGAGGAAATCTCCTGCGCCACCTTGCGAATACATGGACAAGATTCGCCGGGCGAGGGGAGTAGCTGACATTCGTTTTCCAAGTTTCGTACGCCTCGTCCGAGGCACAGAGACGCCCTCCCCCATGAAACTGGTCGCCGATCAGGTCTCTGCCACGCGGTCCGGGCGAACGGTGCTGGCCGGCATTTCCTTCGCACTCGAGAGCGGCGACGGGCTTCTGCTCACGGGGCCTAACGGGGCCGGAAAGACAACATTGCTCCGCGTGCTCGCCGGCTTCCTCAAGCCGTCGTCGGGCGTGGTTAGGATCGAAGGTGGTCCGGCCGAAGCGGAATTGGGCGAGCAGTGCCACTTCATCGGCCACCTGCCGCAGACCAAGGCGGGGCTGACGGTTCACGAGAATCTCGCCTTCGACGCGGCCTTCCTCGGAGAGGTCGACGGGGTCGACGCGGCTCTCGGCCGGCTGGGGCTCTCCGAGCTGGCCGATATCCGCGCCGGCTACCTCTCGGCCGGCCAGCGGCGGCGGCTGGCGCTCGCGCGGCTATTGGTGGCGCGGCGGCCGGTCTGGCTGCTCGACGAGCCGAGCGTCTCCCTCGACAAGGCCTCGACGGAAACGCTCGCCAGACTTATCGCCGAGCACCGCGCCTCGGGTGGCATCGCCATCGCGGCGACGCATATCCCGCTGGGGCTCGAGGGGGCCAAGGAACTAAAACTCGGGCGGGTGCCGGCATGAGAGCCTTTCTCGCCCTCATCGGCCGGGACATCCGGGTCGCACTAGGCGACGGCGGCGCTATCGGCATCGCGCTCGGCTTTTATCTCGTCGTCGTCGCCATTGTACCGATCGGCCTCGGGCCGGACCTGAACCTGCTGTCCCGGATCGCCCCCGGCCTGCTCTGGGTGGCGCTGCTGCTCTCTGCGCTGTTGTCCGTCGACCGGATTTTCCACAACGACCACGAGGATGGCACTCTGGAGGTCATCGCGCTCGGACCTCTACCGCTCGAATTGGTGGTCACGGCCAAGGCAATAGCCCATTGGCTGACGACCGCGCTGCCGCTGGTTCTGCTCGCGCCCGTTCTGGGCCTGCTGCTCAACCTCGAGGCCAAGGCCTATCCGGCGGTGGCGCTCACAATGCTGATCGGCTCACCTGCGTTAAGCTTCCTCGGCGCGCTGGGGGCGGCACTGACGCTCGGCCTGCGCCGGGGCGGACTGCTGGTCGCCCTCCTGATTTTGCCGCTTTACGTGCCCATTCTCATTTTCGGGGTTTCCAGTATCGATCGCATGACCTCGGCGCTCGAGCCGTCGGCCCAGCCGCTCTTGATCCTGACGGCACTCACCTTAGCTACAGTCGTGCTGACGCCGTTGGCGGCGGCCCAGGCGCTCCGGGCCAATCTCGGTTGATTGCCCGAACTGGGCGCAAGGGCTGGAGCACTTGTCCTTCCAAGTGGGCACCGGTTGGTCGAAAGAAAGTGCTCAAAGCCAAGGACCTAGACCGGATTTCCGATTCGCAAGGATAGGAAAACGGTCTAGGAAGGTCGCCATGTACAGCCTCGCCAATCCTCAGCGCTTCATGAACCTTTCGGGGCGCGCGCTGCCGTGGCTGGCGGTTGCTGCTGCCGGTGTCATTGCCGTTGGCCTCTATATGGCCTTCGCCTCGCCGCCCGACTTCCGCCAGGGCGAGACGGTCAGGATCATGTACATCCACGTGCCGTCGGCCTGGCTCGCGATGATGGGCTACATGCTGATCGCGATTTCCGCGCTGGGTGTTCTCATCTGGCGGCATCCGCTCGCCGATGTGGCGGCCAAGGCCGCGGCACCGATCGGGGCGGCCTTCACTTTCCTGGCGCTGTTGACCGGCTCCTTATGGGGCAAGCCCATGTGGGGCACCTATTGGCAGTGGGATGCCCGGCTCACCTCCATGCTGGTGCTGCTGTTTCTCTATTTCGGACTGATGGCGCTGCGTGGCGCCATCGACGATGCCTCGCGCGCAAGCCGGGTGACGGCCATCCTTGCCTTGGCGGGGGCCGTCAACATTCCGATCATCAAGTTTTCCGTCGACTGGTGGGAGACCTTGCATCAACCGGCGAGCGTCTTCCGTGTCGACGGACCGACCATCCATCCAGACCTGCTCTGGCCGCTCGGTGTCATGGCGGTGGGGTTCACACTGCTGTTTTTCACGCTGCATCTGGCCGCCATGCGCAATGAGATTTTGCGACGCAAAGTCATCGGCCTGCAGCTCCGCCGCGTCGATCGCGCGGCGGCTGCCGTAGCGATGTGAGGCGAGGATGGTAGATCTTGGTCCCCACGCCGCCTTCATCTGGAGCGCCTATGCGGCGGTTGCGCTCGTTCTTGCGGTTTTGATCGCGTGGGTCATCGCCGATGGGCGGCGCCAGCGGGCGCTGCTCGAGCGGCTCGACGCGGAGGGTGTCCGTCGCTCAGGCGGGGAGGCTGCCTCATGAGCGAGGTATCACCTCCGCCTAATGCTGCCGGCCGCCGGCTGCGGTTTGTCGCGCCGCTCGGCCTGTTCGCGGTGGTCGCGGCGGTCTTTGCTCTGGCGCTGACCTCGGGCGACCCCTCGAAGTTGCCCTCGGCATTGATCGGAAAGCCGGTTCCCGCTTTCGATTTGCCGCCCATCGAGGGGCTTCAGGGCGAGAGCGCCGCGGTGCCGGGCCTCTCCTCCAAGGACCTCGGCTCGGGCGAGGTCACCGTGCTCAACGTCTTCGCCTCCTGGTGCGGCCCGTGCCACGAGGAGCATCCGGTGCTGATGGAACTTGTGCGTTCGGGTGGGGTGAAGCTCGTCGGCCTCAATTACAAGGATGGCGCCGCCGACGCGCGACGGTTCCTCGGCAAGCTTGGCAACCCCTATGGCCGGATCGGCAGCGACGGCAATGGCCGGGTCGCGCTCGACTTCGGCGTCTATGGCGTGCCGGAGACGTTCGTCATCGACGGCAAGGGCCGCGTTGCATTCAAGCACGTCGGACCCCTGACGGCGGAGACCGTCAGGGACCGCCTGCTGCCGGCGATCGCGTTGGCGCGCAAGGCAGGGTGAACGCCCAATCGCTCAGGGTGTTTCCGTTTTTCGTTGAATCACTTCAACACCCTAATTCCTTGGCTTGTCGTGCTTCTTTTCGGAAAACCGCTTCGGGTCCCGGCCTTCGCCGGGACAAGCTTTTTCCGGAAGCACTCTAAGCGCCGCGGACGACCTCGGAGTTGGCCACCGCCGCCAGATTTTCGAGGAACTGCTTGCGCTTGTCGGCGGAAAGCGAGGCGAGCACGCGTTGGTCGGCGGCATTCGCCGCGGCAATGGTCTCGTTGAGGGCGATGCGGCCCTTCTCGCTCAGGCGCACGGCATAAGCCCGCTGATCCTCTTTCGTCCGGCGCCGGAGCACCAGGCCCTTCTTGATCATGCGGCGAACGACGTCGGCAAGCGTCGAGCGATCAATGCCCGTGCGTTCGACGAGATCGG
Organism: Hyphomicrobiaceae bacterium; assembly: GCA_031403155.1. GTDB lineage: Bacteria > Pseudomonadota > Alphaproteobacteria > Rhizobiales > Hyphomicrobiaceae > JANNSX01. The sequence goes on from JANNSX010000176.1 coordinate 8,969, forward strand.
TCTGGCTGACGCCCTCGTTCTCCGACAGCGCGAGCAGGATCGCGTACTGGCGGGGTGTCAGACCCTTGCCGCCAACAGCGTTGTCGAAGATTTCCGCTGCCCGCTGGCCTGCGCGGTGGAGAAGGTGGACGGGCGAGGCGTCGAGAGTGGTGTTTGTTTTCATTGTCGTCTGGGGACCTTTCCTGAGGCGCGAACACGCATCCGCCGCCTTCGGATCATCAGACGCCGAGAGACGTATCTTGATGATCCCACCCGCAGCGTACAGATAGGGGCCGCGCTAAGTTTTCCGCGAATTCGATTCCCGATCATATCAAATTCGCTTGATCGCGGTGTATAGCGTTTACGAAGCGGTTCAGGAAGCCCCGTCCACGCCATTCGTTGTCGAAGTGTTGCTGTTTGCACCGGATTCAACGAGTCCATGGCGTTTGACGAGGGGCATCTGGGCCATGGCGAATATGAACGTTAGGGGCAGAACGCCGAAGACTTTGAAGGCTACCCAGAAATCGGTCGACAGAGATCGCCAGATAATCTCGTTGAGAATTGCCATCGCCAGAAAGAAACACCCCCAACGGAATTGCATTTTGCGCCAGCCTTCGTCCGTCAGCTGGAAGACCTCGCCGAAAAGTTGCTTCCAAACGGTCCAATTGAACGCGAGTCCAACAAGCGCGGCCGCCGAAAACAGCAGATAAACTAAAGTCGGCTTCATTTTGATGAAGGTATCGTCGGCGAGGTAGAGCGTCAGCCCGCCGAACACGATGACGAAAATGCCGGTCACCAGCGGCAAAATGCCTACCTTGCCGAAGATGTAGCGACTAGCGACCAACGTGGCGATCGTTACCGGGATGAAGACGGCCGTCGCCATATAAATTCCGGCGTAGGAATAGACGCCGAAGAAGATGAGCAGGGGCCCGATCTCGAGCAGGAGCTTGAGGCCCGAAGGCGCCGGTTGCCGGTGAGGGAGAGGCGATCCGGGCTTGGCGGTTTCGTCGGTCATCGGAATTGGCTTTCTCTGGCAGCGGCAACGCGGACGCAGCGCGGATGTCTGTGCCTATCGGAAACGATACGCCCGGCGCGCCGGGCGCGAAAGCCGGACTGCAACGATAGGCTCGATTCGATTGCGATCCAGCAAGCCGCGATCAGCTAGAGCGCACTTCGATCTGATTGAATCAGATCGGCGCTCCAGGTCGTTGGTTTTGAGCACTTGTCTTCGACCAACCGGTATCCACTTGGAAGGACAAGTGCTCTAGTGGCCCGTCGCGCCAAAATCGCATGCTCGCCGGGCGTC
>JANNSX010000177.1:0-4670 GCA_031403155.1 Hyphomicrobiaceae bacterium
CTCGATGCTCCAGCTCTGCTGATTGTCCTTGAGGTTCGCCACCATGATCTGGTCGAGGATCTGCTCGTGCACGGTCGGGTTGCCGATCGGCGTCAGCGCCTCGACGCGGCGGTCGAGATTGCGCTGCATCATGTCGGCGGACGAGATGTAGACGATGGCTTGCCGCGACGGCAAGCCGTGCCCGGCGCCGAAGCAATAGATGCGGCCGTGCTCGAGGAAGCGCCCGACGATGCTCTTGACGCGGATGTTGTCGGAGAGGCCCGGTATCCCTGGCCTGAGACAACAGATGCCGCGCACCACGAGGTCGATCCTGACGCCTGCCTGGCTCGCACTATACAGCGCATCGATGATGCCGGGGTCGACGAGCGCGTTCATCTTCATCCAGACGGCGCCGGGACGCCCGGCCTTCACATGCGCGATCTCCTCCTCGATGTGCCGCACGATCCGTTTGCGGATGCCGTTGGGGGAGGCCGCCATGCGTTCCAGATCGGCCGGCTCCGCATAGCCCGTCACGAAATTGAACATCCGCGTCACGTCCTGGCCGATAACGGGGTTGGCCGTGAAGTAGGACAGATCGGTGTAAAACTTGGCCGTCACCGAGTGATAGTTGCCGGTGCCGATGTGGCAGTAGGTGGCCAGCACCCCGCGCTCGCGGCGGACGATCAGCGCGAGCTTGGCGTGCGTCTTCAGCTCGAGCAGGCCATAGACCACGTGAACGCCCGCATGCTCGAGCTGCCGGGCCCAGTTGATGTTGGCGAGCTCGTCGAACCGCGCCTTGATCTCGACCACGGCGGTGACGAGCTTTCCGGCCTCGACGGCCTCCTTGAGGAGCCGGACGATCGGGCTGTCCTTGTTGGTGCGGTAGAGCGCCCACTTGATGGCGACGACGTCGGGGTCCGCCACTGCCTGCTTCAGGAACTGCACGACGACGTCGAAGCTCTCATAGGGATGGTGGACGACGAGATCCTTCTTGGCGATGGCGGCAAAACAATCGCCATCGAAGGCGCGGATGCGCTCGGGAAAGCGGATATTGAACGGCGGGAATTGGAGATCGGCGCGGTCGGGCGTGATCAGCTCCTTGATGTCGACGAGGCCGAGCAGGCCCTCCTGACGGAACACGGCGTCGGCTTCCACCTCGAGCTCGCGCACGACGAAGCGCTGCAGGTTCGCCGGCATCTCCCCGTCGAGCTCGATGCGGATGACCGCGCCGCGGCGGCGGCGGTCGAGCGCGGAGACCTCGACGGTCCGCATCAGATCCTCGCCCTCCTCCGGGATCTCGAAATCGCTGTCGCGCAGCACGCGGAAGGCACCGAGCCCGCGTGCGGAGAAGCCGGGGAAAAGCCTGGAAACGAAAAGACTGATCATGGCTTCGACGCGGATGAAGCGCTGGCGAGCCCGCGTCTCGCCCGGCATCTCGGGCAGCTGGAAGAAGCGCGGCGTCGTCTGTGGGATGGGCAGCAGCGCATGCATCATCTTGCCGTCCTCGCGCCGGACGAGGTCGAGCACGACGGCAAAGCCCAGCGAGGGAATGAACGGAAAGGGATGCGCCGGATCGACGGCGAGCGGTGTGAGGAGCGGAAACACCTCGGCCATGAAGCGGCCTTCGAGGTATTTCCGATCCTCCGCACTGAGGTCGATCGGCTCGACGATGGCGAGCCCTTGCGCGAACAGTCCCAGCCGCAGCTCGTTCCAGAGCGACTGCTGATCGCTCGTCAGCTTAGCCACCATCTCGTTGATGCGGACGAGCTGCTCGGCGGGCATCAACCCATCGCCGCTCAGCTCGCTGACGCCGGCGTGAACCTGCTCGCAGAGGCCTGCCACCCGCACCATGTAGAATTCGTCGAGATTGGAGGCCGAGATCGAAAGGAACCGCACGCGCTCGAGCAGCGGATGGCGCTCGTTGGCCGCCTCCTCGAAGACGCGGCGGTTGAATTGCAGCCAGGACAGCTCGCGGTTGTAGAAGCGGTCGGGCGATTGCAAAAGATTGGAGGCAAGGTTCGGCGCCCGCTCGCCGGCCGGTTTCGCCTTGTTGCTTTTCATGCGCGTTGTCATTCGAAGTCTCCCGGAGCGTTGCGGCCGGGCGGGGCAGGCATTGCCGGATGATCTAGCCCGTGCGTGCACAACGGCTGTGTCACGGCCATATGACAGTTTGACAACACATGGCGTGGGTCAATCGATTTAGCCACGCGTGCCATCCCCCCGGCCGATCGCCGCCAGCACCTCACGCGCGAGATCGCGGGTGACGGGTTGCATGGATTGCCAGACCCGCCGGTCGAGCGCCTCGACGATCTGCAACGCCATGCTCATGGAGCGTTCCATGTGCCGCGCCAGATGCGTGACGGCGGGGGGGCTCGCGATCAACTGCCGGTCGGCCAGCAGCTTGACGATGACGGCGCGCAGCAGCGCCTCGTCCGGCTCGCCGATGTTGACGACCGGCAGGGCGCGGGCGCGCGACCGCAAGTCCGGCATCGCCAGCGTCCAGGCGCCGGGGGCGTTGCGCGCCGTCAGCAGGACATGGCCTCCCAGATCCCGCAGCTGATTGAGCAGATGGAACAGCATGTGCTCGTCGGCCAGGCCCCGGTCGAGGTCCTCGATGACGATGGCCCGGCGGCGCGCGTGCTCCGCCATGACGGCCTCGGTGATGTCGCCCGCCGAAACAATCGCCGCGTCCGAGCGCAACTGCCAGACATGGGCCAGATGCGTCTTGCCGGAGCCTTCCGGGCCCACGAGCACAACGGCGCGGTCGCGCCAGGCGGGATAGGCATCGACGAGCTCGACGGCCGCCCGGTTGCTGGCGCTGACGATGAAGTCCTCGGCGCCGAGCGCCGGACGCTGGCCGAGGCCGAGGTCGAACAGCAGCTGCTCGGCGGGCTCGGAGGTCATGACGCCCGCTCCTCGATCGTGGCCGGTGTCGCGGCGGCATCCGGCGCCTCGCCTGGCGGATCGGGACCATCGCCCTGATAGAGCTCGCTCTCGCGATACTCCTCGAGCACGAAGCGGATGAGCACGCCGATGGCGGCGGCCGCCGGCACGGCCACCAGCATGCCGACGAAGCCGAAGAGGTAGCCGAAGGCGAACACCGCGAAGATGATCCAGACCGGATGCAGCCCGACGCTGCCGCCGACGATGCGCGGCGACAGCACGTTGCCGTCGAGCACTTGACCTATCGCGAAGACGCCCGCGACCAGCACGACCGGCATCCACTCCGGCCAGAACTGCGAGATCGCCATGGCGATGGCGAGGATGCCGGCGAGGATCGCCCCGACCAGCGGAATGAATCCGGCGATGCCGGCAAACAATCCGATGAGCAGTCCGTAGCTCAAGCCCACCAGCGACAAGGCGATCGCGTAGTAGACACCCATGATGAGACAGACGAGGCCCTGGCCGCGGAAGAAGGCGGCGACCTTGCCGTCGATCTGTGACGCCAGCACCCGAACGCGTGGCGCATGCTGGCGCGGCAGCCAGCGATCGACACTGGCGACGAGATCGTTCCAATCGACCAGCAGATAGAAGGCGACGACCGGCGTCACCGCCAACAGGCCGAGAAGATTGATGACGGTGAGCCCGCCGCTCAGCAGCGATTGCAGGACGCTCGCCAGTGTATCCGTCAGTCCCTTCGCGAGGCCGCCCAGCTGATCGACCGGGGGCACGGTTCCGCCATTGCCGAGCCAGACGTTGGAGGCTTCATCGGCCAGCGCCCGTAGCCGCTCGTAGATGCCCGGCAGCGCCTGGATGAGCGCGCTCAGTTGATCCATCGCCAGCGGCACGATGAAGACCAGGGCGAGTGCGGCAGCCAGCGCCATCGCGAGCAGCAGAGCCAAGGTCGCCCATCCCCGCGACAGCCCCAAGCGCTCGATGCGGTCGACGATCGGATTGAGCACATAGGCGACGACGATGCCGGCGACGAAGGGGAGCAGGATGCCGTCGAGCAGAGCGATTGCGAGCAGCGCCGCCAGCAGCACGCCGAACCAGATCAAGGCCTGTTGGCGCAGGCTCATTCGCCGGACCCTTCGGATTTCGGCCGCCGCAGGATGGCGGCATCGTCGGAGACGACACCATAGCCGGTCAGATGCCGGAGCCAGGCCTGCAAGTAGATGCCCGTCGAGACGACGGTGAGTGCCGCGGTCACCAGCACCAGCACTTGCCGGATGCCGCTAAGGCCAAGGCCGAAGCCCTCGTCCGCGAGCGTCAGGAGCGCCAGGACGATCTGGGCCGCCGTATTGAGCTTGCCCGCGAGATGCGGCCGCATGCCGATTGGCCGGCCGAGCATGTGGGCGATGACGACGGCGACGACGATCAGCACGTCGCGGCTGACCACCAGCACGACGAGGGAGGCCGGCACGAGCCCGTGAAAGCCGAGCGTCACGTACATCGAGACGAGCAGCAGCTTGTCGGCGACGGGATCGAGATAGGAGCCGAGCTCGGTGCGCCAGCCGAAATGCCGGGCGAGGTAGCCATCCAGCGCATCGCTCAAGCCCGCCAGCAGCACCAGCACGAAGGCGAGCCTGTACTCGCCCGAAATGATGAGCGAGATGATGAAAGGCACCAGCAGGACCCGTGCCAGACTGATCAGATTGGGTGCGTTCACGCTTCTTTCTCGTCGGGAGGATACCGATTCCTGCGGCCCCCCGGGTTGAAGGGCCGATTCCTTGCCAAGCATCGGAATACTG
>JANNSX010000178.1:0-3351 GCA_031403155.1 Hyphomicrobiaceae bacterium
CGCCTTTGTTGACACGAACCTCGCCGCAGTACTGGTCAACCAAGGCGCGTTGAACGCCACACTAAGCCAACGATATCGCTAGTGGCCCTTATGTCGCGCCTAAATCGAAAGCGCTCGTGGCCATGATGCGATTTAGGCGCGACGGGCCACTAGTGTCCTTTTCGATCGCGAAGTTCGTGAGTGGTTGCTGCTTGATCTGACGAACGTCGCGATCGGGACACTAGGCGGCCGCTCGCGCTGGATCGAGGGAGTCAAGACGCGCCCGCACGCGCGTCGCCGCCTCGAGGCCGGTGCCGCAGGCGGTCTCCATGTTGCCGATCTCGGCGAAGTAGTCGCCGGCGAAATGGATGTCGGTGTCGGTGCGTGCGCTGTAGCGGACCATGGCGCCGAAGTCGAAGCCGGGCGGGCGCCAGGTGTTCCCTGGCGACCACTTCCGCACCTTGGTCTCGCGGATTAGCGGCTTCAACTCGGGGTAGATCCGGAAGATGTCCGCGAGGTAGCGATCGCGGATCTCATCCTCGGAGAGCTGCATCATCGCGTGAGCGGGTGTTCCGCCGGAATAGACCATGAAGCTGCTGCCGGTTTTCTTGCCGCCGCGTGCGCGAAGCGGGTTCGTGTGATGGAACATCATGTTGATGGTCTGGCCCGGCACCGTGATGGCGTAGATATCGTCCCAGGGCATCGGCCCGGTCTCATCCGTCACGAAACCCATGCTGGGGAACGGGCCGTAGCGCACCGCACCCAGAGTCGAGAGTACGTCCTCGGGAACGCCCTTGACGATGCCGGCTGCCGAAGGTGCCGGGACAGTGACGATGGCCTGCAGGGCGGACACAGTGCGCGTCTCGCCATTCTGGTCATAGGTGACACGCACGCGGCCACCGGTCGGCTCGACACTCCGCACTTTGGCGTGGCAAAGCGCGTGGTCCCCCAGCCGCTCGCTCATTGCCTCACCGAGCCGGCCCGAGCCGCCCAGCATGTTGACCGCCATCGAGTCGTTCTTGCCCGCCCACACCATGCCGAACAGAGTGATGCCGACACCGGCGCTGAACTCCTCCATCTCGGCGGCCGAGCGCTCGCCAGCGGCGCGGAAGAGGGCCTCGATGCGCGGCGGCATATTGCCGATGAGATCGCGGAAGGTGCGGTCGGACATGAACTGAGAGGCGCGCGCACGCCGGGCCTCGCTTGTCTCGCCTGGAAGCGGCTTCACGATCTCCCGCCAGCGCGCCACAGCGCCACGGATCTTGAGGCCGGCGCGGGCCATCGCCATGCGCTCCGAGAGCGAGAGCGGCAGCGTCAGCGGCAGGTTCGTCACATTGGTGGGGGTGACGACTCTGCCTGCGTGCCAGAGTGCGAATTTGTTGCCGGGGATGTCGATCGCCTCGATGCCGAGCGCCGCCATGAGGTTGCGCATGTGGGAACCGGGCGCCGGGCAGAGATGGCCGCCGAAATTGATCCAGAAGTCGCCGCGCGTCTCCGAGTAGAGGCGCCCGCCCAACCGCTGCGATTGCTCGAGGACGAGGATGTTGCGGTCGCGCAGCTGCCAGGCCGCGGACAGGCCGGCCGGGCCGCCGCCGATGATGACGGCGTCGTAGAGGGGTTCGCTCATGCGGGGGGTCTCGCGCTGGGAGTGAAGTGCGAGGGCAACCCTAGAGTGCTTCCGGAAAAGTGCGAAGCGGTTTTCCGAGAAGAAGCACGACAAACCAAGAGCCTAGGGTGTTGGAGTGATTCAACGAAAAACGGAAACACCCTAGACACATCCCATCGGCTGGCCAAGCTCGGCACGGTCAGCGCATAGGTGCCGATCGTCAGGCGGCGGCCTCGCCGATGGCGATCTCGAGCAAGGGCAATCCGTCGATCCTGCCCGTGAGGCGGTCGCCGGGCTTGACGGCCCCGACTCCAGCCGGCGTGCCGGTGAAAATGAGATCGCCAGGCTCGAGCCGGTAGAAGCGCGAGACCTCGGCAATGATCTCTGGGATGGACCAGATCATGTCGGCGATGCGGCCCTGCTGTTTCACCGTGCCGTTGACGTCGAGCGAGATCGCGGCCGCCGCAATGTCGCCCGCCTGAGCTTTGGGAACGATGTCTCCGAGGGGCGCGGACTGCGGCACGTTCTTTGCGACGTCCCACGGCCGCGCCATGTCCTTGGCGACCTGCTGCAAGTCGCGCCGCGTCATGTCGAGGCCGGCGCCATAGCCCCAGACGAGCGCGCCGGCATCGGCGGGCGCCACGCGAAATCCCGCAGCGCCGATCGCGACCACCAGTTCGATCTCATAGTGGTAATTCTTCGTCTCCGGCGGATAGGCGATCGTCGTGCCCGAGGGGACCACCGCTTCCGCCCATTTGGTGAAGAAGAAGGGCGGCTCGCGCGCCGGGTCCTTGCCCATCTCACGGGCGTGATCGGCATAGTTGCGGCCGATGCAGAAGAGCCGGCGCACGGGAAAGCCGCTGCCGGGCTGGCCTGCGATCGGGGCAAGAACAGGCGTGGGCGGGGTGAACAGAGGTTGCAGTTTGGACATGGCTGGCTGTGTCTCTCGTACTGGACCACGAAGGGGATAGGCCCGTCGTCTCTCGCCAGTCAAGGCGACCCACTTGCCGAAGTTCGCAAGCGCCGCTGAAGATACAAATCGGCCCCAACGGGGCCGCGGGCTGTAGCCACGGGTGAAACCCGTGGAAGTATCGATGTCTTCTCCGCACTGCCCCGTGAGGGGCAGAGGCATCCTTCGCCCTTCTGGGGCGATCCAAATCCAATCCCATCCGTTCCACGGGTTCCGCTTCGCTCACTCGTGGCTACAGTCCGACGCCCCGATGGGGCGTTGGCGCATCATCGTGTGGCGCGGAGTTGCGGTGGGTTTGGGCCTGTCCAGAAACTGAAAACCAGGAACCGCCGGTAATGTCCGGTTATGTATTGTACGACCCCGCCATCCAGCCTTTTTCGGTGCGCCAGTTGGGCGAGAGGCCCTTGAACCGGTCGAGCGTCAGCGCCGAGATCGGTGCGTTGGTCGCGCCGTTGAGCGCCAGTCCGCTCAGCGCGACGCCCAGCGCTGGCGCCATGCCGAGGCCGTGGCCGCCGGCGGAAGCGGCAATCAGCCCCGCAGGCGTGTCGAAGCGTTGGATGATCGTCATCTGATCGATCGTAATGTCGACGACACTGGCCCAGGACCGCAACATCTGCGCCTGCTTGGCGATCGGCAGAATCTCGATCAACCGCCGCGCCATGTTGCGCACGATGGGCGTGTTGGGTTTCTCGGGCTCGGCTTCGAGCGCGGTGTCGATCCATTCGTGCGGACCACCATTGAGGTGGATGTTGCCACGGCGTGTCTGCCGTAGCGATAGCCCGTGGCCGATGAGGCA
>JANNSX010000179.1:0-4793 GCA_031403155.1 Hyphomicrobiaceae bacterium
TATGGCGCGATGAACGCCACACGAAGCTCATGATATTGTTAGTGGCCCTCATGTCGCGCCAAAATCGGACGGACGCCCGGCGAGCATGCGATTTTGGCGCGACGGGCCACTCGTGCGCAATGTCGAGGAGGGTGCCGCGCGGTGATCGGCGCCAGGCCTGCGAGTGCCATCGGGCGCGGCCTATTCATGAGCCTGCGCCGGCTCAGGAGCATTCACTTGAGTAAGGCGGACAGGCCGCCGCGAGCCCGGCACCTGCCGGGTCGCGTCGCCTGGTGTTTCTGGGCGGGCAATTCCTCAGCGATCTGCTCCGCCTCCGCCGTCAACGCCTGCCGCGCCGGCCCCACGATCCGGCGATCCGATATCGTTGCTCCACTTGATGACCGATGCCGTGGTGGTCCATGCGGTTTTGCTGGGTGCCGCGGTCGCATCGTCTGCCGTGGTGATGATCTTGGACTTCCAAGGTTTCGTCTCGCCTGTCTCGATCGAGGTTGCGACGGCAGAGCTCGTCGCCGGCGCGCTTGTCGCCACCGCCGTGGGCGCGAAGTACTGGTCAGACGGCGCGGTGGAGGGTTGCGACCAGCGCTGCGCGTTCTGGCAACCGGCCAGTGCGACGATGAAAACGGCGAGAGTGGCGTCCGCGAGCCACGCCTTGCGGCGCCTGATGTTTGTGTTTCGGCCGTGAGACAGTTGAAGAGTTGTCATGCTAGACCCCCTGTTTTGGTCGTGCTCAAGCACATGCATTTCCCCCGGCAGCTAGGCTGCGGGCGGACGTTCCTTCCGGTTCCGCCGGACGGTGATTGTTTCGAATGAGACAGCTGCGTCGCGTCTACCCATCTGGGGAAGGCGCCTGGCGACGGCGATCAACTCGGTACGAGAAAACGCATAGGCATGACGCACCCCCAAGAACCCCTGGCAGCCATGCCCCGGGTCGAGCCCGAAATCGATTGCCGTCCGCGGCTCAGCTCCGCGAAAGGCGTCGAGGCCCGAAACCTTCGATCGATGCGCGGCGATCAATCCCGATTGCTCGGGCCTCTACCCGCATCCCCACCGTCCAACAGAGCCAGTTGAATGCGGAGAGAATGTGGCGACTATCCGAAAACACTAACGATATCAGGTCTTTATGTAGATTTGACTATAACGGGTTGTAGCGCGGCGATTATATCGCCTGGCCCCGCAGGAGGCGTGGGACTTTGCCCGTCTGGCCTGCCGCTTCGGAGACGAAGAAGCGTTTCAGCGGGGCTGAGCGATTGACGAGACCGAGCCCCAAATCGCGGAGCGCTCGCAGTCCGGCATTGTCGTTGGAGAAGAGACGATTCATGGCGTCCATGCCGAGGGCGGAGGCAACCGAGTCGAAGCGCCGCCAGCGCTGATAGCGTGCCAGCGGCTCGGCGCTGCCGATCTCCATGCCGAGCCGCGCCGTCTCGGCAACGATCTCCGCGAGGGCCGCGACGTCGCGCAGGCCGATGTTGAAGCCTTGGCCTGCGAGCGGATGCACACCGCGCGCGCTGTCACCGGCAAGCACGATGCGGCCGCTGTAGAAGCTTCTCGCCAGATGCATCTCGAGCGGGAAGGATTGGCGCGGGCCTTCGAGCGTCAGCTCGCCGAGCCGTCCGGAGAAGCGCAGGCGGAGCTCCTCGAGGAAAGCCGCGTCGTCGAGCGCGACGAGGCTTTTCGCGCGCCCGGCTTCCTCGGTCCACACCAGCGAGGATCTGTGGTCTCCAACGAGCGGCAGGATCGCAAACGGACCGGCGGGTAGGAAGTGCTGGATGGCTCGTCCCGCGTGGGGAAGCTCGTGGCCGACCGTCGTGACGATGCCGTGCTGATCGTAGTGCCAGCCGGTCGTCTTGATGCCGGCGAGGTCGCGGAGGGCGGATTGGCGTCCGTCCGCCGCGACGGCGAGGCGCGTCGTGATCGTCTCGCCGCTCGAAAGACGCAAGCCTACGTTCGCCGGACCCGGTTCGACCGCCTCGATCGACGTACCGTCGAAGCGCGCAATACCGGTGAGGCGTGCCACGGCTGCCACGAGCGCGGATTTCAGGATTTCGTTGGGCACGATGTAGGTCGCGGCCTCCCCGTCGCTCACATTGTCGTAGTGCAGGAGCGTTGGGCGGATGGGCGAGTCTGGTGTCGCGTCGGTGATGTCGATGTCGGTGATGGCTTGAGCTTGCAATTCGACCTCGGGCCACACGCCGACGGCCTCGAGAAAATGTCGTGTGGCAAGCGAGAGGGCCGAGGCCCTGAGGTCGGCTGGCTCCGGCAGCGCCCGGTCCCGGCGCTCGATCAGCGCAATCCGGAACTCATCGGGTAATGCCGATCTCAGCGCCAAAGCCAGCGACAGCCCCGTCAGGCTCGCGCCGGCAATGGCGATGTCGAAGGGGTGATCCGTTAGTGCCATCAAAAGGGGTCGCTTGCTTGACAGGGACGTCTCTCGCCGTCAGTTCTGCCCCCTCGCAACCTCCCCGGCAAGGCCAGGAGCCCTATGACCTCGTCAAGCCCGACTGCCCTCGAGTCCCTGCTCGCGGTCCTCGATCTCGAGGCGTTGGGTGGCGACCGGTTTCGCGGCGGCAGCGTCAACCAGCACTGGCGCCGGGTCTATGGCGGGCAGGTGGTGGCGCAGGCGATGGTGGCGGCGTTCCGGACGGTGGACGCCCGGAAAGCCCATTCGCTGCATGCCTATTTCGTGAGGATGGGCGATCCCAAGACGCCGATCGACTATGAGGTCACGCGCATCCGCGACGGGCGGGCCTTCTCGACCCGCAATGTCGTCGCCACGCAGAAGGGCGAGGCGATCTTCACCATGTCGGCGTCGTTCCACAATGGCGAGGCCGGGCTCGAGCACCAGATGCCGATGCCCGATGTGCCGGCGCCCGAGCAACTGCTCGATGAGGATGCGCTCGAGCGTCTGCTCAAGGAAAAGCACTCCGAGGAAGCGGCCAAGCTCGTCAGCCGCCTACCGCCGATCGAGTTCCGCCCCATCGATGTCGAACGTTTCCTCGATCCGTCGCCCCGGCCGTCGATGCAGGATGTCTGGATGCGGATTTGCGAACCGGTGCCGGACGATCCTGTCCTGCACCAGGTGCTGATCGCCTACATGTCGGACTATTCGCTGATCGACACGGCGCTCGCCGGACACGGCCGCACGATCATGGACCCGTCATTGCAGGTGGCGAGCATCGATCACGCGCTCTGGTTCCACCGGCCGGGCCGGGCCGACGACTGGCTGCTCTACAGCCAGGACAGCCCGTCGATGTCGGGCGCGCGGGGCTTCTGCCGCGGGCTCATCTTCGCGAGGGACGGCACGCTCGTCGCCTCGGCCGTGCAAGAGGGCCTCTTCCGCGAGCGGCCACCGAAAACGCCGGCGGCGGGCTGAGCAAAGCTTGGGCAGGCTGCGCGCGGATTGGGCAGATCGCGCCGGTGTTCTCGCGCCCGAAAAGGTCTCAGTCAGAAAAATCAATGCGAAGCAACGACTTATCCTTCGTTCTCGACTTGGCACGGGGCTTGAGTTGCCGCATCGCAGCAAGGCCTTTTCTTGTTGCAACTCGGGGGACAGAGGATGCTCAGACGCTTCGCCACACGCAGTGTCTTGCCGGCACTCACATTGACGGCGCTCGCCGGGTCGACAGTCATGGCTGCGGCCCAAGAAGTTGTGGCACCCGTCGCCGACAAGGGCGACACGGCTTGGATGCTCACCGCCACCGCGCTCGTCGTGCTGATGACGATCCCGGGCCTCGCGCTATTCTACGGCGGCCTCGTCCGCGCCAAGAACATGCTCTCGGTGCTGATGCAGGTGTTCTACGCATTCTCGGTCGTCTGCGTGCTCTGGGTGCTCTACGGCTACAGCCTGACCTTCACGGGCGGTGAGCTCGGTAGCTTCATCGGCGGTTTCTCGAAGGCCTTCCTCGCCGGCGTCGGGCCGGGCGTGAACGTCGAGACCTTTTCCAAGGGCGTCGTCATCCCCGAGCTCGCCTTCGTCGCCTTCCAGATGACCTTCGCGGCGATTACTCCGGCGCTCATCGTCGGCTCGATCGCCGAGCGGATGCGGTTCCCGGCCGTTGCGCTGTTCGTGCCGCTCTGGTCGACCTTCGTCTACATGCCCATCGCGCACATGGTCTGGTTCTGGGGCGGTCCGAGTGCCGCGGGCGATCCGGCGGGCTATCTCTTCGGTCTTGGCGCACTCGATTTCGCCGGCGGCACGGTGGTGCACATCAACGCCGGGATCGCGGGGCTCGTGGGCGCGCTGATCGTTGGCAAACGCATCGGCTACCGGAGCGAAGCCATGGCGCCGCATTCGCTGACCATGACGCTGATCGGCGCGTCGCTGCTCTGGGTCGGCTGGCTCGGGTTCAATGCGGGTTCAGCGCTCGAGGCCAACGGCGTCGCCGCACTCGCCGTGATCAATACGTTCGTCGCGACCGCGGCCGCCGCACTCGGCTGGCTGTTGATCGAGGCGCTCGTGACCGGCCGTGGCAGCCTGCTCGGCATCGTCACGGGGGCGGTCGCTGGCCTCGTCGCCGTGACGCCGGCAGCAGGCTTGGCGGGACCGGGCGGCGCTTTGGTGCTCGGGCTGTTGGCCGGCGTCGTCTGCTTCTACTTCTGCTCGACGGTGAAGAACCATTTCGGCTACGACGATGCGCTGGACGTGTTCGGTGTGCACTGCGTCGGCGGCATCCTCGGCGCCATCATGACCGGCATCCTGGTCAACCCGGCGCTCGGCGGCGCCGGCATTCCGGATTACATCACCAAGCCCGGCGAACTCGCCATCGCCGACTACGCCATGGCGACCGCCATGTGGG
>JANNSX010000180.1:0-11279 GCA_031403155.1 Hyphomicrobiaceae bacterium
AGGCGATGTCGAGATCGCGCACGAGCTGCGTCACCACCATGAGCTGCTGATAGTCCTTCTCGCCGAACATGGCGTAGTCGGCTTGGGTCTGGAGGATGAGCTTGGCCACGACGGTCGCAACGCCGCCGAAGAAGTGCGGGCGTGAAACACTCTCGAGGCCTTCGGCCGCTCCCCGGGGCTCGATGCGGGTGGCAAAGCCCTCCGGATACATGACCTCGCTCGCCGGCGCATAGACGAGGTCGCCGCCGATGCTTCCGATCTTGGCGAGGTCGCCGGCCTCATCGCGGGGATAGCGGCTCAAATCCTCGTGCGCCGCGAACTGCGCCGGATTGACGAAGATCGTGACGATGACGCGATCGGCATTTTTGCCGCCCTGCCGGATCAGCGTCAGATGCCCCTCATGCAGCGCCCCCATGGTCGGCACCACGGCAACGGTCTCGCCAGCCGCGTGCCAACGCTGAACGGCGGCGCGCAACGCCTTGACGGTGCGGACGACTTTGGGTTTGGCGGACATCGGCGAGGCTCCTCGGGGAGCGGACAATAGGGCGAGGCGCAAAAGCTGCCTAGCCTGGAGCCCGGGCTGTCATCTGCTATGGTTGGCGCGGAATCGACCGACCTAGGGTGGGACCATGTCCGCGAGCGCCGCCAAGCAGAATGCCGGGAGCGACCCGCTCCCCTCCCGCGAAGAGATCGCAGCCGACGCCTATGCCGACGAGGCCCGGGTGCTTGGCGCCCTCATCAACCGTGCCATGCTGACGGCGGAGGAGCGGCGCAAAACGGAGGACATGGCCAAGCGCCTCGTCCATGCCGCGCGCGCCGGCCGCCAGAAGCATGGCGGCATCGATGCCTTCCTGCACGAGTACGGCCTCTCGTCCGAAGAGGGCATCGTGCTCATGTGCCTCGCCGAGGCGCTGCTGCGCATTCCGGATGCCGAAACCGCCGATGACCTCATCGACGACAAGATCCCGATGGGCGATTGGGCGCGCCATCTCGGCAATTCCGACAGCCTGTTCGTCAACGCCTCCACCTGGGGGCTGATGCTGACGGGCCGCGTCATCGGCTTGAAGGATGCGCGAGGCGGGGCGGCCGGCAATCTCGTCAAGCGCCTCGTCGCCAAGAGCGGGGAACCCATCATCCGCCAGGCGATGCGGCAGGCCATGCGCATCATGGGCGACCAGTTCGTGCTGGGGCGCAATATCCGCGAAGCCTTGAAGCGCGCGCGCACGGTGGAAGCGAAGGGCTATCGCTATTCCTACGACATGCTGGGCGAGGCGGCGCGGACGGAGGAGGATGCCGAGCGCTACTTCAAGCGCTATCTCGCCGCTGTCGAGTCCGTTGGCGCGGCGGCCGGACGCCTCAAGCCGACCGGCGTCGACGGACTGATGGGGCGACCGGGTCTGTCGGTCAAGCTCTCCGCGATCCATCCGCGCTTCGAGGCGGCCAAGGAAGCTCGGGTCATGAAGGAGCTGGTGCCGCGGCTCGCCGGATTGGCGGCCGCCGCCCGCGCGGCCGATCTCACCTTGACGGTCGATGCCGAGGAGGCCGAGCGGCTCGATCTGACGCTCGCCGTGCTTGCCGCGACCTTCGAGGATACGGCGCTCAAGAGTTGGAACGGTCTTGGTCTTGCCGTGCAGGCCTATGGCAAGCGAGCGCTGCCCGTGCTGCGCTGGCTGCGCCGTGTCGCCGCCCAGCAGGGCCGCAAGCTCCCGGTCCGCCTCGTCAAGGGCGCCTACTGGGACAGCGAGGTGAAGTGGGCGCAGGAGCGCGGGCTGCCCGACTATCCGGTCTTCACGCGCAAGGTGAACACGGATGTGTCCTATCTCGCCTGCGCGCGCTTCCTGCTCTCCGAGCCCGATGCCTTCTACCCGCAATTCGCGACCCACAACGCTCACACCATCGCCGCGATCCACACCATGGCAGGCACGCGGCCTTACGAATTCCAGCGGCTGCACGGCATGGGCGAGGCGCTTTATGACGAGGTGGTCGGGCCGGAAAAGCTCGGCCGCGCCTGCCGCGTTTATGCTCCCGTCGGCGAGCACGAGGATCTGCTCGCCTACCTCGTGCGCCGCCTGCTCGAGAACGGCGCCAACACCTCCTTCGTCAATCGCCTGGCCGACGACGAGCTCCCCGTCGCCGAGATCATCCGCGATCCCATCGAGAGGGCGGATGCCAACGCCGAGAAGTCGCATCCCTCGATCCCGCGCCCGGCCGATCTGTTCGGCACAGCGCGGCGGAACTCGATGGGCCTGCCGCTCTGGGAAAGCGTCATTCGGGAGCCGTTGATCGAGGCGATCAAGGAGCACCTGAAGTTGCCGGTCATCGCCGCGCCGATCGTTTCGGGCCGCGTCCGGGCGGACGGCAAGGCGGAGCCAGTCATCGCTCCACACGACACGCGCATTTCGGTCGGCGGTGTTATCGAAGCGAGCGATGTCGATATCGACCAAGCCGTCGGCATGGCCGCCGATGCGCAAGCCGATTGGGATCGGCTGGGGGGAGATGCCCGCGCGAACATCCTCGAGAAGGCCGCCGATCTCTACGAGGAGAACCGCGTTCAGCTGATGGCGGTGATCGTGCGCGAAGGCGGCAAGACGCTCGCCAACGCGTTGGGCGACATCCGCGAGGCAGCGGATTTCCTGCGCTACTACGCGGCCGAGGCGCGCCGTGGTTTTACCGAGCCTAAGGAACTTTCCGGCCCGACCGGCGAGCGCAATGTGATGTCGCTGCACGGACGCGGCGTGTTCGCCTGCATCTCGCCCTGGAACTTCCCGATTGCGATCTTCACGGGCCAGATCGCCGGTGCGCTCGCCGCCGGCAACACGGTGGTGGCGAAGCCCGCCGAGCAGACCCCGCTGACGGCGTTTCTCGCGAGCGAGCTGCTGCATAAGGCGGGCGTGCCGGGCGATGTCTATCATCTGTTGCCGGGCAGCGGAGCGAAGGTCGGTGCGCGGCTCGTCGCCGACAAGCGCATCGCCGGCGTCGCCTTCACGGGCTCCAATGAAACTGCGGCGCTCATCCAGCAGGGTCTCGCGCGTCGCGGTGGGACCATCGGTCAGCTCATAGCGGAGACCGGCGGCATGAACGCGATGATCGTCGATTCTTCGGCGCTCCCCGAGCAGGTCGTGCGCGATGCGGTGATGTCGGCTTTCGACAGCGCGGGACAGCGCTGCTCGGCACTGCGCGTGCTCTACCTGCAGGACGACGTCGCGGACAAGATGCTCGCCATGCTCACGGGCGCGATGGAGGAACTCGACCTCGGCGATCCGCTCGACTATTCGACCGACATCGGTCCCGTCATCGATGAGGCAGCCGAGACGGCGCTCAACGCGCACAAAATGCGGATGCGCCGCGAGGCCAAGGAGCTGCTCGACTTGCCGCTTCCCGCCAGCTGCCGCAACGGCACCTTCGTCACGCCCGCCGTCTACGAGATCGACGGCATCCATCGCCTGGAGAGGGAAGTGTTCGGGCCGATCCTGCATGTCGTGCGCTATCCGCGCGACAAGCTCGACCAGGTGATCGGCGCAGTGAACGCAACGGGCTACGGCCTGACGCTCGGCATCCACAGCCGCATCGAAAGCACGGTGCGCCGCATCGTCGGCCAGGCGCGGGCCGGCAACATCTACGTCAACCGTAACCAGATCGGCGCCGTCGTCGGCGTGCAGCCGTTCGGCGGCGAGGGGCTGTCGGGCACGGGTCCCAAGGCCGGCGGCCCGCACTATCTGCCACGTTTTGCCGTCGAGCGGGTCGTTACCACCGACGTTACGGCAACCGGCGGTAACGCGGCGCTACTCGCGAAGGCTGCTGAGGCCGGAGAGGTGTGATGCGGGCCTGCAGAGAATCTTGCACTCCGGCGTTCAGGCAGGTCCTATCCAGTTATGGTCCACTCCCACGGGGAGAGGATGCCGGCAGGCAGGAGAGGGGGTAAGGTCTCCCGAAAGGAAAAAGGTCTGCCGGCCGGACCGTGATGTTGGACCTCTTTCCTGCCGGTAGACCGTACACCCTCTTCCGGCCCTTCGGGCCACCTTCTCCCCCTGGGAGAAGGTGGATCAACAACCATCGCCGATCGTTCAGTTATTGAACGTGTTGGAAGAAGCCGCATGAGTGGTCAGCAGCATGATGTCATCGTCGTCGGCGCTGGACTCGCCGGCGCATCGGCCGCCCGCAAGCTCGCGCAAGCCGGACATAGCGTCCTCGTCCTCGAAGCGCGCGATCGGCTCGGCGGACGCGGCTACGCGCGCGAGTTCGGCGGCGGCGACGGCGATGTGATCGACTATGGCGGCTCCTGGATCACGCCTTGGCAGCATCGCATGCGCACGCTCTGCGCGGAACACGGCGTTGAGCTCAGGCCGCGCCATCCGGTGACAGGGCGGCGCTGGTGGCGGGATGGCGCGTTGCATCGTGACGCGCCGGTGGCGGAGGCGGATCGTGCGCGGCACGAGGCGGCACTGATGCGGCTTGCGGCCGACAGCGCGCGTTACAAGTCGGAGCAGGCGACCGACGGCACGGGAGCACCATTCGAGGGCGTCAGCCTCGCCCAATACCTCGCCAAGCTCGACGCCCCGCGCGCCACCCTCGATCTCCTCAGCGCCTGGTGGACGGTGTCGGGAAACTCGGACAAGGCCATCTCCCCGGCCACCTCTCTGCTCGGCAGCCTCGCCTATTGGGATGGTACGCCGGATGGCATCTGCGAGGTCTGGGCCGGTACGCTCGTCGGCGGCGTTTCGCGATTGGTCGAGCGCATGCTCTGGCAGGCGGGCGTCGCGCTCGAGCTTTCGGCGCCGGTCGCGGAGATCGTGCAGAACCCGAAGGGTGTCAGGGTGGCGACTAAGGACGGCAGGCGGTTCGAGGCTCGCGCGGCCCTTATCTCGACCGGCCTCAATCCGATGGCCGGCATCCGCTTCTCGCCGCCGCTCGCCAACGCCAAGGCGCATGCGGTCGAGGTCGGACATCCAGGGCGCGCCGTGAAGATCTGGGCGAAGGCCAAGGGTGTGGCCATCGGCATCCTCGCAACCGGCGGCGGACGCGGCATCGAGTGGATGTTCTCCGAGCGCATGGCCGCCGATGGACGCGCGCTGATCGTCGGTTTCGGGGTGGCCTCGGGTGACTGGGAGGCGCGCTTGCCCGAAGACGGAATAGAAGCCTTGCAACGCTTCTTCCCGGAGGCGCGCGACATCGAGATCGACAGCCACGACTGGATCGCCGATCCTTACGCGCGGGGCACCTGGGTCGCGGGCACCGTCGGCGAGGAAGATGTCACCGCTTCCGCCACCTGGCGCCGCGACGGCCGCCTCGCCTTTGCCGCCTCCGACATCGCGCCCGAAGGCCAAGGCTGGTTCGACGGGGCTGTCGTCTCGGGCGAGGCGGCGGCGGGGGAGGTTGGCGAGATGCTCCAATAGCGCCCGAGGGCTGTGACGAAGCTGTCAACTCGGCTATACTGTCATGGCGCTCGACGACGGCAACGCTAAACCAGATTGCTGGTTCGAGTCCTATGAGCACACGCAAAACAACGGGCAGCGTCCCCTCAGTCGGCGTGCCGCACGCCCCGGACGTTGTCGCACCCGAAGCCTCCTCCTCCTCCGACGTCGCTGAATTCATCGCCCGCGTAAATGCGATGCCATCGGCCGGGCGGCGCGGGCGGCTCGTCTTCGCCATGGACGCGACCATGAGCCGGCAGCCGACCTGGGATATGGCGCTTGGTCTGCAGGCCGGTATGTTCGAGGCGGTTCGCGAGGTGGGCGGGCTCGAGGTGCAGCTCGTCTTTTTCCGTGGCGGCAGTGAATGCAAGGCGAGCAAATGGACGCGCGATGCGGACGAGCTCGTGCGGCTCATGACCGGCGTCGACTGCCGCGGCGGCTATACGCAGGTCGCCCGCGTCCTGAAGCATGTGGCCAAGGAGACCGCGAAAGAGAAGATCGACGCGGTCATCTATGTGGGCGATGCCGTCGAGGAGGAGATCGATACGCTCGCCGGCGAGGCCGGACCGTTGGCACTGCTCGGCGTGCCGCTGTTCCTGTTCCAGGAAGGCCACGATGCCAAGGCAAGGATCGCGTTCCAGGAGCTGGCGCGCCTGACGGGCGGGGCCACTTGCCCCTTTGGCAAGGGCTCGGCGGCCGAGTTGGCGGAACTCCTCAAGGCGGTCGCCTGTTTTGCCCAGGGCGGGCGTCCGGAGGTTGAAGCCTTGGCGGATCAATCGGCGTCCTCTGGCGCGCGGCGCCTGCTCGAAGCGATGAAGCCCGGTCGTTAAACATTGTACTGACTCTGGTCTTCCCCCCTCGCCTTCGCCCCGATTCTGCTGTTACGTGCCTCCGTTCGAACCAGCCACAAAGGCCAGCGCGCTCAGCCCATCATGCGCAAAGTCGCCGGAGCATTAGCCCTCGCCAGCGCCGTTTTCCTGGCCATGACCGGCCGCCCCTTGCTGGCGCTGCCGTTCGTGTTTCTGGGCCTGTTGCTGATCTGGCGGAGCACGCCGGTCGGCTCGCTCGGCTCGCCCGGCCAGTCGACCGGTAAGACCTCCTCGGTGCGCACCGCGTTCCTCGAGATGGTCCTCGACCACCCTTCAGGCCGCATGACCGGTCGCGTGCTTGCCGGCGCCTATGCCGGCCGCGACCTCGCTTCGCTTCTCCCCTCCGACGCGCTTGTGCTGTGGCGCGAGTGCCGGGCCGGCGATCCGCAAAGCCGGCAGCTGCTGGAAGCCTATCTCGATCGCGAGCATCCCGAATGGCGGGACCGGCTGCGCCAGGAGGAGGCCGAACCCAAGGCGCGCCATGGTGC
Source organism: Hyphomicrobiaceae bacterium (assembly GCA_031403155.1). Taxonomy (GTDB): domain Bacteria; phylum Pseudomonadota; class Alphaproteobacteria; order Rhizobiales; family Hyphomicrobiaceae; genus JANNSX01. The sequence continues at coordinate 6,769 of JANNSX010000180.1, forward strand.
GGGCACAAACAACGCGACGGCCGTGATGTCGGTTTCCGAGGCGCATGACATTCTGGGCCTCAAGCCCGGCGCGAGCGAGGAGGACATCCGCAACGCCCACCGCAATCTCATGAAGAAGTTCCACCCCGACCAGGGCGGCAGCACCTATCTCGCCACGAAGATCAACGCGGCAAAGGACGCGCTGCTGGTGAAGTAGGGGATCGGCAGAGCGGACTACTGCGCCCGCATGACGAGGCAATCGATCTTGCGCTTCTTGAGGCCCTGGCAAGTTGATTGAGCTTGGCTCTCGTCGAAACCGATGAAGCGGGCGCGGTACCAGATCTTGTCGGAGCCGGCGAAGGCGACCGCGATCGGATCGGCGCCGGCAAGCATCTTTCCGGCATCCGCCTTGACGCGGGCGAGACGGCGCATGGCCTCTTCCTCCGACTCGAAGGCGCCAACCTGCACATGATAGCCGCCGGCCTTCGACGGCTTCTTCTTCTGTGGTGCCGTCCAGCCGGAGGCGGCAAGATCCAATGAGCCGCCGGCCGACGCCTCGATCAGAGCGGCCAACCGCTCGCGATCCTTCGAGGTTGCCTGCTTGGGCTCCGGTGGAACGATGCTCGCCAGCGAGACCTTCTTCTTCTTTGCCGGAGCCGCGTTGGACGCAACCTCGGGTTCGGCCGCGCGGGACTTCTTGCGCGACTTCTTGAGCGAGGCCTTGGCCAAGGTCTGGTTCAGCAGATCGCGCATACGTCCGTCGCGCCTACGGGCCGTGCGGCCGCCCATGACGACGGCAACCACATGCTTGCCGCCGCGTTTGACCGACGTCACCAGATTGAAGCCGGAAGCGCGGATGTAGCCGGTCTTCATGCCCTCGGTGCCGGGATAGGAGAACAGCAGCGAGTTGTGATTCTTGTGGCGCCGGCCCTTCCAGGTGAAGTGCTTGGTTTTGAAATAGTCGTAGTACTCCGGGAAATCGTCGTGCAGGCGCAGCGCCAGCGTCGCCAGATCCCGGGCGGTTGTACGCTGGCCTGGATTGGGCAGGCCCGAGGCATTTTTGAAGGTGGTGCCTGTCATGCCGAGCTCTTTCGCACGCCAGGTCATGTAGCGGGCGAATTTATCCTCGGAGCTGGCGAGGTTCTCGGCAATGACGAGGGCGACGTCGTTGGCCGATTTGGTGACGAGGGCCCGGATGGCGTCCGAAACTTTGATCTTGTCGCCGGGTTTGAGCCCGAGCTTGGAGGGTGAGGCCTTCGCGGCCCGGGTGCTCGCGGTCATCACCGTATCCTCGGCGAGCCGGCCCTTTCGCAGCATTTCGAAGACGACGTAGAGGGTCATCATTTTCGTGAGCGAGGCGGGATAGCGGGGCATGTCGGCGCTGTCGGAGTGCAGCACCTTGCCGGAGTTGGCATCGATCACGAAATCGGCATAGGGGGCGGCGGCGGCGGGTCGCTGGCCGACGGTCGCCGCGAGGATCAGCAGAACGATAGCCAATACAAGTCGAGCGAGGTTCGCGCCGCGCGGGTTGGAAAACCTCGCGAAGGGCAACGCTGAACGCATGCTCGGTCCTGTCCCTCAACCGGCCCGGAGCGGCGGCCGTCACACAATCCGACGTATCCGGCTCCATTCCCCTCGACCGATCGCGGCCGATGGCAAGATCGGAACCATGTTTTTGGGGCGCCATTGGGGACGGTCTGCGGCCGCACAATGGCTCCCACGCCTTTGAGGCTATCGGACACCACTTAGGATCGGGTTAAGGTTGACGGACCTGCTGCACCGCAACATTTCTCTTGACGAGCGTATGACGGCAACCTATTTATTGTGCAGTGCAGCACGAGGCGGCGGCATCCAACAGCCCCTCTTTCAACTGGAGTGACCCCCATGAAAGGCTTCGAAATGAAGGGCTTCGAGGATATCCAGAAGCTCGGCCAGCAGAATATGGACCTCACCATGAAGACCATGGGCGAGTGGACCAAGGGCTGGCAGACGATCACCGCCGAGATGACCGACTATACCAAGCGGTCGTTCGAGGACGGCACCCAGACCTTCGAGAAGCTCTCGGGCGTCCGCTCTTTCGAGCAGGCTGTCGAGATTCAGTCGGACTTCGCCCGCCGCGCCTACGAGGACTACATGGCGCAGATGTCCAAGATCGGCAATCTCTACTCCGAGATGGCGCGCGATGCCTTCAAGCCCGTCGAGCGGGTCTTCAACGCCCGCTGATCGCACCTGCGAGCAGTTGAGAATTCCAAGTGCGGTCCGGCAGCAATGCCGGGCCGCATTTATTTTCCATGGGCCCGCCCTTCTCACGACATGCTGGTGCGCTAAATCCACTGGCTCGGGAACGATTGCGCGAGCGGCCGCCGAGCCTTTACAATGGCGGTCACCTATTCGTGGCATGATGGCAGGCGACACGCGTCGCGCGTACAACCATTCGGGGCCCAGGACGTGGCTGGCGATCGAGACAAGGCGATGCAAGTGTGGCGTCTCGCAAATGGCGACCAGCGTTCTCGGCGCGCTCGATGTCGCCATTTGCGAGATGAACGCCACACGAAGCCAATGAATTCGCTAGTGTCCCTTATGTCTCGCAATTGCCGAACGTGTTCGCTGCAAATGGGTCGGCAATTGCGAGACGGGACACTAGTGATGAGCAAGGGCGGACCGGGCAATGATCCCGGCCGCAAGGCCGACGTCATTACCAAGACGCGGTCGAAAACCAAGAAGCCGTCACTCTACAAGGTGCTGATCCTCAACGACGACTACACGCCGATGGAGTTCGTCATCTTCGTGCTCGAGCGGTTCTTCGCCAAGGGCCGCGAGGAGGCGACGCGCATCATGCTGCATGTGCATCACAAGGGCGTGGGCGTTTGCGGCGTTTATACCTACGAGGTTGCGGAGACGAAGGTCGCGCAGGTCGTCGACTTCGCGCGCCAGCACCAGCATCCGCTGCAATGCACGATGGAAAAGGAGTAGAGGGCCGATGCCATCCCTTTCGCCGAGCCTCGATGCCGCGATCCGCAAGGCGGTCGAATATGCGACCGAGCGCAACCACGAGCTCGTCACGCTCGAGCATCTGCTACTCGCGCTCATCGATGATCGCGACGCCGCCGCCGTCATGCGCGCCTGCAATGTCGATCTCGAGGAGCTGCGCGACCAGCTGCTCGACTACGTCGACAACGAACTCGAGAACCTCGTCTCCTCGACGGATGTCGAGGCGGCGCCGACCCATTCTTTCCAACGCGTCGTCCAGCGCGCACTGATCCACGTGCAGTCCTCAGGCCGGCAGGAGGTGACGGGCGCCAACGTGCTCGTTGCCATCTTCACCGAGCGCGATAGCCATGCCGTCTACTTCCTGCAGCAGCAGGATATGTCGAAGCTCGACGCCGTGCAGTTCATCAGCCACGGCGTCGCCAAGCGCGCCGGCATGTCGGAGCCCCGCGCGGTGCGTGGTGCCGACGGCGAAGGCAGTGGCGAATCCGGCGGCGACAAGAAAGCGGGCGGCGACGCGCTCGCCAACTTCTGCGTCAACCTCAACCAGAAGGCCAAGCAGGGCAAGATCGATCCGCTGATCGGCCGCGATACCGAGGTCAGGCGCACGATCCAGATACTCTGCCGGCGGCAGAAGAACAATCCGCTCTTTGTCGGCGATCCCGGTGTCGGCAAGACCGCGATCGCCGAGGGGCTTGCTAGGAAGATCACCCATGGCGAAGTGCCGGAGGTCCTGAAGAACGCCACCGTCTTCGCGCTCGATATGGGCTCGCTGCTCGCGGGGACTCGCTACCGCGGCGACTTCGAGGAACGCTTGAAAGCGGTCATGAAGGAGATCGAGAATTATCCGGGCGCGATCCTCTTCATCGACGAGATCCATACCGTGATCGGCGCGGGTGCCACATCCGGCGGCGCCATGGATGCATCCAACCTGCTGAAGCCCGCGCTGCAGTCGGGCACGCTGCGCTGCATCGGCTCGACGACCTACAAAGAATATCGCCAGCACTTCGAGAAGGACCGCGCGCTCGTCCGCCGCTTCCAGAAGATCGACGTGAAAGAGCCGTCGGTCGACGACGCGATCGAGATCCTCAAGGGCCTCAAGCCCTACTTCGAGGAGTTCCACAAGCTCAAATACTCCGACGACGCGATCAAGTCGGCGGTGGAGCTGTCGGCCAAGTACATTCACGACCGCAAGCTTCCCGATAAAGCCATCGACGTCATTGACGAGAGCGGCGCCTCGCAGATGCTGGTGGTCGAGGCCAAGCGCAAGAAGATCATCGATGTCGAGGACATCGAGGCGACGGTTGCCACGATGGCGCGCATACCGCCGAAGACGATCTCGAAGTCGGATGCCGAGGTGCTGGGCAATCTCGAGCGCGACCTCAAGCGCCTGGTGTTCGGTCAGAACAAGGCCATCGAGGGCCTCGCTGCCGCCATCAAGCTCTCTCGTGCCGGACTTCGCGAGCCCGAGAAGCCGATCGGCTGCTATCTGTTCTCCGGGCCCACCGGCGTCGGCAAGACGGAAGTCGCCAAGCAGCTGGCCG
>JANNSX010000181.1:0-18352 GCA_031403155.1 Hyphomicrobiaceae bacterium
CAAAATCGGACGGACGCCCGGCGAGCATGCGATTTTGGCGCGATGAACGCCACACTAAGCTCATGATATTGCTAGTGGCCCTCATGTCGCGCCAAAATCGGACGGACGCCCGGCGAGCATGCGATTTTGGCGCGACGGGCCGCTAGGCCGTACTACCAACGATTTCTGAGCAGCGGTCTCCAACGGCTTGGGACACGAGACCTCTCGGCTCAATCGCCTTCTCCCAAGGGGAGAAGGTGGCGCGAAGCGCCGGATGAGGGGGTACGATCTATCTAATGGAAGAAGGCCCAACTTCACGGCGAGACGGGCCGACCGTCTACTTTTCGATACGTCATACCCCCTCTCCCGCCTGACGGCACCCTCTCCCCTTGGGAGAGGGCGATTGAACCGGTACACCTCGAGTTGCCGCCTGCTGGTGTGGCGTCGCGCCATAGTTGACCAGTAGGGCTGCCCGGTCCGAGTCAATTATGGCGCGATGAACGCCACACTCAGCTCATGATATTGCTAGTGGCCCTCATGTCGCGCCAAAATCGGACGGACGCCCGGCGAGCATGCGATTTTGGCGCGACGGGCCACTAGGCGAATGCCACGAAATACCGCTCGATCAGCCGCCGGTAAAGCACCGTCAGCGTGTCGAGATCGGCGGTCGGGACACGCTCGTCGACGGCGTGGATGGTCTTGTTGACGAGACCGATCTCGAGCACGGGGCAATGGTTCTTGACGAAGCGCGCATCCGACGTGCCGCCGGCGGTCGAGCGTTCAGGGCTCCGTCCGGTCATCTCGCGGATGACACCGCTCACCATGTCGACCAACGGGCCGGGCTTGGTTACGAACGCATCGGCATTGCCGAAGAAGCTCCATTCGTGACCGAGACCGGTGCCCGCCAACGCCGCCTCCGCCGTCTTCCGGAATTGGGCCTCGAGACTCTGCGCGGTGTGCCGATCATTGAAGCGCACATTCAACTTCGCTTCCACACGCGCCGGAATGACGTTGTAAACGGGGTTGCCGGCATCGACCGATACGATCTCGAGATTTGACGGCACGAAATGCTCGGTGCCGCTATCGAGCGGCTGGGCCTTCAAGGCCGCCGCGATCTTCACGAACCCGTCGATCGGATTGTTGGCGAGATGCGCATAGCCGACATGGCCCTGCTTGCCGGTCACCACGAGCTTGGCCGAGAGACTGCCGCGCCGGCCGATGCGGATGGTGTCGCCGATCGCCTCGGAGCACGACGGCTCGCCGATGATGCAATGGCTCGGCGTGTGCCCGTTGGTGGCCATCCAGTCGAGCACCTTGATCGTGCCGTCGACCGCGTCCGCCTCCTCATCGCCCGTGATGAGGAAGCTCAACGTTCCGGGCCGGTCGCGGCCGTCGGTTGCGAGGTAGTCGAGGGCGGCGGCCATGAAGCACGCGATGTTGCCCTTCATGTCGACGGCGCCGCGCCCGTGCAGCACGCCGTCCACGACTTCGCCCGAAAACGGCGGATGCGTCCAGCGCGCCACGTCGCCCGCCGGCACGACGTCCGTGTGACCGGCAAAGCAAAGATGCGGGCCGCCCTGGCCAATGCGCGCGAAGAGATTGTCGACCGGATAGGCGCCATCAGCGTAGACGAGCCGGTGGCAGGAAAAGCCAGCATCGCGCAGGTGCCGCTCGATGAGCGCCAGTGCGCCACCTTCATTGGGCGTGACGCTCTCGCAGCGGACGAGTGCCTGCGTGAGGGCGATCGGGTCGAGGGCTGCTGGCTTTGCGGACATGGGGTGGCTCGCGCTTGCGTGCTTTAGGCTCAGACCGTTCCCGCAACCGGCGGTGCCGGTGAGGCGAGGGCAGGGTGATGGCGGCTCGCCTCCGCCAGCCGCTCCTGCTCGACGATCATGATTTTCTGCCAGACTTTCTGCGAGAGGCCCGCCGCCAGCCGCTCGATGTCGCCAACAGTGTCGATGACGACCGCGTCGGGCAGCGACTGGGCATAGAGAGCGGCGGTCTTGGCGGCGAGCGAGAGCATCTCCGAACAGTAGTCGAGATAGCGCGTCAGCTCGTGGCGGGAGAGCGTGCGTTCAGGCGATGACGGCGTCGAGCTGCCGATGCGGGCGCCGTGGCTCGGGTCCTTCGTCAGCTGATGCATATCGATGACGTGGACGATCGAGCGCAATTCGTGCAGGTCGGCGAGCGCCCGGTGGCGCTTGGCGCGTTCCTCCAACGTGAAGAGGAAGAGGAGCCCGGCGCCCCCGACGATCACGATGTTGATCAGCGCCTCGATGCCTTGCAGCACGCCGTAGACGTTCTCGGCGTCGCGCTTCAGCTCGATCAGGCTGCCGACATAGGCGATGAGCACGATGCCGGTGACGGCGACGGCGGCAATGAGGGCGCGCAGCAGCATGTTCGGACGCGAGATGCGCGCGACACGCACCGAGTTCTCCGTGGCGAAGCGCGCCAGCTCGCCACAAACCTTGGCAAGGCCAGCGCCCGGAAAACGCTCCGAGATCCGCCGCTCGAGAATGTCGAGCGTATCGATGATTTTCCGAGGATCGAGGGTGGCGTACATGCGGGTCTCGCAGACGGTGCGAAACCTGATCTACGCCAAGCAGCGGCGGAGCGCAAAACTTTCCGGATCAGGGCGGGTCAGGCCGCGAGCCGCAGATCGCTCTCGACCGGCGCGGGCTCCTGATGCGTGTCCCGGCGTCCGACGCCGAGGCCCTCCACGATCACGCAGGCCGAAACCAGCACGATGAGCAGCAGAGGCAGGAAATGCAGTGCCGGCGACTCCGACGGCATCGCGAACGGCCGCCCGAAGGCGGTCATCATCAGAACGAGGGCGGCAAGTAGAATGGCGGGCAAAGCCAGCCAGCCCGGCGTGCGGCGGTCGTGCAGGCGGTGTATCGTGAGCCAGACCGCGGGCCAGAGCAGAAGGGCGACCAGCAGCATCTCGGCAATGACGAAGGCCGGCTGTCCAGACGCCATAGCCCCGAGCGTCAGGCCGGCGAAGGGGGCGGCAAATAGAATGGCAAGACCGTGTGCCGCGGCAATGGCGATGAGTGCTGACCAGTATAGCAAGGCGTCGACCGACTGGGCTGGCGAACGCGAATGCGCGACAACAGACATCTCATTTACCTCACCTAACGCGACGACGCTTGCGCTCAGAACCCTGCCATCCCAGAGTTAAGAACTGCTTGCCGGATTGCCCGGATTGAGACCAGTGATTCAAGGCAACAGGGTGAAGTTATCCGTATCAAAGCCAATATTCTCCCATCGGAAATCACCTAGGTTTCCAATGGTCTACATAGTGTCCGTCGCAAATCCGGAGGGTCCATGCTTCTTTACCTTACGATCGGCAGCAACGACATCGCGCGATCCGGCCGCTTCTACGATCCCGTTCTCGAAACTCTCGGCATAAGCCGCTTCAAGACGCTCGACCACGAGATCGGCTATGGCGCGGCCGGCGAGGGTGGCCTTCGCACCTGGGTCGCGACCCCTTACGACAAGAAGCCTGCAACCGTTGGCAATGGCAGCATGCTGGCCTTCACGGCTCCAAACCGCGCCGCCGTCGACCAGTTCCACGCGTCGTCGCTGGCAAATGGCGGCAGCGACGAAGGTAAGCCCGGTCTCCGGCCCTATGGCGACAACTTCTACGCCTGCTATGTCCGCGATCCCGACGGCAACAAACTTTCTGCCGTCTGCCGGACGGCCGAATAGGTTGCGCACCAACCCCGCCCCTGGTTAACTAACCCAATCCGATCAACGTGTTGCGTCGGTGGATTGGTGGCGGTTTGGGGAGTGGTTTGGCGGATGGGGGACGGCCTTGGTGATGATGACCGGTTGTCCGGGCGCTTAGCGGCGGAGGGCGGTTTGCCCAGCCGCGTCGAGCGCTGGCGGGCCGACTGGCGACAGGGCGCCGATGCCCGGCTGGCGCTGCGCAAACGCGTCTACGACGTGCTCGAGATCGGCCGCGGTGAGAGCACGCTCTCGGTGGTTGTCGAGAACGTCCTCATCGCCCTCATTTTCATCAACGTTGTCGCCTTCATCCTGGAGACCGTGCCCTCGATCGAGGCGCGCTATGGCGGCCTGTTGACCTTTATCGAATGGGCGTCCGTCCTCATCTTCTCGGCCGAGTATGGCTAGCGGATCTGGAGCTGCGTCGAGGTACCGTTTCTGAAGCGGCTGTCGCCATTGCAGGCGCGGCTGCAATACGCCCGCAGCCCCTATCTGCTGATCGATCTCCTGGCGGTCCTGCCCTTCTATCTGAGCTTCCTGCTGCCGATCGATCTCAGGATTCTGCGCGTGCTGCGCCTGTTCCGGCTCTTGAAGCTCGCACGCTATTCGCCGGCCATGAACACGCTCATGCGCGTACTCGCCAATGAGCGGCGCACGCTCATGGGCGCGCTACTGCTGGTCATGACGCTGCTGCTCTTCGCCGCCACCATCATGTACTACCTCGAAAGCGAGGCGCAGCCGGATCGCTTCGGATCCATCCCCGAGTCCGCCTGGTGGGCGATCGTCACGCTGACGACCGTCGGCTATGGCGATGCCGTGCCGGTGACGGGGCTCGGCCGTCTCGTCGGCGGCATGACGATGCTCTGCGGACTGATCGTGCTGGCGCTACCAATTGCCATCATCGCCAGCGGCTTTGCCCAAGAGGTTGGCCGGCGCGACTTCGTGCTCACCTGGTCGATGATGTCGCGCATTCCCTTGTTTGCCGATCTCGACGCCAATGCCGTCACCGAGATCATGCGCTACCTGCACGCCCACAACTATCCAGCGCGCTGGGACGTCATCGCGCCGGGCAGCCCCGGAGACGCCATGTATTTCGTCGCCTCCGGTCGCGTCCGCCGCCACGTCCACGAGGGCGAGGTGGAAACGCTCGTCGCCGGCGATTACTTCGGCGAGGTGGCATTGCTCGATCACGCCGAGAACGAGCACACTTATCAGACGCTGACCCGCGCGCGGCTCCTGAAGCTCGACCGCGACGGCTATCAGCGCCTGCATGCAGCGCAGCCCGGCATCGCCGAGGAAATCCGCAAGGTGGCGGACAAACGCCGCGGCGGGCCTTCGCCGGTGCATGAGGACGGTGGGCCCAGCGTGCCATTCGCGGAGGCCGGTGCTGCGCCGCTCACCGGCGACGAGGACTGAGCTTCCGAGTGCTTCCGGAAAAGTGCGTAGCGGTTTTCCGATAAGAAGCACGACAAGCCAAGAAACTATAGACCCGCCTCTTTGAAGCGCTGCAGCAGCTCGGCGGCGTCGATGTGATCGAAGGCGCCGCCCGCTTGCTCGACGAGGCGCACGAAGCTCTCGGTGCCGCCGGGGCCGTCGCCCCCCTTGCCGTCCCAGAATGCGAGCAGCCTCACCTCCGCACCGAGCGACTTGGCGAGGTCGAGCTGAGCCGTGTTGGCGGCCTCGTAGATGTTGGCGCTCTTGGTGGGCGCGAGCACTCCCCGCTCACTCCCGGCATGCGAGCGCCAGAGCGCCTCGAAACGGTCGGCCCAGTCGCTGCCCGGTACGCCCTCAACCGAATGCGCGACGAAGGCCTCCGGTGGCTCCGGCAGCAGCATGCGCGTGTCGAGGCCAAGATCGTGGCAGTTCTCCAGGAACAAGATGTCGCCGCCGCGGGCGCCCTGGGCGATGCCGACGAGCGACCCGCCGGAGGCCTCGCTCAAGGCGCTGATGCGCAGACGGATGACATCGGCGGTGACCGATTCAAGGTTTGCTGGAAAGCGTGCGACCGGCCGTCCCGGCAGGTCGATCATATGGCCGGTGAAGAGGACGGCGAGGCGGTATGGCGGGCTGGTGGAGGACTTAGGTTTCGGGCTCTTGGCCATGGCGGCGCTCGGTTGTTTCAGGGTTGCCGCCAGTTACGCGCCGCGATGCGGCTCTTGCAAGGCTCCCTCCCGCTTGACGTAATCGCGTCGCGGACGCCAAACAGGGGGTCGCAGGAGCGCGGGCAGCGCGTCGGCGCTCATGGCAGACTTGCCGCTATCTGATGGAATGGGATCGATCGGTGACGCCGCGCAGGGGCAGTCGAGGTGTGTTCATCGTGTCGCTCGGCCTTGCGGCCGGGCTGCACGGGGCTGCCTTGGCCTATGCGCTGACCTGGACCGGGCGGGTCACCGTCGAGGCCAAGGTCGAGGACGTGGTGACGGTCGAGATCGTCGATGCGGCGATGCTCGAGGAGGAGGCCGCGCCCGAGCCGCCGGTCGACAAAGTGCCGAGTGCCGCTGCGAAGGCCTCGGACGCGGCGCCGGAGGACGCGTCGCCAGAGCGGATGCAGACGGCCGAAGCGCAGATCGCGCCGCCGGTTGAGATTGCTTCGGCGGCGCCTGAGTTGGGCGAGGCTCAGCGCGAAACGGTGACCGAGGAGCCGCTGCCGGTCGAGCCGGAGCCGGTCGCGGCCGAGCCGGTCTCGGCGGCGGACACGGCGGACACGGCGGACGCGCCGAAGCCCACGGCCCATGAGCCGGAGGATACGCCTGTGGCCGGCGAGGCTCTGCCGCCGGCCTTGCGCCAGAGCGCCGATCCAAGCCCGGTCCTGCCGGACCAATCAGCGACTATCGACACGCCGCCGCCGGCCGCCGAGCCCCGGCTGGCCATGGCGGCGCCACCAGAGCACTTTCCGACCAGGTGGATACCGGTTGGTCGAAGACAAGTGCTCGAAGCCAACAACCCAGACCGGCATTCCGACAGCCAAGGATCGGAAAACGGTCTAGTCGAAGCGCCCGCCGTCGCCGTCACGCCGCCTGCCGCGACTTCGCAGAGCCCACCGGAGACGCGACCGGACGAGCTGGCCCAGAGCGCCGTTGCCTACCGGATGCGGAAATCCATCCGGCCGCTCAAGACGGCGGCCCTCGCGGCCCGCCCGCTCGACGAGGCGACGGTCGAAGCGCTGAAGCCCAAGCCGAAAGTCGCCGAAGCTCTGAAACCCAAGGCGAAGCCCACGCCGAAGCGCGTCGCCAAACTCGAGCCCGCGCCCGAAAAGCCGAAGAAGACGCCGCCCAAGAAAGCCGAGCCTCCGGCCGCCAAAGCCGAGAAGGCCGCGAAGAAGCAGCCGGCGAAGGGCAAGCGGCTGGCGGCCTTGGCCGTCGAGGGCGAAGGCACCGCGTCCGGTGGCGCCAAGCCCGCCAGGGCCAAGGCCAAGCTTAAGGGCAATGGCAAGTCGGGAGCGAAGTCAGGCAAGGGCGTGTCGGGGGCGACGACGTCAGGCGCGAACGCGCTCGCGGCCTACGCGAGCGTTGTGCGGACCCGGGTAAATCGCAACAGTCCATCAGCCGGCCTCGTACGAGGTACAAGGGTCGACTTTGCACTGACGACAAGCGGCGGTTTGCGCTATGTGCGTGTCACACGGTCAAGCGGAAGCTCGGCAGCGGACCAAGCGGCGATGGCAGCGGTAAAGCGATCCGCACCTTTCCCAACCCCGCCCCAGGGAGCGACCGGCAATCAGCTCATCTACAACATCACGTTCAAGTCGAAATAGCTCTCCGCCGCTTGCCGCCACGGCGCCGCAGTCTGCCTTCTCCCGCGGGGAGAAGGTGGTCCTTCATGCCGAAGGCATGCCTTCGGCATGAAGGACCGGATGAGGGGGTACGATATCTCTAATGGAAAAGGTCCAACCTCACGGCCCAGTGGGCAGACCTTTTTCCCTTCGAGATGCCCTACCCCCTCTCCCGGCTGCCGCCACCCTCTCCCCTCGTGCCGGAGGCGCGCCTTCGGCACGACGGGAGAGGGCGGATCTGATCGGTTTCTCGATCAAATCGCAGCAATGCGCACAGTCTATCTGCGTTCCTCATCTCGCCAAACGAAAACAGGCCCCGCAAGGGGGCCTGTTCCGCTCGTCTCGTTTGGCGAAGCTACTTCTTCTTCGCGATCTTCTGGTAGCTCGTCGCGTTGAGGCTCTCGGTGTCGGAGGGGGAGACGAAGGCGGCGACCTGAGCCTGGGCCTTCTTCTTGCCCTTCTTCTTATTCTTTTTCTTGGTCTTCACGTTGGCGGCGTAGGACTTCTTGCCCTTCCGCTTCTTGGCCTTCTTCGTCGACTTGACCGAGCCGACGACGTCGATGCGCACGCGCGCGACGCCCGATCCCTTGATGCCGAGGACGCCGGCGGCGCCCCGCGACAGGTCGATGATGCGGCCCTTGATGAACGGCCCGCGGTCGTTGATGCGCACGACGATCGAGCGGCCGGTGCCCAGATGCGTGACTTTCACGCGCGTGCCGAAGGGCAGCGTCTTGTGGGCGGCGCTGATGCCGTCCGGCTTGTAGCGCTCGCCGTTGGCCGTCTGCCTGCCCTGCCAGTAATAGGATGCGACCCCGGTCTGGCTATAGGCCGAGGCATCCGTTGCTCCAAAGAGCGGGATGGCGGTGAGCGCAACGAGAAAGGCTGCCAAAATGGCTCGCTTCATGACGTAACTCCTCTTGACTGCTGATCGATTGGGTGGGAATTCCCCGCGCCCCCCGGCGCGAGCTTGCAGTGCGGTTACGCGCTACAAGGGTAATTGCCTCGAAGTTGGAAGCAGTTGCCGCAGTGCGCTACGATAGGCTCTGAACATTAGGGCCAGAATGTGGACCCTACAACCCCATATCGTGCGGCGGTAGGACGCTGGTTAACCTATTGTTAACCTTGATGTGCGGCGCCGGCTGCGGACGAAATTCGTGCCGGAGCCTCTATCTGCTTGTACTCGCTTGAGAAATGTCACTTGCGGCGCCCGGCCTGATGGCGCCGGTGTCAAAGCTGGTCTGCGCACCCCTCCGGCCCCTGGCGCGGCGACCTGAAGCATGTCAACTACCGGCCGGAAAGCCGGCCCCGACGCGGCCGCCACCTGCCAAAGGGTGTTTCTGTGATCCGTTGGATCACACCAACACCCTAGTTCATTCGTTTGTCGTGCTTCTCTTCGGAAAACCGCTTCGCACTTTTCCGGAAGCACTCTAGGACCGGAGACCCCCATGTACGAGACGCTCGAACTCTATATCGATGGCCAGTTCCGCCAGGGTGCCGAGGCGCGCGTCCAGGACGTGCTCAATCCCTCGACCGACAAGGTGCTGGGTCAGGTGCCGCATGCCGCCAAGAGCGACCTCGACGCGGCGCTGAAGAGCGCGGACAAGGGCTTCAAGGCCTGGAAGAAGGTCAACGCCTACGAACGCGCCAAGATCCTGCGCAAGGCCGCCGATCTGCTGCGCTCGCGCGCCGAGCACGTCGCCAGGTGCTTGACGCAGGAGCAGGGGAAACCCACTGCCGAGGCAATGATGGAGGTGAATGCCAGCGCCGATGTCATCGACTGGTTCGCGGATGAGGGCCGCCGCGCCTATGGCCGCCTGATCCCGGCGCGTGCCGACGGCGTCCGTCAGATGGTGGTGCTGGAGCCGGTCGGTCCGGTCGCCGGCTTCGCGCCGTGGAATTTCCCGGTCTCGCAGATGCTGAAGAAGATCGCGCCGGCCTTGGCCGCCGGCTGCTCGATCATCATCAAATGCCCGGAGGAGACGCCTGGATCATCGGTCGCCGTGCTTCGCTGCCTGCATGACGCGGGCGTGCCGCCAGGTGTCGTCAATCTCGTCTTCGGCGTTCCCTCCGAGATCTCGAGCCACCTGATCCCTTCGCCCATCATCCGCAAGGTGAGCTTCACCGGCTCGGTGCCGGTCGGCAAACAGCTGGCCGAGATGGCCGGGCGCTATATGAAGCGCGTCACCATGGAGCTCGGCGGTCACGGTCCCGTGCTGATCTTCGACGATGTCGACGTCGACCATGCGGCCAAGCTCACGGCCGCCGCCAAGTACCGCAACGCGGGCCAAGTCTGCGTCTCGCCGACGCGCTTTTTCGTGCACGACAAGGTCTACGACAAGTTCGTCTCGACCTTCACCGATCACGCCAAGGCGCTGAAGGTGGGCGACGGCCTCGATCCCACGACGAAGATGGGCCCGCTCGCCAACACGCGCCGTCTCGATGCCGTCGCGGCCTTCGTCGCGGATGCCGTCGAGCATGGCGGCAAGATCCAGGCAGGCGGAAAACGCATCGGCAACCAGGGCAACTTCTACGAGCCGACGGTGCTGACGGACGTGCCAGAGACCGCCCGCATCATGAACGAGGAGCCATTCGGCCCGATCGCCGTCATGACACCCTTCAAGACCTTCGAGGAGGCCATCGAGCGGGCGAACCGGCTTCCCTATGGGCTCGCCGGCTATGCCTATACGCGCTCGGCCAAAACCGCGACGGCGGTGGCGGATGCGCTCGAAACCGGCATGGTCTCGATCAACCATCACGGGCTGGCGCTGCCGGAAACGCCCTTCGGTGGCGTCAAGGATTCAGGCTACGGCCATGAAGGCGGGCTCGAGGGGCTGCAGCCCTTCATGGTGGCGAAATTCATTACGCAAACCGGCATCTGACGACTTCGAACACCAACTCGAATTCGCCATATCGTGGGCAAATGCGGTCATCAGTCATTCTCGGATTGACAAGCAGCCATGCGTCAGCAAATTAGCGTCTAAGAACAAACGAGGCGCAAGCACGCCATTGGGGTTGGAAGCAATGTTGGGTTGTGTCGCCGTGCCAATCGCGCGGTGTGGTGTCGTGGCGTCGGGCGAGGGCAGCTGATGGCAGTTCAGCGGGCCAGTCCCCTTGCCGCCGGCAGCCATGTCCAGTTCAAGGACGTTCAGAAGAGCTTCGACGGCGAAACTCTCGTCGTCAAAAATCTCAACCTCGACATCGCCAAGGGCGAATTCCTGACGCTGCTCGGGCCATCGGGCTCGGGCAAGACCACCACGCTGCTGATGCTCGCCGGTTTCGAGGCCCCGACCCACGGCGAGATCCTCCTCAACGGCCGGCCGATCAATGCGCTGCCGCCGCACAAGCGCGGCATCGGCATGGTGTTCCAGAACTACGCGCTCTTCCCGCACATGTCGGTCGAGGAGAACCTCGCTTTTCCACTCGAGGTGAGAAAGCTCGACCGCGCCGAAATCAAAAACAAGATCGACAAGGTGCTCGACCTCGTGCAGCTGCCGCAGATGCGCAAGCGGTTTCCCTCGCAGCTGTCGGGCGGCCAGCAGCAACGCATCGCGGTCGCCCGCGCGCTCGTCTTCGAGCCCGAGCTGGTGCTGATGGACGAGCCGCTTGGCGCCCTCGACAAGCAGCTGCGCGAGCAGATGCAGTACGAGATCAAGCACATTCACGAGAGCCTGGGTGTGACGGTCGTCTATGTGACGCACGATCAGGCCGAAGCGCTGACGATGTCGAACCGGATCGCCGTCTTCAATGACGGCGCGATCCAGCAGCTGTCGACGCCGGCCGAACTCTACGAGCGTCCCAACAACAGCTTCGTCGCCCAGTTCATCGGCGAGAACAACAAGCTCAAGGGGCGTGTCCGGCAGGTGAATGGCGAGACCTGTGCCGTGGAGATCGCCGGCGGCGGTGTCGTCGAAGCCATGAAAATCGCGGTGTCTGGCGAAGGCAGCGACACGCTGATCTCGATCCGCCCGGAGCGCGTCGAGATCAATCCGGCGGCGCCCGACGTTACCAATCGGGTCGCCGGCACGATCGCCGAGACGATCTACCTGGGCGACCACGTGCGTGTCGTCGTCAAGGTGCAGGGCAGCGACGCCTTCGTCGTCAAGATGCCCAGCA
Source organism: Hyphomicrobiaceae bacterium (assembly GCA_031403155.1). GTDB lineage: Bacteria > Pseudomonadota > Alphaproteobacteria > Rhizobiales > Hyphomicrobiaceae > JANNSX01. Next base: position 11,591 of record JANNSX010000181.1, read on the forward strand.
AGGAAGGGACGAAACCTCTAGCCGTCGGCGAGACCGTGACGGTCGGCTGGCGGACCAAGGATTGCCGGGCGCTTGATCTGATGTGAGATCGAGTGGCGGCATGCGGCCGGAGCTCCGGCACGAAAGACTCCAGAAAGGGAGGAAGAAGAAATGAAGCGTGCGTTGATGATAGCTGCGGCAGCAGCGGCGGCGGCAATCGCCGTACCGGCTGCCGTTACCATGGCCGGTGATACCCTCACCGTCGTCTCGTGGGGCGGCGCCTACCAGAAAAGCCAGCAGGAAGCGTTCTTCAAGCCGTACATCGCGGCTGGCAACCAGCTGACCGAGGAAGAGTGGACCGGCGACATCGCCAAGATCCGGGCCATGGTCGAAAGTAACAGCGTCACCTGGGACGTGATCGACTTCGACACGGGTCTCATCATGGCGGCCTGCGCGGAAGGCCTTCTCGAGAAGTTCGATTGGTCCAAGCTCGGTCTCGACCGCTCGAAGTTCATCGGCGGCGATCTCGTCGAGTGCGGCGTGCCGAACATCGTCTATGCAACGGTCTATGCCTATGACACGACGAAGCTCGCGACCGGCCCGACGACGGTCAACGACTTCTTCGATCTCGCCAAGTTCCCCGGCAAGCGCGGCATCTACAAGAGCCCGGTCGTCAATCTTGAATGGGCACTCATCGCCGACGGCGTGCCGACGGCGGACGTGTACAAGCTCCTGCGCACGCCAGAAGGCGTGGACCGCGCTTTCGCCAAGCTCGAAGGTCTGAAAAAGGACGCGGTGTGGTGGGAAGCTGGCGCGCAGGCGCCCCAGCTGCTCGCCGACGGCCAGGTCGTCATGACCCAGGCTTGGAACGGCCGCATCCAGAACGCCGTCAAGAACGACAAGAAGCCCTTCAAGATCGTCTGGGACAACCAGGGCTTCGATTGGGATTGGTGGGGCGTGCCGAAGGGTGGTCCGCGGGTCGAGGCGGCGATGAAGTTCATCGCCTTCGCCAGCCAGCCCGCCGCCATGGCGGAGCAGACCAAGCACATTGCCTACGGCCCGGCCAACATGGATGCCGTTCCCAACATCGATCCGTCGGTGCTGGGCGACCTGCCGACAGCGCCCGGCAACATGGGCAATGTCCTCTATGTCGATCCGACATTCTGGGCCGAGAACCGCGAGTCGCTGACGGAGCGGTTCAACGCTTGGCTTGCGAAGTAAGCAATGCCTGATTGCGGAAAGGGGGCTTGCCCCCTTTCCGTGCCTCTGCCGGGTGGGACGAGATTTGACATGGCCGCCGTTGCCGATTCAGGCGTGATCGACGGAATGAGCTTGAAGCGCCGTCTCGCGATCGCGGACCGGCGTGGCAAGCTCAGGGCGCTGATGCTCGTCGCCCCGCTGTTTCTCTTCATCATCGTCAGCTTCGCGTTGCCAATTTTCTATTTTCTCACCCGCTCGGTTTATGATCCGACGGTCGCCGAAGCGCTGCCGCGCACCGTCGAGGCTCTGAAAGCCTGGGATGGCAAAGACCTGCCGCCCGAGGCGGCCTACGCTGCAGTGGTCGCGGATCTCACGGATATCCAGGCGGCGGGCAGTGCCGCCAAGATCGGCAAGCGCCTCAACTACGAAATCGATGCGATCCGCTCGAGGGTCGTCGCGAGCGCAAAAAAAACCGGCGCCATCGTAGCCGGTCCTTACAAGGACCAATTGATCGCGATCGACAAGATCTGGGGCAACCGGATCACCTGGGCCAAGATCAAGGAGACGGGCGCGCCGCTGAACAGCACCTACTTTCTCGGTGTCTTCGATCTGGAGCGCTCCGCCGACGGCGAGATCGTGGGTGTGAACGAGAACCGCGCCGTCTACAAAACCATCTTCGTGCGGACTTTCTATATCAGCTTGCTGGTGACACTGCTGACGCTCGCGCTCGGCTATCCGGTCGCCTATGTCATCGCCAATTCGCCCGAGCGCATCGCCAATCTGCTGATCATCCTGGTGCTGGTGCCGTTCTGGACATCGCTCCTCGTCAGGACCACCGCCTGGTACGTGCTGCTGCTCGACAACGGCCCCATTAACGACACGCTGATCGCGTCCGGAATTGCGAGCGAGCCCTGGAGGCTGATCTTCAGCCGCTTCGGCACGGTCGTTGCCATGACCCATATCCAGCTTCCCTTCACGCTGCTGCCAATCTACGCGGTCATGAAGGGCATCTCTCCGGCCTATATGCGCGCGGCGCGCTCGCTGGGTGGCGGACCCATCTATTCCTTCATGCGCGTCTACTTCCCGCTGACACTGCCCGGCATCGGCGCCGGCTGCCTGCTGACCCTCATCCTTTCGCTAGGCTACTACATCACCCCGGCGCTCGTCGGCGGCCCCGCCGATCAGATGGTGTCCGGCGTCATTGCAAGCGCCATGAACTCCGAAAGCAATTGGGGCAAGGCCAGCGCGCTTGCAACCGTTTTACTGGTGGCGACGATGATCCTCTACTTCGTCTACAACAAGCTCATCGGCATCGACAAAGTGAAGTTCGGCTGAGGGGATGGAGATGGCAGGCGCATCACGCCGGTTCGAGCGCTTCATCTATCCCTTGGGCTGCGTGCTGGCGGCCCTGGGTATCGGCTCGGCGCTGGTACTGCAGCTCCCCACGATCGTGAGCGTGGGCGCGCTGGGGGCCGGCGTCTTCCTCGTGCTGGGCAAGATTCTCTACGATGCGGTGACCGCGCTACCCTCCTACGCCATTACCTCCGAGAGGATCATCTACGGAGCGACGGTTTTGCTGACGGCGGTCGTGCTGCTTTTCCTGATCGCCCCGATCCTCGTCATCATGCCGCTGTCCTTCAACGCCGAACCCTACTTCAGCTATCCGATGCCTGGCGTATCGTTGCAGTGGTATGAGGATTTCTTCGGCAACGACCGCTGGCAGTCCGCTTTGAAAACGAGCCTGATGCTGGCGGTGCTGGTAACGATCGTCTCGACAGTGCTCGGCACGCTGGCGGCACTTGGCCTCAGCCGATCCGACCTGCCGGGCCGATCAATCATCCTCGGCGTGCTGATCTCGCCGATGATCGTGCCGGTCATCATCACCGCGGTGGCGGTGTTTTTCATCTACGCGAAGTTCGGCGGTTTGACAGGCATTCCGCTGCTCGGCACGCTTCTGGGCCTCGTGCTCGCCCACACAGTGCTGGCGACACCCTTCGTCGTCATCACGGTCACCTCCACGCTCACGGGCTTCGACTGGTCGCTGGCGCGGGCCGCGCAAAGCCTCGGCGCATCGCCGTTGAGGACCTTCCGCAAGGTGATCCTGCCGCTGATCGCGCCTGGCGTGGTGTCCGGGGCGATCTTCGCGTTCGGGACCTCGTTCGACGAGGTGGTTGTCGCGCTGTTCATCTCGAGCGCCGAGCAGCGCACGCTCCCTAAGCAGATGTTCTCCGGCATCCGCGACCAGATCAGCCCGACCATCACGGCGGCGGCCACCGTGCTCGTCATATTCTCGACGCTGCTGCTGGTCGGCGCCGAGCTGATGCGGCGGCGTGGCGAGAGACTGCGCGGCGTCACCCAGCGGTAGAGCACTTGTCCTTCCAAGTGGGCACCGGTTGGTCGAAGACAAGTGCTCAAAGCCAAAAGCCCAAGGTCGACTTTTACCAAACCGCGGAAGGCTCGCCCAGTCCGGTGGCCCCGAAGGGGCCATGGACTGTAGCCACGGGGTGAAGCGGGAGCCTGGGCCAACGCCCAGCCTCGCGGCGAAACCCGTGGAGAGAAGGTTGCGTGATGCTGCCCCGGCAGGGGCAGAGGAGGGCTGCTCCATTCATCCTCCGCCCCGTCCGGGGCGGGATCTCAGGAGCGACGTTTCCACGGGTTCCGCTTCGCTCACCCGGGGCTACAGTCTCCAGCCCCTTCGGGGCTTGGTCAGCCTCGCAGCAGTCGACGAAACGGACTTCGATGCGAGTCAGGCGTTTTGCAGTGTGGTATTAATCAGGCTCCGCCATCGCATAAATGTCGATCTCGATGATCATGCCGGGATAGGCGAGCTTGGGCAGCGGAATGCCGGTCGTCGCGGGCCCCGGATCCCTGAAGTGGGAGGAGCGGATCGCGAGATTGTCGTGCAGCGTGTCGTAACCGCTGCCGCCCTCGTAAACCGTCAGCACCTTGCAGACATCAGAATAGTCCGCGCCGAGCGCCTTCAGGATGGTGCCGATGTGCGTCATCGCCTGCTTGGTCTGCGGGCCCATCTTGTTGGGGTTGAGCGCGTGTCCATGCTTGTCGAGCGAGACCTGGCCGCCCAGGAAGATCATGTCGTGGCACTTGAGGCCGTGCTTGTAGGGCAGTTTGATCGTCCAATCCCAGAGGCTCTCGGGCCAGACGTGCCGGCGCGGCAGGTGCTCGCCGTCCTCGCCGAGCATGGCGATGACGTCGATCTTGATCTCGACGCCCTTGCGGGCATGCCGCGGAATAGGCACGCCCGTCGCCGCCGGGCCGGGCTCCTTGTAGAAGGTCGAGCAGAGGAGGGCGGCGGGCTCGAAGTCCTCGGTGGTGCCGTGTCCTGCATACCAGCGGTTCTGCTTGACGACGTCCTTGAAGCCGGCGCCGAAGCCGGCCAAGGCCTTGCCGATTTGCTCCATCACCTGCTTCGTCTGGTCGAGGATCTTGCCCGGTGCGATGACATCGCCCTTAGGCGCCACCGGTATCTGGCCGCTGACGAAGATCATTTTGCCGCAGCGTACGGCTTGGGCGAACGGTAGCGGGAGGGCCGAGAACCCGTCTGCCTTCGCATACGTGCGCGGCATCGGTTTCCCGTCGCGGCCGCGCATGGCGACGCCTTCGATCTCGACCACAAGGCCCGGATAGGCGAGATAGGGCACGGGCACGGCGGTCACGGCGGGCTTTGCGTCATGGGGGAGCGACGCCGCCACCATGCCGAGAAACACCGCCTCGTCGAGGCTGCCCTCGTTGACGTAGAAGCAGTTGAGCTTGACGAGATCCTGCGGCTGCGCGTCGAGCTCGGCCAGCACGCGCGTTAGATTGGCCATGGTGTGCCGCGTCTGCACGGCGAGATTGCCCGGATTGTGAACCGCGCCGGCGGGCGTCAGATCGACCTGACCGCCCACCCAGATCATCTCACCGCAGCGCACTCCGTGCTTGTGGGTGACCTCGATCGGCCAGCTCCAGTGATCCTTCGGCCAGACGTGACGCTTTTCCATGGAAGTCTCCGGCTGCGAGCGGGTATCGCGTTATCAGACGCCCGGCATCGCGGGCTGCCAAGGCTTTCCGGCGCGTGTCCGCCATTCGCTGGGCGGGCGGGTCAGGCGAGGCGGCCGAGCAGATATCCCGCGAGATAGGCGACGGCAGCCGCTGCCAACCCGATCGCCGCGCTCTCGAGGCCAGAGCGCCACCACGGCGACAACGACCAGCGGCTCTTGATCGAGCCGATCGCGAAAAACACCGCCGTGGTCATCGCGAGCGACCAATGGAACGGTTGGGCGCCGTCGAGCACGAAGGGCAGCAGCGGAACTCCGCCGCAAACGATGAAGGCCGCGAAGGTCGCGAGGGCGGAGTAGACGGGCGCACGCTGGCTCGAGGCGAGGCCGTACTCGTCACTCAACATCGTGTCGACCCAGACCCGTCTGTCGGCGGTGATGGCATCGACCGCGCCTTCGAGTGTATCGCCCGCGAGGCCTTTCCCGGCCATGATCTGGCGGATCTCCTCCCGCTCGCCCTCGGGCGCCAGCCGGATGTGCTTCTCCTCGACGGCGCGGAGTCGCTGGGCATCGTCGATCTCGGACTTCGTGCCGCTGTAGTTGCTGGCGGCCATGGAGAAGCCGTCGGCCAGCAGATTGGCAACACCCAGAATGATGACGATGCCGTCCGAGAGCGCGGCGCCGGAAACGCCCGAAACCACGGCGAAGGTCGTCACCGCGCCGTCGATGCCGCCATAGACGAAGTCGCGCAGATAGTTCGGCTGCTGACCGTCGCGCAAGCGCGCGCGGATGGCGTCCGGAGAATGCTCGTGCTCGAGCGGCACCGGCTCTGGTCTAGGCTCCCGATCCAACCATCGGCACCTTCTCGCCCGTACGGATGACCTTCGGGTCCCAGGCCTGCCGCGTGAACACCTCGTGGATCAGCGGCTCGAAATAGCCGAGCGGCCGCCAGTCGTAGTCGGGATCGAATGCCGTCTGGTCCCAACGTTCGCAGAAATCGACGCCCGTCTGATAGTAGGGATGGTCCTTGTACATGTTGCGCGCATAGCGGTCGCCGCCGGTGAAATGCGCGTAGTAGACCATCTGGAAGACGCCGTGCGTCTTCATCGCCCAGGTGCATTCCTCGCGGATGTAGGGGGCGACGATCGAGGCCGCGAGCTGGCTGTGGTTCATCGGCGAGAGCGCGTCGCCAATATCGTGGATCAGCGCGGCGATGATCCAGTCTTTGTCGGCCTTATCGTTCTCGGCCATCGTCGCCGAGATCAGCGAATGCTCGAGCCGCGACACCTGATAGCCCGAATAGCTGTGCTCGAGGTCGCCGAGCTCCTTGATGATCCGATCCGGCAACTGCTTCTTGAACTCGTGCTCGAGCTCCTCCAACAGCTTGTAATCGGCCTCGGTCCCATCGGCCATCCGGCGGAACTTGACGACGCGGCGCTCGTCCATGGCGGGTCTCCCTCTTTGGAGGTTGGCATTTACGGCAGTCTAGCACCTGGATTGCGCATCGCCAGTCTAGTGTGGCGTCGCGCCATAGTTGACCAGTGTCGCCGCACGGTCCCTTGTCAACTATGGCGCGATGAACGCCACA
>JANNSX010000182.1:0-12250 GCA_031403155.1 Hyphomicrobiaceae bacterium
GGGGCGCCGGCTTTCATCTCGGCGAAGCTTTCGCCTTGGGCGCTGACGATCTTCAGGCGGCCGTCCATCGTCGGGACGACGACGTAGTCGTGGCCATGCCGATGCCAGCCGGTGTTGTCGCCGGGTTTGGGGAAACGCCACTCCCAGACGGTGACGCGATCGTTGTCGATGAGCTTAGTGCCTTTGGCCGTTCCGGCTGCGGCTGTCATTCATACCTCCTCAAGTTTCGTCCCGGTTCTGACTTTGCAGGAAATTTCCGGGCCATCACGCCAACACGGCCCATCACCACGACGCGCTCCGCAATCTTGGCTAGCCAGCGAGCGCGCCAAATTCGATTTCACGGCTTCAACTCGATCTCGATGAAGGCGTAGGCGCCGTCGCTGGCGTTGAGCACATCGTGCTCGCCTCCCTTCTCGCAGAAATAGGGAACACCGGACTTTCCCTCCTCGATGGTCGTCGCTTCGGAGGTAACGATTTTGAGGCGCCCGCTCGCCGTTGGCACGATGACATAGTCATGCGCATGCCGGTGCCAGCCGGTGTTGTCGCCTGGCTTGGGAAAACTCCACTCCCAGACGGTGACGCGGTCGTTGTCGATGAGCTTCGTGGCCTTGGCGGTTCCGGCGGCGGCGGTCATTTGCGTGCTCTCCTCGAGTGCGTCTCAACGGCAAATCTATATCAGCCCCGCCCTGCTGTCGCGATGGAGCATGTAGAGCCCGGCGCCGATGACGATGGCAGCACCCGCCCAGGTGGTCCAGACCGGAACATCGGCAAAGAAGATGAAACCGAAAAGCGCCGCCCAGAGAATGCCGGTGTACTCGAAAGACGTGACGAAACTCGCCGGCGCCACCTTGTAGCCGTGCACGTAGACCGACATGGCGATGGCCGAGACGGGGGCTGCGGCAAGCATCACCAGGAAATCGCGCGTTTCCGGCCAGACCCAGCCACGCGTCAGGAAACCGAGGCTCCCATGCGCCTCGCTCGTCCAGGCACCGCCAGCGAAGACGGCCGTCAGCATTAGGGATCCGATGAGGAACACGAGGCCCTGATAGAAGGCGATCGCCGAGGTGCGGACGGCCGGAACCAAGCGGGCGATGAGCTGCGCAAAGCCCTCGACCAGGGCCGCGCCGAGCGCCAGCAAGGCCGCCGGCTCGAACACGCCCGACCCCGGTTGCACGATGACGAGCACGCCGAGAAATCCCACCAGCATCACGCCCCAGCGATAGAACGGGACACGCTCGCCAAGCACGGGGCCGGCGGCGGCGGCAACGACGAGGGGCATGATGAAGTAGATGGCCACGACATCGGCGATGACCATGACCGCAAGGCTCAGTCCGAAGAGCAGGCTGCCGACGAAAAGCAGCGTGCTCCTCAGCAAGATGAGGCCGAGCTCGCGCCGCTGCATCCGGAGCACGGACAGCCCGCCCTCGCGCGCAACATAGAGCCACAACAGCGGCAGCGTCCCTGCCGCGCGGATCAGCGCGAACTGGTAGAACGGATAGCCGCTGCTCACGAGCTTGATGATGACGTCGACGATGTTGAAGAACATCACGCCGCCGCAAATGCAAAGCGCACCGGTGAGGTAGGCCCCTGCGCTCACAGTCTGTGTTGCGGGAGCGGCCGTGACGCTCTCCTAAGCCGCCAGCGCCTTCGCCGGATCGACGAAGCTGTAGCCGAGATCGTCGGCGACGGCCTTGTAGGTGACCTTGCCCTTGTAGACGTTGAGGCCAGCGAGCAGATGCGGATTGTCGAGCATCGCTTGCTTGTAGCCCTTGCCGGCGAGCTGCATGGCAAGCGGCAGCGTCACGTTGTTGAGCGCATAGGTCGAGGTGCGCGCGACGCCGCCCGGCATGTTGGCGACGCAGTAGTGGATGACGCCGTCGACGACATAGGTCGGATCGGCATGCGTCGTCGCATGGGAGGTCTCGGCGCAACCGCCCTGGTCGATGGCGACATCGACGAGCACGGAGCCGGGCTTCCAGTCCTTCAACATTTTTTTGGTGACGAGCTTGGGCGCGGCGGCACCTGGAATGAGCACGCCGCCAATCACGAGATCGGCCGAGGCGCATTCGTCCTCGACGGCGCCCTGTGTCGAATAGAGCGTCTTCAAGCCGGTGCCGAAACGTGCGACCAACTCCTCCATCCGGTCCGGGCTCTTTTCGATGATGACGACATCGGCGCCGAGGCCCAGCGCCATTGCCGCCGCGTTCGTGCCGACGACACCGCCGCCGAGGATCACGACCTTGGCCGGCGCGACGCCCGGCACGCCGCCGAGCAACACGCCGCGGCCGCCCTGCGCCTTCTCGAGGCAATGGGCGCCCGACTGGATCGACATGCGGCCCGCCACCTGGCTCATCGGCGCCAGCAAGGGGAGCGATCCCGGACGCGGCCCCGTCACCGTCTCGTAGGCGATGCAGACGGCGCCCGACTTGACGAGGTCTTTTGTCTGCTCCGGATCGGGCGCGAGATGCAGATAGGTGTAGAGGATCTGGCCCTCGCGCAGCATGGCGCGCTCAGCCCTCTGCGGCTCCTTCACCTTCACGATCATGTCGGCCTTGGCGAAGATCTCGGCCGGGTTATCGATGATCGCCGCGCCCGCCTTCTTGTAGTCTGCGTCGCTGGCGCCAATGCCGTCGCCGGCATTCGTCTCGACCATGACTTTGTGGCCCTGGTGCACCGCCTCGCGCACCGAGGTAGGCGTCATGCCGACGCGATACTCGTGGTTCTTGATCTCCTTCGGCACGCCGATCTGCATGATGTCACTTTCTCCCTTGGGGCCGCGCCGCAGGGGCGCCAGCTCGCATTTCCTCGCCCGGCCATACCGGGCGCATCTCTGGACTGGATAGGTCCAGATGCCCAGGTTTCTCGGGTCCACGCCGCGCTGCATCGGAAGGCCGCTTTCCACCCATATAGCGGTCCATAAAGAGCATGAACAGCCCCGCCCCCATGATGAGCCCGATGCCGGTGAAAGTGGTCGCATCCGGCACTTCGTCGAGGATCAGATAGCTCGCGAGGATGGCCCAGAACATGGTCGAGTATTCGAATGGGGCGACGAAGCTCGAATCCGCAAGGCGATAAGCCAGTGTAAAGAGCACCATCAGAAGCCCGGTCGAGGCGCCAATGAACATGACGAACAGGAGATCCTCAAGCGGCAGCCAGACCCAGGGCCGGGTGACATAGACGAGGCTCGGATGGCCGCCCATCTCGAGCCCGCCCCAGCCGAAAACGAGCGAGATCGCACCGGCGACCGCGACGTACATCGCGCATTGATGGACGGCCATGACGGTCGAGGAGATGCCGGCGACCAGTTTGCGTGTCATCAGATGGCCGGTGGCATAAAGCGTCGCACAGAGCAGCCCGACGCCGGCCGCGGGCTCGAGCACGCCGGAGCCCGGCCTCAGCAGCACGACGATGCCGGCAAAACCGGCGACAACGGCGATCCAGCGATGCAGCGCGACGCGCTCGCCGTGAACCGGACCGGCGAGCGCCGCGATCAGCAGCGGCATCGTGAAGTAGAGCGCGACAGCTTCCGCAAACGGCATCGCCGTCGCCGTGACGTAGAAACAGACGCTCGCCAAGCCATAGACGAGGCCGCGCCCCATGATGCGCCGCCAATCGGCCTGCCAGAGCGCACCCAGCGGCTCGCGCCAAAGCAGCGCGAAGATGACGATCGGCATGGCGGCGAGGCAGCGGATCGTCTGCATCTGATGGAAGGGGTAGTCGCCGCTGATCCATTTGATGAGGACGTCCTGGACCGAAGTGATCGCGCCGGCCGACATGATCGTCGCCACGGCAGCGGCCGGCCGGTTGGCGCCAGCGCTCACCTCGCGCGCCTCCGCTGGTCCATCGCCAGCATCACCAGCCCGGCGCCGACGACGATGGCCGAGCCGATCCAGGTGGCGAGACCAGGGACGTCCGAAAACAACAGCACGCCGTACAGCACGGCCCAGAACATCGCCGAATACTCGAAGGGGCGCGACGAAGCTCGCCTCGCCATACTTGTAGGCGGTCGAGAACAGCGGCATGGCGAGCGAGCCGAGCACGGCGATGCCCATAAGCAGGGGCAGATCGCCCGAGGACGGCATCAGCCAGGGGCGGGCCATGAAGGCGAAACTCTTGTCGGCGCCTCCCTGCGTGGGGACAAAATTGAAGTAGGCCGCCAGCGCCAGCGAGACGCCGAGATAGATGAAGTTCTGATAGAAGGACGACACGACCGGCGGCACATGCCGGCTGAGCGAGCGGCTCAACAGCTGGCCGAGGCCGTAGCAGGTGGCCGACAACAGAGCCAGCAGCGCCGAGGGCCGCGCAAAGCCATCGAGAATGGTCGCCGGATTGCCGAGATCGGCATCCTTCTGCAGCATGATGACGACGCCGAGAAACCCGGCAGCGATCGTCACCCAGCGAAGCCATCCGACGCGCTCGCCCAACACCGGGGCCGACAGCGCCGCGACGATGAATGGCATGGTGAAATAGATCGTCACCACGTCGGCGAGCGGCATCGCCGCAAACGCCAGTGCGAAAGACATGAAGCCGACGAAGAGAATGCTGCCGCGCAGCAGCACGAGACCCAGGTGCCGCGTCGGTATCGAGGCGAGGCCGGAGGTCGAGGCAATAATGCTCAGAATGACGGGGATGGCGACCAGCGAGCGTATGGTCAGCAGCTGGTGGATCGGATAGCCGCCGCTCAGATATTTCATCATGCTGTCCTGCGACGTCGCGCAGAAGCAGGCCGCACAAACGAGCATGGCCGCGAACACGCGGTTGTCGCGATGACCGGCTGCATTGGCAGATTCGGAAGCGGCACTCATGGGGACCGGCGCTGTGATCCCGGCTTGTCGCCGATCAGCTCGGCAATGAGCTTGATGCCCGGCTCGATGCGCTTCTCGTCGATCGAGGCAAAGCCGAGCCGGAAATAGGATTTGGGTGCGTTCGCCGCTCCGAAATGCACGCGCCCCGGCTCGATCAGCACGGATTTCTCCTTTGCCCGCACCACGAGCTCCTCGGCATCGAGCCCGTCCGGCCCTTTGACCCAATAGCAGCTGCCGCCGAAGCTCGGCGTCCGGGTGGAGCCCGGGAGAGTGCGCTTCAAGACCTCGCCCATGATTTCCCAGCGCGTCCGGTAGGCGCGGTGCAGCCGCCTGATCAGCGTATCGTGGTGGCCGAGCGACAGGAAGAGCGCGGCGGTCCGCTGGTTGTTGTTGGGCGCATGCCTGACCATGAGGCGGCGCAAGGCTCTGGCTTCATCGATGAAGGCCTTGGGCCCAACCAGGAAGCCGAGCCGCAATCCAGGAAACAAGGTCTTGGAGAAAGAGCCGACATAGATCACGCGCCCCTCGTCATCGAGCGATTTGAGCGCCGGGCAGGGCTCGTTCACATAGTTCGTCTCGAACTCGTAGTCGTCCTCGATGACGACGAAATCGCGTTGCGAGGCGAGCTTGAGGAGCGCGAGGCGCCGCTCGAGCGGCATGGTTGCCGTGGTCGGCGACTGGTGGCTTGGCGTCACGAAAACGAGCTGCGCGGCGTTCAGCGCCGGCGACAGTACGAGGCCTTCTTCATCGACAGGTTGCAGCGTGACGTGGTCGGAGCGCAGCTCGAAGATGTTGCGGACATCGACGAAGCCCGGCTCCTCCATGACGATGCGCGTGTCGCGGCCAGCCAGCAGCCGCGCGGCGATGTAGAGCCCGTTCTGCGCACCAAGCGTCACCAGGATCTCATCGTCGGCCGCCATGATGCCCCGGCGCGGCAGGATGCGGCGGCGGATCTGCTCGACGAGGAGCGGATCGTCGTGCGCCCAGGTATCGTTCGTCCAGGCGCCGAGCCAGCGCTTGCCCAGCGCCTCGCGCGAGCATTCGCGCCACTCGTTGATCGGGAACAGGTTGTGATCGACCTGGCCGTAGATGAAGGGATAAGTGTAGGTCTGCCAGTCGAGCGGCTTGGAGATGTTGGCCTGCCGGCTCGGGCGCGAGGTCAACCGCCGCGACCAGTCGAGGCCAGCGCCCGTCGGATGCTTGGCGTCGGGCCGCTTGAAGTCGATGGCTTCCGCGTTGACGTAGTAGCCGCTGCGCTCCTTGCCGATCAGGAAGCCGTCGTCGATAAGGCCCTGATAGGCGAGCGTGACCGTGTTCCGCGACACGCCCAAGGCTTTCGCCATGTGCCGGCTCGACGGCAACCGTTCGTCGGCGGAGAGCTGGCCGCCAAGGATGGCCGAGACCAGCTTCTCGCGGATCTGCGATTGCAGGCTGGTCTGGGCCGCCGGCTGCAAGTGGAGGAGGAGTTCCCGCATTTCTGGTCCCAATCGGCCGATAGGCTTGGCGCTAGGGTGGAGCCAGAAGTACAGCTATCTTCAACCGCTCAAAGTGGCAAGCAACGGCCGTCTCGCCTTGCATGGCGAACGCTGTTGGGGCATTCCCATCCTAAACTAAGGCCCACAACCGGAGGTCACCCCCCATGGAGCTCGGCGGATCGCAATTCACGGCCAACTCGCTCGAAGAGCATTGGATGCCGTTCTCAGGCAACCGCGACTTCAAGGCGGAGCCGCGCCTCATCGTCAAAAGCGAAGGTTGCTACCACTGGGACCACAAGGGCGGAAAAATCCTCGACGCCTCCTCGGCGCTCTTCAACGTCGCCGCCGGGCATGGCCGCAAGGAAATCGCCGACGCGGTCCACAAGCAGCTGCTGACGAACGACTATTCCGCCCCCTTCCAAATGAGCCATCCGGGCGCCTTCGCGCTCGCCAAGGAAGTCGCGAAGCTGACGCCCGATCCGATCAACCATGTGTTCTTCACGAACTCGGGTTCGGAATCGATCGACACCGCCATCAAGATGGTGATGGCCTATCACGGCGCCCGCGGCGATCATAAGCGCCACCGCTTCGTCTCGAGGGAGCGCGCCTATCACGGCGTCAACATCGGCGGCGTCTCGCTTTCGGGCCTCGTCCGCAATCGCGAGAGCTTCCCCGGCGTCATGCCCTACGTGACGCTGATGCGGCACACGCATGTGCCGGAGAACAAGTTCCAGCGCGGCCAGGGCGAGCATCAGGGCGTCGCGCTCGCCGATGATCTCGAGCGGATCGCGATGACCTACGGGCCGGGCACCATCGCCGCCGTCTTCGTCGAGCCGATCGCCGGTTCGACCGGCTGCCTCGTGCCGCCCAAGGGCTATCTCGAGCGCCTGCGCGAGATTTGCGACAAATACGGCATCCTGCTCGTCTTCGACGAGGTGATCTGCGGCTTCGGCCGGCTGGGCCATGCCTTCGCCGCCCAGGCCTTTGGCGTCACGCCCGACATCATGACCTTGGCCAAAGCCCTGACCAACGGCGCCCAGCCGATGGGTGCCGTCGCCGTCAAGGACGAGATCTACGACACCGTGGTCGAGAAGGCCGCGCCCGGCATGATCGAGTTCTTCCACGGCTATACCTATTCGGGCCATCCGGCCGCCTGCGCCGCCGGCCTCGCCACCATGGAGATCTACCGGAAGGAGAAGCTGTTCGAGAAAGCGGCGAAGCTCTCGCCCTACTTCCTGGATCAGCTCTGGAGCCTGCGGGACAACCCGCTCGTCACCGACATCCGCGGCTATGGCCTGTTCGGCGCCTTCGACGTGAAGCCGGGCAAAGCGCCGGGCCTCAGGGGCAACGAGCTGCAGAAGAAGATGTTCTGGAACGGCTTGCACATCAAATGGACGGGCGACACGGCCTGCATCGCCCCGCCCCTGGTGGCCGAGAAGAGCCACATCGACGAGATGATGATGAAGATCAGGGACACCTTGAAGGACGAGGTCGCCTGATCGGGTCATTTTTCGGTGAATCGAGGCGGCGGCCGTCAAACCGCCGTCACGAAGTCAACATAAGGGGATCGTGAGCGAGGGCCTGCCCGTTGACGGCGGCCAAGCCGCCGGGCGATAAACCCGGTTAGAGACAAGAGCGGCCGCCCCAGGCCGCCGGCGCATCAGGGTATCGTGAAGCTTAGTCCTCCGAGATTCCCACCAGGGATCGAGGATCAATCAAAGTCACCGTTTGGGAGAACTCAATGTCCAAGATCAAGAAGCCGGGCGTCGATCGCCGCGCGATCCTGAAGGGATCGGCTGCATTCGCCGCCGGCGCCGTTTTCGCGCCTGCCATCCTCTCGCGCTCGGCCCTCGCCTCCTCGGGCGAGCTAAATTTCATGGGCTGGGCCGGTTATCCGGATCTCGCCGCCAAGGTCTTCCCGATGTTCAAGGAGAAGACCGGCATTCAGGTGAACTTCACCGAGGTACCTGATCAGGACACCATGCAGGCGCAGGCCAAGCTCGCGCTCGACAATGGCTCGGTCGACGTCGTCGAGCCGACCGTCGACCGCATCGGTGGCTGGGCCTCGGCCGGCCTCGTGCAAGGCTGGGACCTCAGCAAGCTTTCGATGGACAACTACCTGCCCGGACTCGCCGACGGCCCCATGGGCGAGATGGCGACGATGGACGGCAAGCGCATGATCGTGCTGAGCGTCTGGGGCACGGAAGCGATCATCTATCACAAGACCGAACGGCCGACCGAGTACGGGAAGGCGAGCCTCGGCGATCTCTTCGATCCGGCCAACGCCGGCAAGGTCTGCATTCGCGCCCACTCCTCGCTCGCCGCCATGGGCCGCTATCTCGACAGCACGGGCAAGCTGCCGAAGCCCTGGCTCGACGGCTACAAGGACGAGGCGATCATGAAGGAGCTGTGGGACATTGCGCTCGCCGAAGCGATCAAGGTGAAGTCGAACGTCGTGCAGTTCTGGGCGGGTGAGAACGAGGCCCAGGCCGCGTTCCGCACCAACGGCGCTCTTATCGGTCTGAACTGGGACTCGACCGGCTACAATCTGCGCGCTGACGGCTTCGGCTATATCGCGCCGAAGGAAGGCGCGTTCGCCTGGAACCAGGGCTTCGGCCTCACCGCCAAGGCCAAGAACGTCGAGCAGGCGCACGAGTTCGCCAAGTGGGTCGCCACGCCCGAGGGTTCGGCTGCCTGGGCGAGTGCCTTCGGGGCCAATCCCATTGCCAAGGGCGGCATCGACCTGTTGAGCCCGGAGGTGAAGGACTACTACAACGCCGCGCTGCCGGGCGACGCCGTCACCAAGCTGTGGTGGTGGCCGGAGCAGCAGGCCTGGTTCATCAAGCTGCGCGGCGAGTATGCCGACAAGTGGAAGGCCGCGTAAGCTTTGGCTGGACTGTTACCAAGACGCCGGGTCCTTCGGGGCCCGGCGTTTTTTTTTCGTTGAGTGCAATGCAAGGTAAGGCTAGCGTTGTGAGCTGAAGTCTTGGGGAAAGAGCTGCACAACAATGAGCGCTAGCGTCGAGCTCGACGGCGTATCCGCCGATTTCGGGAAATTTCGCGCGGTCGACCGTGCGACCGTCACCATCAAGCCGGGCGAGTTCTTCTCGTTCCTTGGACCCTCGGGTTGCGGCAAGACCACGATCTTGCGGATGATCTCGGGTTTCATCGATCCGAGTGAAGGCCAGGTGAGGCTTGGCGGCCAGGACATGCTGGGCATCCGGCCGAACTTGCGGCCCACCGCCCTGATCTTTCAGAACCTCGCGCTCTTTCCCCTGATGCCGGTCTGGGAGAACATCGCCTTTGGCCTCGAGGTCAGGGGCATCGACAAGGAGACGCGGCGCGCCAAGGCCGAGGAGCTGCTGCGGCTCGTCGATCTGCCGGATGCCGCCGACAAGCGGATCAGTCAGCTCTCCGGCGGCCAGAAGCAACGCGTGGCCATCGCCCGCGCGCTGGCGGTCGAGCCGAAGGTGATGCTGTTGGACGAGCCGCTGTCGGCTCTCGACCTGAAACTCCGCCAGCATATGCGCGCCGAGCTCAGGAGCATTCAGAAGCGCACCAATGTCACCTTCATCTACATCACCCATGACCAGGGCGAGGCGCTCGCGATGTCCGACCGCGTGGGAGTCATGTCGCAGGGCAAGCTGCAGCAGGTGGCGACGCCGCAGGAAATCTACAACAACCCCGTGAACGGCTTCGTCGCCTCCTTCGTCGGCGAGAACAACATTTTCTCGGGCGAGATCTCGGAGTTAAGCGGCACCACCGCGCTGTTCAAAACCGGTGTCGGCGCGTTCCGGGCGACGCTCGGGCCGGATGTCGGCAAGGCCACGACGGCCCGCCTGTTCGTGCGGCCGGAGCATTGCCGTCTCGTCGAACAGGCGAACGGCAGCGCCAACGCGATCCCCGTGCAGGTGACGGATGTCGCCTTCGAAGGCAATTTCATCAATGTCGGCGTGACCGACGCGACGGGGCAGCACCTGTCCGTCGAGACGCGCAATGACGGCGTGACGCCGGTGCCCCCGATCGGCAAGAACTTGCATCTCACCTTCGACTCGGATCGGGCAAAACTGCTGACCGGCGATGTCGCGGCACGCGAGACCACGACATGAGCGAGCTGTTTCGCCGCTATGGCCGTGGCCTCACCGCGCTGTTCGTCGGGCTGACCGGGTTCTGGCTGCTGGTCCTCGTCATCCTGCCCAACATCTATCTGTTCGAGAGCTCGTTCCGGCTGTTCCTGCCGCTCGCCGAGATGGGCGGGCCGCGCGACGTCTACACACTCGAGAACTACGCTAGCGCCGTTTCCGATCCGACCGACTGGAAGCTCTGGCTGCCCTTCGCCTGGCAACCGTTGCTGATGCCGTTTCAGGCCCCGATCCGCATTCAGGTGTTCGTACACACGATTCTGTTCAGCTCGCTGACGACGGCCCTTTCATTCCTCGTCACCTACCCCATCGCCTACTATCTGGCGAAGGTCGCCAACCCGAAGAATACGTCGACACTCCTGTTGCTGATCCTGATCCCGCTGTGGGTCAGCGAGATCCTGCGCTCCTTCGCCTGGTTCATCATTCTGGCCCTCAAAGGCCCGCTCAACTTCGCGCTCACCGGCATCGGCATCATCGACGAGCCGATCCGCTGGGTGACCGGCTACAACAGCGTCATCTTCGGCCTGGTCTACGTCTATCTCCTCTTCATGCTGTTCCCGATCTACAACGCCATCCAGTCGCTGGAGACCAATCAGATCGAGGCCGCGCGCGACCTCGGCGCATCGTCCTGGCGCACGCATTGGCGCGTGATCCTGCCGCATGCCAAACCCGGCATCGCCTCTGGTGCAGTCATGGTGTTCATGCTTTCGGCGGGCTCGCTGCTGGTGCCGACCATCCTCGGGTCGCCGCAGTCGCAGTGGTTCACGGAGGTGATCCAGGAGCGCTTCTTCGGCAGCCAGGATTGGAATACGGGTGCGGCCTACGCCTTCCTGCTGTTGCTGCTCTGTATCGTCTTCGTGACGCTGATGATGCGGGTCTTCCGCGTCAGCCTCGCCGACATCGCCAAGTAGGGGACCGCGGCATGAGCGACAACAAGGGCGGCAACTGGGCCCTTCACATCTACACGGCGATCTTCGTCCTCTATCTGCTCGTACCGCTCGTCGTCATGGGCGGCGCGGCGCTCAACGACTCGGCCTTCCCCTCGGTCTATCCCTGGGTCGGCTTCACGGACCGCTGGTTCGTCGATTTGTTCAATGACAAGCGGATCTGGCTCGCAACGTTGAACACCTTTTTCGTGGCCGTCGCCGTGGTGGCACTTTCCGTACCGATCGGTACGGCGGCCGCGATCCTCATCAACAGTCTCGACGGGCGGTTCCGCACCGTGCTCTACGGCATCATGGTGGCGCCGCTGCTGACGCCGGGCGCCGTCATCGGCATCTCGACGTTGCTGTTCTGGTACGGCATTTACATTCCCGCACTCGAGATTCGCGACATCGCGACCGGTGTATCAGCGGACTTGGGATCGTTCGCGGTTCTGGGACAATGGCTTTCCGGCGGCATCCCGCTCGGCTCCGAAATGGCTTTCAAATGGTCACCCGTGCCAGCCGGACTTCACCTCTCGGCCCTCGGCCAGGCCTCGTTCATTTCGGCCTTCGTGATGCTGCTCGTGCTGGCGCGGCTGCAGAGCTTCGATCGCGGCCTCGAGGAGGCGGCCCTCGATCTGGGCGCGAGCTACTGGCAAGTGATCCGCCGTGTGCTGCTCCCGCATCTCTATCCGGCGATTGGAGCCGCCGCGATCATCGCCTTCTTCCAGTCGGTCGAGAACTTCAACACGACGCTGTTCACGCGCGGCGCCTCCGATACCCTGACGGTCTATGTGTTCTCTAAAGTCCGAAGTGGCATCACGCCCACTATCAATGCGCTGGCGTTGATCCTCATCGGCATCACGATCGTCTGCGCCATCTGGTATGAGGTCTCGCGACGCCGC
>JANNSX010000183.1:0-8330 GCA_031403155.1 Hyphomicrobiaceae bacterium
CCTCGCTCGCGGCGCATGTCGAGCCGGCGTTCGAGGGCTTGGATATTTTTCTGTTGGGGCGCCCGGCGGTCGCCCGCCAGTCGGCGCGGGCGCTGTCTTTCTCTTCCCGCAAGCGGAGCGTAGCGGGGATGGTGGGGCGAAGGGCGGTCACAAGACGGGAAGTCACTGCCATTCAGGCCGTTGGCGGGCGACCGCCGGTCGCCCCTACAGATACGCCCGATGCGCTGGCGCCTCGACGACCGCGCCGTTGTCCGTGAACGCCTCCGACAGCATCTCGACCACCACCGGTCCGAGCCGCGCCGGATCGGGCTGCGTGCTTGACAACTCACCGGGAAACGCCTGCTGCCTCAATTTCGTTCGCGCCACGCCCGGATCGAGGAGGTTCACGCGGACACTCGTGTTGGCGACCTCGGCGGCGTAGCTCTTCACCAGCGCCTCGAGCCCCGCCTTTGAAGCCGCATAGGGGCCCCAATAGGCTTCCGGTGTACGGGCCGCCGCGCAGGTGACAAACACCGCGCGACCGGCCGGGGCCAGCCGCAGCAGCGGGTCGAGCGTCCGGATCAGCCGCCAGTTGGCGGTCAAGTTCACCTCCATCAGCCGCGTCCAATCCTCGGTCTTCACATGCGCCAGCGGCGAAAGCGGTCCGAGCATACCGGCCGCCGCCACCAGCATGTCGAGGCGCTGGAAGCGGGGATATAGCGATGGCCCGAGCTGATCGAGCTTGTCGCCGTGCACGAGGTTCAGCGGCACGAGCGTCGCCGAGCTCCCCAGCGCCTTGATCTCGTCGTCGAGCTCCTCGAGCGCCCCCTTCGTTCGGGCCACCGCCACCACATGCGCGCCCGCGTCCGCCAACGCCAGCGCCAACGCCCGGCCGATGCCGCGCGAGGCGCCGGTGACGAGCGCAGTGCGGCCGGCAAAGGGGCGGTGGGACATGAGGGCTCCGACGAACAAAACTAAGACGACCGGGCCAAGCCCCCGCCCCCGTCACGGCTGCTTCATGGCGTAGCCGTGCTCCGCGCGGATGGCGATCGCCTAGCCATGTCATACTGGGCATTGTCGTGCGGTGGAGGCAGTGCGTCCATCAGGCTTGACTGGGTGCCCGCCTTCGCGGGCATGACGGAATGTGAGGTGGCGCTCCACCGCATAGTCGCGTTGGTCGACTTCGGGCAATGGGCCCATTGGTCGCCGTCAATTCTCCGTCTCCGTCCCCATCTTCTTCTTCGCCTCGTCGATCAGCTCCTTGGCGCCCTCGGCCGCCTGGTCGCGCATCTCCTTGGCGCGCTCCATCGCCTTGTCGAGCGTCGGCTTCGCCTTCTCGCGCGCCTTGTCGGAGACTTCCACCATCTTCTCGACGCTCTTGGCCGAAATCTCCTTCGTCTTCTTCCAGAGCTTGGAGAAGAAGCCTTGCTTCGGCTGCAGGTCGTCGGCCTTCAGGGCCTCGATGGTCTTGATGAGGTCTTCCTGATCCTTGCGCATGTTGCCTTCATCGACGCGCTCGGGCGTGCCGGTGAACAGCACCATCGGCGTGCAGGAGGTGACGACCTTCTCCGCCGACTTGTTCCACTTCGGCATCGAGATCTCGGTCTCCTCGGCGAAGTAGACCTTCTGGCCGCCGATCTCCTGGCGAAGGATGTTGCGGTCGATGACGGGGATGATGTTGCCTTCCTGCTCCTGGATGCTCTTGAAGCGGGCATTCTTCGGGTCCGGGAACTGGACGACGAGCGTCACGGTGTCCTCGGAGCCGAGCGCCAAGTCGATCGCCTCGTCGGCGCTGTCGGCATAGGTGATGTTGCGGGCGCGCCCGAGCCCGTCGGGATCGATCTGCTGCAGGAATTCGAAGGTGCCCGTCACGCCGCTTTTCGCCGGCGGCAGGATGAAACGGATCTGGTCGGCGAAGGAGGCGATGTCGCCGAAGCTGGTAAACTCCGGATTGCGGCTGACGAAGAACAGGCACTCGCGACCGAGATCGGATCGGATGACCTTGAAGAGATCATCGCCGCCATAGATGCTTTTCTCCAGCGCAAACACGTCGAGCTGGGAGAAGGCGATCTGCGAGGGATCGCCAATGACGCGCTGGATGTTCTCGCGGCTGCCTTCCGAAGTCGTGCAGGTGTAGTCGAACTTCGCCTTCTTGAGCTGCCCCTCGAGCTGCGGGCAGAAGGTCGAGTGATAGGCGCCCGTCTCGCCGCCCGTGTTGATCTGGTTGGCGAGGGCGGGGAGCGCGCTCAAGCCCAGGATGAGCCCGCCCGCGGCGGCCGTTGCGACACGTCTCATGGTACGCCTCTCCGTCTGCTGGGACCGGGCATAGGAGCGCCCGCGCGATCTTGGCCGGGCCCCGGAGGGCTAACGGCCCGTCCCTCCTAGCATAATCCCGGGCTGTTGTCGCAATTTAGGCCAAAAGCGGGGTGGGCGGATGGGACGTTGCCGGTATCGGACAGCCGGGCCTATGAAGCGAGCTTGCCGATGAACGCCACGCACTCGATTTCGACCAGCATCTCGGGCTCGGCGAGAGGCGCCTGCACGGTCGTGCGCGCCGGCGGGTCCTTCTTGAAGACCTTCTTGTACTCGGAGTTCATGTCGTTGAAGAAGCGGATGTCCGAGAGATAGACGTTGCACTTCAGCACGTCATCGGTGGTGGCGCCCGCCGCTGCGAGCACGGCGAGCAGATTCTTCAAGACCTGCCGCGTCTGCGCTTTCACATCGCCGGGGCCCACGAGCTTGTTGTTCTCGTCCCAGGCGACGAGGCCCGAGGTATAGACGAGGCCGTTGGCGGTGGTTCCCGACGAATAGGGATAGTTGGGCAGCGGCAGGTAGGAGAGTGACTTCGTCTTCACGACCTTCTTCGGCATGGCGTTTCCTTTTGGGGTTTGAAGGCAAGGCGGAAATAGTCTTGCCCATGCCTTGCCTTCTTGAGAGCGGAAACGCAACTGCTCACCCAGGCATGATCCTGGAGAGTTTGCGAGGGTCAGCTCAACAGCGAAGGCCGATGCCGGAAACGACATGGAGCAGGGCCGCCAGCAGCGCCGCATTGCCGTGGCCCGGCGTCAGCGCGTGCAGCGCGCCGGGGCTCAGGGCGACCCGCAACAAGCCGACGTGCCGGCGCGGATGTCTTGTGCGAGGTCGCGGATGAGGCCGCCCTGGACCTGCCCGAGCCGGTACAACAGACAGTCTGGTATTGCCGGCGGCCGTGACTTAAGAGATCGGTTGAAACGTCGCCGCCTGTGGTCATCCCATGAACCGTCATGCCGTCGCGCTCGCCCTTCTGTCCGCAGCCCTCTTCGGTGTTTCTACTCCAGCCGCCAAGGCGCTCCTGGGCTCCATAGAGCCGGCGGTGCTGGCGGGATTGCTCTATTGCGGCGCCGGCATTGGGGCCGCGGTCTTGAGGCGCGTGCTCCGGTCCCGCCTGATGGACGGGCCCGCCGCCGAAGCGTCACTCGTCCGCTCCGACGTGCCCTGGCTTGCCGCTGCAATCGTGGCCGGAGGCGTGATCGGGCCGGTGCTACTCATGACGGGGCTCGCCCGGACGGACGCCGCCGCCGCCTCGCTCCTGCTCACCCTCGAGGGGGTCGCAACGGCGCTTCTCGCCTGGTTCGTCTTCCACGAGAATTTCGACCGGAGGATCGCCATTGGCATGGCCTGCCTCGTCGCCGGCGCCGTTGTCCTCTCCTGGACCGGCACGCCGACATTGGCCGGGCTCATCGGACCGCTCGCAATCGTGGGCGCGTGCATCGCCTGGGGGCTCGACAACAATCTGACCCGGAAAGTCTCGCTGGCCGACCCGCTGCAGATCGTCGAGCTCAAGGGTTTGATTGCCGGTCCGGTCAATTTGGTGCTGGGATTATCGCTCGGCGGCTCCTTCCCAGAGGCCGGGCCGCTGGCGGTGGCCGGGCTCGTCGGCGTTTTCGGCTACGGCATGAGCCTCGCGCTCTTCATCCTGGCGCTGCGCCATCTCGGCACGGCCCGCACGGGCGCCTACTATTCGACAGCCCCCTTCATGGGCGCCATTGCCGCCGTCCTCCTGCTGAGCGAACCGGTGACCTTGCAACTGGCTCTCGCCGGACTGCTCATGGCCATCGGCGTTGGGCTGCATCTGACCGAGGTCCATGATCACGAGCACAAGCACGAGCCGCTCGAGCATTCCCACCGTCACGTGCACGACGAACACCACCAGCATGCGCACACCCCTGACGATACTCCGGGCGAACCGCACACGCATCTGCACCGGCACGAGCGGATGCGCCACAAGCATCCACATGTGCCGGACATGCATCATACACACCGGCATGAGGATGCAACCGGTTAGGCCTTGCCACCACAACTGGGACGTGGCGGCGGCTGGAGTGTCCGGTCAACTCGCCTCCGCCAGCAGCGACAGCTGGCGTGACACCGGCAGGCCCTCGCGATCGACCAGCCTTGTCGGGTAATCGCCGGTGAAGCAGTGGTCGGTGAATTGCGGGCTCTTATCGTTGCGACCCGTCTCGCCCAGCGCCGCGTAGAGGCCCTCGAGCGAGAGGAAGGCGAGGCTGTCGGCGCGGACGAACTGGCGCATGCCTTCGAGGTCATGCGTGGCGCCAAGCAGCTTGTCGCGATCGGGTGTGTCGATGCCGTAGAAGTCGGGATGCGTGATCGGCGGGCAGGCGATGCGCAGGTGCACTTCGGTCGCCCCCGCATCCCGCACCATGTCGACGATCTTCGTCGAGGTGGTGCCGCGCACAATGCTGTCGTCGATGAGGATGACGCGCTTGCCCTTGACCACGCTGACATTGGGCGAGTGCTTCATCTTCACCCCGATCTGGCGCTGGGCCTGGGCTGGCAGGATGAAGGTGCGGCCGACATAGTGGTTGCGGATGATGCCGTGCTCGAAGGGGATGCCGGAAGCTTGCGCGAAGCCGAGCGCGGCGGGAACACCAGAGTCCGGCACCGGCACTACGACATCGGCGTCGGGGCAGGATTCGCGGGCGAGCTGGCGGCCCATCTCCTTGCGGATGTCGTAGACCGACTTGCCGCCGACGAATGAGTCCGGCCGTGAGAAGTAGATGTATTCGAAGATGCAGGGGCGAGGCTTGCGGGCCGGCGCGAAACGGTGGAAGGCGATGCCGCCGTCGGAGATCTCGACCACCTCGCCGTTCTCGATCTCGCGGATGAACTTGGCGCCGACGATGTCGAGCGCGCAGGTCTCCGACGCCAGCACATAGCTCTGATCGAGCTTGCCGAGGACCAGCGGACGGATGCCCAGCGGATCGCGGGCGGCGAGCATGCGGTCGACCGTCAGCGCCACGAAGGCATAGCCACCCTCGACCTGCCGGATGGCGTCGATAAAGCGTTCGGCGGCGTTGGTCTTCTGGCTGCGGGCGATGAGGTGGAGGATCACCTCGGTGTCGGTCGTCGACTGGCAGATGGCGCCCTCGGCGACGAGGCCGCGCCGGATGGTGAGCGCATTCGTCAGATTGCCGTTGTGACCGATGGCGAAGCCACCTGCGGCAAGATCAGCAAAGAGGGGCTGGACGTTGCGCAGCGAGGGCTCGCCGGTCGTCGAGTAGCGGTTATGGCCGATGGCGCTGTCGCCGGGCAGGCGGGCGAGCACGGCCGGCTTGTCGAAATTGTCGCCGACGCGGCCCGTATGGCGCTCGGCGTGGAATTGGCCCTTGTTGAAGGTGACGATGCCGCATGCCTCTTGCCCGCGATGCTGGAGGGCGTGGAGGCCGAGTGCGGTCAGCGCTGCCGCATCCGGATGCCGGAAGATGCCGAAGACGCCGCATTCCTCGCGGAGCCGGTCGTCGTCGTAGGTCGCCATGGCGGGCCTCCGATGGGGCCCGGAGCACGTACCGGCGAAAGCTTGTCCCGGCGAAGGACGGGATGGAAGCCGGTTTGCCGGCAGAGCGTGCTCCAAGCGAAAAGACAACACCCGGGTTACCGAAACGTCTGGGCAAACGCTAGTGGACTGCGACAGGAAGACCGTTGGCACCCGCCGAATAGTTGCCCATTCGCCGCCGGATGCCGGCAAAGCCGGGGCGCTACCCGCTTTGGCCGTCCGTGCCTTCGGTCCCCTCAGCGGGAACCGCCGGCTCTTCGGTGCCCTCGGGGGGCACCTCGCCGGTCGCTTCTCCGCCCTGGCTCTCGCCACCCCCTCCGAGACCCGGGAGTTTCAGGTCTTCCGGAAGGATGCCGGACAACGCGGCTTGCAGACTGGTTCCGGTGTCCTTGATGTAGGGGAAGGCCTGCGCCTCTTTCACCCAGGGCGGCATGATCTTCTCCTCGAACAAGAAGTTCGCGAAGAGGTAGCCGATGACGACAAGCAGGAATCCGCGGACGGCACCGAAGCCAAAACCCAAGATCCGGTCGATCATGCCGACCCGGCTCTCGAGCACCGAGTCGGAGAAACGGATCGTAATGAAATGCACGATCACCAGCACGACGATGAAGATGGCGACGCCGATGGCGATCTTCATCACGAGCGGCGATTGCCCGTAGTCCTCGGCGAGGCTGACGGCCATGTCGGAGCGATAGGCGACGAAGTAGAGCGTCGCCAGCGCCGCCAGCGCCCATGAGATGATGGAGAGCGCTTCTCGCGTCAGCCCCCGGTACATGGCGAGCAGCCCCGAAAGGAGGCAGATGCCGAGCAGTCCCAAATCCAGATAGGTCAACGGCCCAACCATCGTATCCGTCCTCTCAAACCTAACCGCTACCTGGCCATCGCCGGCAATTCTCCGGGCGAGGGCAAGTCACACCAACACCAACGTCTCTACCACGATTCCGGCGGATCGGCGGCAGAAGGAGGGGCAGGCTTCAGGGACCAGGTTCCAGGGATCAGGTTTCGGGGGCTCGCTCGCGAATGGCGCGCGATGGCTCCCCGGCGTTCTGAAAGTCCCTGACCCCTGATCCCTGACCCCTGACCCCTGCCCCCTGAAACCTACCCTATTATCTCGGCCAGCTGTTTCAAATGCGATATCCGCTGCAAGTCAAGCCGGACGGCCTTGGTATCGATGTCGCCGGCGGCCGGAATGACGGCCCGGCGGAAGCCGAGCTTCTGGGCCTCCTTGAGGCGCAGCGTCCCCTGAGCGGCCGGGCGGATGGCACCCGACAAACTGACCTCGCCGAAGTAGAGGGTGTCCGGCTGGAGCGCGAGGCCGGAAAGCGAGGAGACGAGGGCGGCGGCGGCCGCCAGATCGGATGCCGGTTCGGCAATGCGTAAGCCCCCGGCGACGTTAAGGTAAACATCGTGGGTCGCCAGCACGATCCGGCAACGGGCTTCCAGCACGGCGAGCAGCATGGCGAGGCGGCTGTGGTCGGCGCCGACGACGGCCCGGCGCGGCGTGCCGAGGGAGGACGGCGTCACCAGCGCCTGGATCTCTACCAGGATCGGCCTGGAGCCCTCGACGCCAGCAAAGACGGCGGCGCCTGGATGCATCGATTGACGGTCGCCGAGGAACAGCTCCGATGGGTTGGCGACCTCGCGCAAGCCCTCCGACACCATTTCGAACACGCCGATCTCATCCGTCGGACCGAAGCGGTTCTTCATGGCGCGCAGGATCCGGTAGGGCTGGCCCCGGTCGCCCTCGAAGTAGAGCACGGTGTCGACCATGTGCTCGACCACCTTGGGGCCGGCGATCTGGCCATCCTTGGTCACGTGGCCGACGAGGAGGAGGGCGGCGCCGGTGTGCTTGGCGTGGCGGATCAGCGCCTGCGTCGCGCCGCGAACTTGCGCGACGGTGCCGGGCGCGGATTCAAGCCCATCCGACCACAGCGTCTGGATGGAGTCGACGATGACGAGATGCGCGCCGCGCTCGGCATCCAGTGTCGACAGGATGTTGGCGAGATTGCTCTCGGCGGCGAGGCCGACGGGGGCTTTGGCGCAGCCGAGCCGCTCGGCGCGAAGCCGTACCTGTGCGGCGGCCTCCTCGCCCGTGAAGTAGAGCGCCTTGCCGCCCTTCTGGGCGACGGCCGCGGCCGCCTGCAGCAAGAGCGTGGACTTACCGATGCCGGGCTCGCCGCCGATGAGGATGGCGGAGCCCGCGACCAGCCCGCCACCCGTGACGCGATCGAGCTCAGTGATGCCCGTGGGCAGCCGCGGCGCATCGTCGGTGCCGCCCTCGAGGGTTTCGAGCACGAGCCCCTTTCCCTTGGCGCGCGATTTCGGCACGCCCGGAACGCTTGTCGCCGCTACTTCCTCGACGAGCGTGTTCCAGGCTTCGCAGGCCGCACACTTGCCGCTCCAGCGCGGGCTAACCGCGCCACAGCTCTGGCAGACATAGACGGTCGATTTCTTGGCCATGGGAGCGATGGGCTCTATGGTGTAGGGGCGACCGGCGGTCGCCCGTCTTCGATGCATC
>JANNSX010000184.1:0-7683 GCA_031403155.1 Hyphomicrobiaceae bacterium
GGGCTCTGAGATCTGACCTGATAGTGGCAGCCCGACAATCGGTCTCAACACCTTTGGCACACCAGGGCCCGAAGGGTGGTCGAGTCCCGATGCGATTGGCGATGACATCGGCATTTTCGATCCAATAGACCTCGCAACGGGCGGATTCGGCATCAAGGCAGGCCTCAAAGCCGGATGGGCGGGGCTGAAGGCCGGGTGGGGAGCGCTCAAAGGCCTATTCACGTCGACGGCCGATGACGCAGTGTCCGCCGCCAGTTCAACTGCGGTGGCTACTTTTGAATCGGTCTTTACAGATCCCCATTTTCGAGCAACAATAAAAAATATCAATGGATACGACGTATGGGGCAATAGTGGACTTGTTGGAACAACGTTCAACGTTAATGTTGTAGGACTTGCGACAAACAAACCAAGCGTCAAAAGTTTGAATTCATTGTTGAGCAGTTTTGAAACGGAAGCAAAAGCAGCGGGAGCGAAAAGAATAAGCATCATGGGGTCTCACATTATCAACGAAGGATTCTCCAAAATGTCTGATAATTTTGCGGCGCGGTTTGGCTACAGGATAGACAGAGTAAATAGAGATACCATAGTGTTATCTAAGGACTTCTGATGTCAGATTTCAAAAACGATGTGAGTGATGTTGTTGTAGCAATCTTTCAGCGAAAAAATGGAAAGAGTGCAGCGACACGGCTATGGATAGATTGGGACGAAACTACGCGCGAAAAACTGTCAGGCCGTGCTGTGATTGGTGAAAATGAACGTCCTTTGATTCTTTCTGTGTCTACGTCTGGATATTGTCTATTGACAACATGCCGGCTTGTGACTGAGCATTGGAGCGCGTCACTTCGAGATGTGGTAGGTGTGAGATCAGTCGGTTTTGGCAGTGTTAACAAAGGTCAACTCAGTGATCTGTCGGTGGAGCATCGATCGGGAGAGCAGCTGGAGCTGTCTATGGAGACCGGGAAATCTTACTTTGCGATCTGGCAGATACTCCTCTTTCTCGCTCAGAATAACCGGAAAGGCTTAGATCGAGGAAATTGATTGACTTGCAGACGCGTTCATCGGAGATTTTGTTGGCTGTACGAGAGCTGCAATCGCCTGACAGTCGCCGCGCAGTGAGGCAGGTCAGGTGGCGGCGGTTTGGGCAGGCGTGTCGATTTTTCGCTCGACCTCCTTTTCAGTTTGGCACCCGGCAATCCGGCGGCGAAGACGGCGGCCGGGGTTCGCCCGTTCATGCCGCGTCCCTGGTGGGGACGGCGGATATTGTAGTGGATCAGGAAGGTGTCAAGAACAGTTTGCATCTCGCTGATGGTTTCGAATCGGGTCGGTGCTTTCCAGAACTATTCGCACTTTCGATTTCGGCCGAGCGGCGCTCGTTCGAAACGATGCTCCCCACTCCCGACGCTGCCGCAAACCTGCTCTAATACCCCCAATGGACGCGACACCCGACACCTTCATCGCCAGCCTCTCGGCCGCCCTCGCCCACGCCGGCCTTGCGGACGAGGCGGCGCTGTCGCGGGCAAGGCGGGCGCAGGGGAAGACCGGCGAGCGCTTCGACCGCGTGCTGACTGAGCTCGGCATTGTCCCGGAGCGTGCGCTCGCCCAGGCGATCGCCCATGTGCTGGACTTGCCGCTCGCGGATGCCGCCGCCTTCCCCGAAACCGCGCTCCTCGCCGACACGCTCCCCTCCGATTTCCTCGCCCGCGCACGCCTCATGCCCATCGCGCTCGCCGGCAAGCGTCTCACGCTCGCCATGGCCGATCCCTTCAACGACGATGCCGTGCGCTCGATCGGCTATCTGACTGGCCTCGAGATCGACCGCGCCGTCACCGCCTCTTCCGATTTCGAGGCCGCCTTCGCGCGCCTCTATGGCTTGCCCCAAACAAGCGCCCGCCTCGACGGCACGCCCGAAGCCTCTGACGCCAGCGACGCCGACGACGTCGAGAGGCTGAAGGACATCGCCAGCGAGGCGCCCGTCATCCGCTTCGTCGCCGACATGATCGCGCGTGCCGTCGAGCGCCGCGCCTCCGACATCCATGTCGAGCCGCAGGAGGACCACCTGCGCGTGCGCTTCCGCCGCGACGGCCGGCTGGAGCAAACCGAGAGCCTGCCGCGCGCCATGCATGCGGCCGTCACCTCGCGGCTGAAGATCATGGCGCGCCTCGACATCGCCGAGCGCCGCCTGCCGCAGGACGGCCGCATCAAGCTCGCCGTGCGCGGCCGCGAAATCGATTTCCGCGTGTCGACCATGCCCTCGCTCTACGGCGAGGGCATCGTGTTGCGCGTGCTCGACCGCTCGGCGGTGGCCTTGGAATTCCCCGCGCTCGGCTTTGCGAGCGATGTCGAGGCCGCGTTCCGCGAGCTGCTGGCTCAACCCAACGGCATCCTGCTCGTCACCGGCCCGACGGGCAGCGGCAAGACGACGACGCTTTATGCGGCGCTGTCCATCCTCAACAAAGTCGATCGTAAGATTTTCACCGTCGAGGACCCGATCGAGTATCAACTCGCCGGCATCCATCAGATCCAGGTGCAGCCGAAGATCGGGCTCTCCTTCGCGGCGACCTTGCGCTCGCTGCTCCGCCAGGACCCCGACATCATCATGGTCGGCGAGATCCGCGACCTCGAGACGGCCGAGATCGCCGTGCAGGCCTCGCTGACCGGCCATCTCGTGCTCTCGACGCTGCACACGAACAGCGCGGCGGCCTCCATCACGCGACTGATCGATATGGGCGTCGAGCCGTTTCTGCTGGCCTCGACCTTGCGCGGCGTGCTCGCGCAGCGGCTCATCCGCAAGCTCTGCCCGGCCTGCAGCGCGCCCGCGCGGCGGATCGTCGGCTGCCCCAAATGCAGCGGCTCGGGCTTTGCCGGCCGCACGACCATCATGGAGCTGCTGCCGGTCACGCAACCGGTCCGCGACGGCATTCTCGCGCGCCAGGACGAGGTGGCGTTGGAGGCGGCCGCGGTGGCCTCGGGCATGCGGGGGATGTATGCTGACGGCGTCCGGCGGGTCGAGGCGGGCGAGACCATCCTGGAGGAGGTGCTGCTCGCAACGCAGCTGGCGAAATAGGAGCGCGAGTAGTCGATGGCGGTGTTCGCGTACAAGGCCTATGACGACGACGGCGCGCTCATCGAGGGGCGCATCGAGGCGTCGAGCCGGGAAGCGGCTTACGAGCAATTGTTCGCGCGCCGGCTCTACCCCTTCGCGGCCTCCGAGGCTGGTAGCGGACTGGCAACCGAGCATCCTTGGTGGGCGCGAGACGTTTTCGGTGCCTCCGGCGTCCGTGCGCGCGACTTGACGCTGTTCACACGCGAGTTGGCGACCCTTGTCGGTGCCGAGCTGCCCTTGGATGTGTCATTGAGAACCTTGGCGAGCGATGGCGCCGGACGCGCGCAGCGGCGTCTGGCGGCCGGACTTCGCGATCAGATCGTTCGCGGCCGCAGCTTGTCTGAAGCCCTGACGGCCATGCCCGGTACATTCGATGCCGCCTATATCAGCCTCATCAAGGCTGGCGAAGCGAGTGGAACGCTGAAGGCGTCGCTCCTGCATCTGGCGGCGCAGTTGGAGCGGGCGGGCGAGCTTCGCGCCCGGCTCACATCCGCGCTAGTCTATCCGGCGATCCTGCTCGCAACCGCGCTCGGCGCCGTGGCCCTCATCGTGCTTGCCTTGGTGCCAACATTGGTGCCGCTGTTCGAGGGTTCCGGTGCCGCGCCGCCGGCCATCATCCAGGCGCTGCTCACGCTCCGATGGGTGATCGTCGAGCAGTGGCTGGTGTCGGCACTGGCGGCCGTTGCCTTTGCGCTGATCATCGTGGCCCTCTTGAAAAACGAGCGGATGCGCGCTTCGCTCGACACGCTTCTGCTGCGGCTGCCGGGCATTGGAGGGCTGATCGCCAAGCTCGAGACCGCTCGCTTTGCCCGCGCCATGGCGGCGCTGCTCAAAGGCGGCGTGCCCATTCTGGCCGCGCTCGGCATCACCAAGGCGGTGGTCAAGAACCGGGTGTTCGTCGCGGCCGTTGCTGGTATGTCGGAGGAGGTTGCCGGCGGCACCACGCTCCGGGCCGCCATGCAAGAGGCCAAGGTGTTTCCGGCGGTGGCCAGTCAGCTTGTCGCGGCCGGCGAGGCGACGGGCCAGCTTGGCGAGGTGTTGGCGCGGGTGGCCGAGATGTCGGACGCCCACGTGCACCGGCAGATGGAGCGGGCGCTCGCGCTGGTGACGCCGCTGCTGACACTGGTCATTGGCCTCGGTGTCGGCGGGCTGATGCTGTCGGTGATCGACGCCATCCTCAGCATCAACGATCTGGCGCTCAAATGAGGACGCGGGCCCGGACAGCCTTCGCCGATGATGCAGGGTTTTCGCTGCTCGAGTTGATGGTGGTGCTGGCGATCCTGGCGATGGTTGGTGGGCTTGCGCTGCGGCTCACGCTGGGAACGCCCGCCGGCCTGTCTTTGACGACTGCCGCGCAGGACATTGCCACTGAGGCCCGGCGAGCCCGCCTGCTCGCCCTCCAGAGCAGCCGGGACACGGTGCTGATGCTCGATGCCGGCAAGCGGAAGCTGTGGATCGAGGGGCACGGGGCCGAGACGATACTTGATACCGGCATTGCGCTGGAGCTGACAGCCGCCGCGCCCGAGCGCCGGAGCGCGACGCTGGGCGGCATTCGTTTCTTCGCCGACGGCAGCTCGACGGGCGGCGAGGTCCGGCTGACCCGCGCCGGGCAGTCGCGCAAGGTCAGGATCGATTGGCTGCTCGGACGCGCGAGCGTCATCGATGAGTGATCGCCGGGACAACGACCTCGGCTTCACGCTGATGGAGGTGCTGGTTGCCTTCGCCATTCTCGCCCTGTCGCTGGGCGGGCTCTATCAACTCTATGGTGGCGCGCTCGCACGTCATCAAGGAGAGGCGGCGCGCATCGAGGCGTTGCGGGTCGCACAGTCGACACTGGCGGAGCTTGGAACATCGCGGCCCGTGACGGCCGGAATGACCGAGACGTTTCACTCGACGGATGAGCGATGGGTCATTCACGTGACATCCGAACCGCTATCGGCGGTACAGGCCGGAGCTGCCGCGCCGGGCACGTGGATCACGGTTGCCGTTGCCGCCAGCGGAACCGATACGTCTCGCTCCGAGCCGGTCGCGTTGACGACCTATATGCTCGTGAGCCCGCCATGAGTGCGCAGCTTCCGAAGTGGAGCACAACAGATCGTTCGGAGGCCGGGACCACACTACTCGAGCTGCTCCTCGCCTTGTCGCTCGTTGCCGTGATGCTGACGATGATTTTCGGCTCCTTCGGCTTTGGCCGGCGCGCCTGGGAATCAGCCGACCGTGTCGAGGATCAGTCGTCGATCGATTCTGTGCAGTCGCTGTTGCGTCAACTGTTGTCGGAAGCGCGCCCAGCCAAGGCGTACGATGCCTCCGGCCGGCAGGCGATCGCGTTCACAGGGGAGGCCCAGAGCATCACTTTCGTCGTCAACATGCGAGGTATGATAACGACGGGCGGACTGCATGAGGTCCGTCTGGGGCTCGCCAGCGCCGAACCAGGGCAGTCTCAGGGACGGCTCGTTGCCGCCTTCGCGCTCTACCGGCCAGGACAGGCGCGGATTGCCGACCGTCCGGACGCAGCGCCTGAGGAGAGGCTCCTAGTCGATGGGGTCCAGTCGCTGGAGTTGCGCTACTTTGGCGCCGCGAAACTGGGCGACAAGCCCCAGTGGCACAAGCGCTGGGCCGATGCCGAGGCGTTGCCTCAGCTCATCGAGGTGGCGGTTGAGTTCGACCCTGAGGACCCTCGCCGATGGACGCTGCTGCTGGTCCGGCCCGAGCTACGGTAATCGCGGTGCGGCCTTACTGTGTCGAGATATCTGCGTTCTCGCCCTCGCCACCGGCCACGCCGTCCGCGCCCAGTGAGATGATTTCGAACTCTCCGGCTTTGCCCGGAACCTTGTAGATATAGGGCTGTCCCCAGGGGTCGACGAGCCCGTCCGCTTTCTTGAGATAGGGGCCGCTCCATTTCTTGGCATCGGCTGGTTTCGTCATCATGGCCTCCAAGCCCGCCTGTTGTGAGGGATAGCTCCCATTGTCGAGGAAGTAGAGCTCGACCGCGCTGGCGATCTCCCGCATCTGGACGCGTGCGGTGTCCGCCTTGGCTTTGCCGAGGTAGCCGACGAGGCGTGGCCCAACAACGGCAGCAATCAGAGCGATGATCGACAGCACGACGAGAACTTCCAGTAGCGAATAGCCAGCATCGCTGTGGCGCATGGCAGGTATGGGTGCCGGTTTCATGAGTCTGCGGACTGGGAGACTGGGGTCGTTGGAGGCATTCACGCCTGGCCGCAATCGACGGATGTTCCACCGGGACATGCTCGATCCTCCACATCGCGACAAGTCTTGCGTATTAGAGCGAGCTGCGTTTAATCGGAAGCGGCAGCCCGCTCTAGATATTTGTTTGGTCGCATGACTTCGCGATTAACCGGTGTCCACTTAATCGCAGCATGCTCGAATGGCCAATCTAACGCCGGGTCGCGCGCTACTGCAACGGTCCAAAGAGCCATGTGACCCAGAAGGCGAGCCCGAGAAACGGGCCGAATGGCAATCGGGTCTGGCGCTCCGGCATGTGGCCGAACAGCGCCGATGCGGCGAAGGCCGCGAGTGCCAACAGGGTTGACACCAGGAGGACGGCGAGCGCCCCTTCTGGACCTGTCCAGGCGCCTGCCGCGGCGAGCAGCTTGGCGTCGCCACCGCCGATGCCGTCGTGGCCGCGAATTGCCCGGTAGATGAAGTTCGCTGCCGCCAGAAAAGCGAAGCTTCCAGCAGCAGCCAGCATGTGCGTGACCAGCTCGGCGGAGTTCAGCACGTAGGTTGCCGCAAGACCTGCGACCGTCAGCGCAATCGTTATGGGGTTGGGCAACCGAAAGGTCTTGAGGTCAACGATGGAAAGCCACGCCAGGGCTGTCCCGAGCGCAGTGCTCACGACCAGGATTGCGGTCGGCATCGGCTGGCTCGCGAGGGCAACCGCGAGTACCAAAATGTAGATTATGGCAGTGAGCCAGGCATAGCGGTCACTCCTGATCGCTCTTGTCCTCGTGAAGCTCTACCTCACCCTCACCATCATGGCGGCCGGCTTCGCCATGACGGTCGGCGGACCAAGGAGTGTGACCGCCGTCGCCTTCGCCCTCCTTGTCAGACCCGTGCAATTGGCGACGAGCTACCTCCGGCTCGCCGCCATTCTTGTGCTCGCGACCGCATCGCAACTTCTCATGCGCTACATCGTGCGACCGTCGCTCGCCGAGCTACGCTTCTAGCTCAACTGGCTCATCGGCTCACGGCCGTGAGCAGGCAGTGTCGATCGACGCCACGGCCTCGCCGACGGCCGACAGCGCCGCCAGGCGAGCACCACCTCGACGACAGCCACCGAAGCGGTCTCGTCGCGTTCGCGAAAATGCGTGTCGTCTCAGGGGGTTCGGTGAGCATCGGAACAGAAAGTCGGGTTCAGCCGTTTTCGGCAAGCCAGGGCGACCTGAGTCCAGCAGATCGCCTTCCGCTTCTCCCTCAGCACCGACCGCCGTTGAACGAATAGCGAACGATTCCGCAGTGGGCCACTACCGACCGTGGTCAGTTCGAAAGTGACGATCTCGCGGAATGTCCGGTCCTTGGTCGGTTAGCCGGCCGCTCTGATCGGTCACGTTCCTGGC
>JANNSX010000185.1:0-2026 GCA_031403155.1 Hyphomicrobiaceae bacterium
ACGGGTGCTCGCCTCGATGCTCGGATACCATCCGCACGGCACGCTCACGCACCTCCGGCGAGAATTTCAGTCGATTCGATCCGTTCGTCATGGCTCCAATCTCTCAAGAGTTGGAGCCTCCGGCAAACCCGGGGCGGTTCACGCAGTTGAATTGAGGGGTCTCGACCGGCCGCTCACTTGATGGATAGCGGCCAGGGCAGCGAACGGCGCCTGTCGAACCGCAAAGACCATCAAGGCCCGGCGGCAACACCGTGCCGCCGGCTACTTTTCTGGTCCAAACCGCTAGAGCATGCTGCGATTAAGTGGAATCCGGTTAATCGCGAAAGCATGCGACCAAACAATGACCTAGAGCGGGCTGGTGCTTCCGACTAAACGCAGCCCGCTCTAGTTCTGTCGGCTGGTATTTGAGTGATCGAATT
Source organism: Hyphomicrobiaceae bacterium (assembly GCA_031403155.1). Taxonomy (GTDB): domain Bacteria; phylum Pseudomonadota; class Alphaproteobacteria; order Rhizobiales; family Hyphomicrobiaceae; genus JANNSX01. The sequence goes on from JANNSX010000185.1 coordinate 420, forward strand.
CATCATGCGGGTCATGCTCGAGCGGTTGAAGCGATCGACTGCCGCCTTGTCTCCCTGACTTGTTTTGCCGGGCCCTGGAACGCGACACCCATGGCTCCAACCTGTCGCCAAACGACGACACACTCCTGCTCCAGTCCATCGAGATCGACTTGCATGCGAAATCTCCGTGGGATCAACACCGAGCTCCCAATGGAGAGCCGGCAACCACCGTCGGATAGATCTCGAATGACGCAGGAAACATTGCCGAGCCCTCGATCGAGCAGCAGCGTCGCCCCTTTGAGCACACGTCGTCGAACTGACTTGCGAGCTTCTATCATAGCGGTGTGACCCATCCCATGAACCGCCGCCGGCGCTCAATTGATGAGCGCGACTCCCTTCTCCATCCGCTTTGCAGGCTCGATGTCCAGATCGCGCCTGTTCTCTTGCGTGACATTGATGATCGAGTTGTCTTGGAACCAGAAGCGATTGGCCACGAGCGAATAGCTCGGCGAGTTTGCGTTGATCACCGATCCGCCGCCGACCCACACTTCCTTGTTCGGGAAGTATGCGGCTCCGTCGAAAGTCAACTGCACATCTCCGAGAATGGTCACCCAATCCTCGTTGGGATTGTCGCGATCCTGATAGAATTGCATGTTGGCCCATGGGCCGCTCGTCGGAGAGGTGAGGTCGACGATGGCGCCGGAGCCAAGATAGAGCGTGCTATCCTTTCCGGTGAACGCAATGAGAACATCCCGGCCGAAGAGCTGCGTGTTGGAGTTCACATCAAGCGGCCCGTCCTTCATGATGTAGATGCCAGGCTCGAGCGTCACATCGCTCAGTGCCTTGAGGTCGAGCCCGCCGCAATAAGTTCCCGGCGACAGCGTTGCCGTCTTGTGGATGAGCCGGCTCGCCGCGTCGATGCAGTCCGCAATGGGCGGGAAGGGAACCGAGGCATAGGGATCGGGGGTTGGTTCGACGCCCTCGATCGGCCGCGGCATGAAGCCGTCGCCGGTGGACTTGCCCCGCACGCCGAAGTCTGAGGCAATGGCGGTGGCAGCGCCGTAGGTCCGCATGCCCTGATCGTCTCCAGAATTGGCTTGCACGGCGCAGGTTGGAGCACTGAACTGAGCTTTGCCGTAAACCTCGAACCCGTTCGGAGCGCTCTCGTGCAAGGCCAGCACGCATATCGGCCCCGACCACAACCGCCGGGCCGCTGATTCCGCGGTGACCTTGATCTTCGGATCGCCAGCGAACCCTGAGAAGTAGTTGTCGACCTTCATGGTGACGCGGCCACGCGTCACGATGGTGGAGCCGTCGGGAAAATCCTCGTTGGTCCGCCAGATCTCAATGTCGACGTCATGCATACTGAGCGAGGATCGCGTAGCGGCCTTGAAGTTGCCCTCGAAGAGCTTCGCTGCCGCAACGACGCGCGCCTCATCCGTGATATCATCGGCCAGCGCCGCTGCACCGAGAACGCCGGCATCGATGGACATCTGCGCCGTGGAGCGATTGCGATGTCCGTCCAGGAACGTAATGGAAAGGCCGATGAACGCTAGCAGAGCCGCGGCGCATGCCGCGAACATGACAGCCATCGTCCCAGAGTCGGAAGTGCGAAACGTCGAAAGGAC
>JANNSX010000186.1:0-7101 GCA_031403155.1 Hyphomicrobiaceae bacterium
TGGGCGTCGTCGTCGAGAAGCACCATCACGAGGTGGCGAGCGCCCAGCACGAGCTCGGCGTCAAGTTCGGTCCGATGACGAAGATGGCCGACCACATGCAGTTCTATAAGTACGTCTGCCACAACGTCGCCCAAGCCTACGGCAAGTCGGTGACCTTCATGCCGAAGCCGGTGTTCGGCGACAACGGCTCGGGCATGCACGTGCACCAGTCGATCTGGAAGGGCTCGGAGAACAAGTTCGCCGGCACGAAGTACGCCGACCTCTCCGACATCGCCCTCTACTACATCGGCGGCATCCTGAAGCACGCGCGCGCCATCAACGCCTTCTCGAACCCGACGACGAACTCCTACAAGCGTCTGGTGCCGGGCTACGAGGCGCCCGTCCTGCTCGCCTACTCGGCGCGCAACCGCTCGGCCTCCTGCCGTATCCCGCAAACGGCAAACCCGAAGGGCAAGCGCATCGAGATCCGCTTCCCCGATCCCGCCGCCAACCCCTATCTCGCCTTCGCGGCCATGCTGATGGCCGGCCTCGATGGCATCGAGAAGAAGATCAATCCGGGCGAGGCGATGGATAAGAACCTCTACGACTTGCCGCCCGCCGAGCTGCGCCAGATCCCGCATGTCTGCCGGTCGCTGCGTGAAGCCATGGAGCACGTCGACAAGGACCGCGACTTCCTCAAGAAGGGCGGCGTCTTCACGGATGATTTCATCGACAGCTACATCGAGCTCAAGATGGCCGAGGTCGAGCGCTTCGAGATGACCCCGCACCCCGTCGAGTTCGATATGTATTATTCGTGCTGAGGTGAGGCCACTCGAGAAGATGATGCGCGCATGGCTAGTGCAAGAGCCATGCGCGATCAACCAGCAGCTTTATGCGCTGGATGAGTTCGATGAGCTCATCAACGATACGATCGCCCCATCCTGTCACAACATCGGGATAAAGCAGAACGAACGTCACGGCACATCCGATCGCAAAGGCAATCAAAAATAGGATTTTGAGCGCAGCCATTACAGCCTCCCGTCAAAAATTCCACTCTAGGAACAATGGTTCCATATCTGGAACCCAGAGTCAAGCCCGTCTGGCAGATAGAATGAGAACGGGCGATTTTCGTGCGATTTCGGCCAGTTATGACGTCATGGTCGACCTGGACCGCCCGTCTCAAGCCCGGAGGCTGCGCTTAAGCTAGGCGTCTTGACTTTTTCGGTGGAACGCAGCTATGTTCAGGAACGGGAATGCGCGGTTCCTGGCGAGGAACTCGCGCGTTTGAGTTGTTTTTCGCAACGGCAATCGCAGGTTTGGGGGGCAATGCATGGGGGCGACTTTGGAGGAGTTGTTGAGCGCCGTAAGAGCATTCGTGGCACAACACAACTACAATGAAGCAGCTAGCCGATCGAGCATAGCCAAGACCACGCTGCATCGGCTGCTCAACCCTCAAGCTGGCAAAACAACTGACCTTCAGGCAATCGCCAACTTCTTGCCGGGTCTGGTGAGGCTTGCAGATACCGCTCGGACTACAGACGAGTGGTTTCGCTTGATTGCCCTTGAAGAGTTTGCAAAGTACCAAGCGCGTGGAGATCAATCCAGCGAGAAGCTATCAAACAATGTTTTCACGATGGAGAGTCGTGAACGTCATGTGAAAACTGGGAGTATGCCCCTCATGGCTACACAGGTCGAGAGTTGGGATGATTATCTATCGCGCGTTTGCGGCAACGGCGGCAATGGTGTCGACTCAATTTGCGTCATAGGTTACAATACTGTAAGCGAAAAATGTCATATTATTATACCAGTGTCTTTTGAACACTGCATTGCAGAGCGTCGCCCGACTGTAGACGATGAGGACGAGGTCAAGGCCTCGATAGAAGCCGCATTGATCGCGGAGTTGCAACCTATGGCGAAGCAGGTCACATCGCCGAAATTTCTGAATGAACCTGTAGTTGTTCCTCTGCTCGACTATCAGGTCGCATTTGTTCAGATCCAACCCGAGAACAGAAAGGAAGGACACGATCCGCAGCATGGGCTAATCGAAGTCTTTGCCTACATTGACTTGGTAGTCGATGACGATTTGGCACTACTAAAGGCCACACCTGCACGGATAAACCCAAAAGTGTCACTTGCCTATCGGCAAAGATTTGGCGTCAATCACAAGAATCAGCCTGCGAAGAAGAAACTCTAGTTCTCGGGGCATCCGCTCCTTTGCATCATGCCCCACAGAAAATCTGAGCCCTACTCCTCCCTTAGCGACTTCCTGATCGCGTCCATCAGCGGGGCCGTCAGGTAGTCGAGCACGGTGCGCTCGCCGGTGGCGATCATGACATCGGCCGGCATGCCTGGCGTCAGCTTGCCGCGGATCTCCGCCGGAATGGCCGACTCCGGCACCTCGACGATGGCGAGGTAGTAAGGCTGGCGCGCCACCTCGTCGAACAGGCTGTCGGCCGAGACCGAGCGGACACGGCCCAGGATCGAGGGCGCCGTGCGGCTGCGGATGCCGGGAAAGCGCACCTCGGCATCGAGCTGCGGGGCAACGTAATTGATGTCGATGGGCGAAACGCGGGCTTGGATGTTGAGCGGCTCGTTGAGTGGCACGATCTCCATGATCACCTCACCCTGGCCGATGACGCCGCCCAGCGTATGCGCCTTCAGATTCTGGATCATGCCCGATTGCGGCGAGATGATCTCGATGCGCTTCAGGATGTCCTCGGCAACGCGCAGCTTCTCGGAGTATTCCGCGATCTGCACGCGCACCTCGCGGAGCTGCTGGAGCACGTCCTCCTGAAATTTCTTCTCGGTCTGAACGATCTGCAGCTCGGTCTCGCTGATCGCCTGCAGGCTCCTGGAGATGTCGGCGCGCGACTGGCCGAGCCGGCCCTCGATCTGCAACAGATCGCGCTCGATCGCGCGGAGCTTGTTCTGCGGATAGAGCCCTTGGTCAGCGAGGCCTTTAACCTTGAGATATTCGCCCTTCAAATTCTCATGCTGCTGCACGCTCGAGGCAACGACCGCCTCGAGGCCGAGGATCTGGCCCTTCAGCTGCTCGATCTGCGCGCGCAGGATGTTGGCCTCGCCCTCGAGCGCCTTCTTGCGCTCGGAGAATTGGTTCTGCTGGTCCTGGATGATCTTGCGCGTGGTCGGCAGCGTGGCGCGCTCGAGGAGGCGATCGGAGAAGGTAATGGCGGTCGCCCGCTCGCTCTCGGCCATCAGGCGCGCCTCGAGGGCGGACACGCCGTCGAGTTGGCTGCCGAGCGTATCTGCCGAGGCGGTCGCCTGTGTCGAGCGCAGCCTGACCAGCACATCGCCCTTGTTGACGACCTGGCTCTCCCGCACGAGAATTTCGTCGACGATGCCGCCTTCATAGTGCTGCACGGACTTGCGGTTGCTCTCGACGGCGACCGAGCCGCTGGCGATCACCGCACTGTCGAGCTTGGCGTAGGCCGCCCAGGTACCGAGCAGCCCGAAGGTCGAAACGATCAGCAGATAGCCGAGCAGCACGAAGGGGCGCGGATTACTCGAGAAATTCGGCGCGCCCATCGGTTTTTCGCTCATTATCCAACCTCACGTTTCTGGGGGGCGTTGTCGTCCGGATTCGTCACGGCATTGGCCGCCTCGCGCGGATCGCGTCCTGCTGCCTCGGCAAGCCGGGCCGCCTCCTCCTGGTCGATCCCCGATTGCTCGGCGGAGGCGATCGGATTGACGGCCGGCTCTTCGGTCGGGATCGGCGCGTTCGGCCTGACGATACCTTGCTTGGCAAGCTCGGCAATCCGCTCGGAGCGCAGCTCGTTGACGACGCTTTCCGTCGGCCCGAACTTCTTGACGCGGCCCGCCTCCATGACCAGGAGCTTGTCGGCGAGCGGCAATAGTGCAGGCTTGTGCGTCACCAGGACGACGGTCGAGCCGTTCTCCTTCATGCGCTTCAAGGCTTGAGCAAGCGCCTCCTCGCCGGCACTGTCGAGATTGGCGTTTGGCTCGTCGAGGATGACCAGCTTGGGCTTGCCGTAGAGCGCGCGGGCAAGGCCGACACGCTGGCGCTGGCCGCCCGAAAGCACGGAGCCCGACTCGCCGATCTGCGTGTCGTAGCCGTTGGGCAGCATCTGGATCATCGAATGGGCGCCGGCCATTTCGGCGGCTTCCACCACCGCCGTCGGATTGGGCTCCGTGAAGCGGCCAATGTTTTCCGTGATGGTGCCGGCGAACAGTTCGACATCCTGCGGCAGGTAGCCGATACGCTGGCCGAGCCAGTGCCGGTCGATCCTGGTGAGATCGATCCCGTCGATGGTGACGTGGCCCTTCTCGGCCGGCCAGACGCCGACGAGGGCACGCGCCAGCGTCGACTTGCCGGCGGCGTTCGGGCCGATAATGGCGAGGCACTCGCCGCCTGCGATCTTGAGATCGATGGCATCGACGATGGGTTGCGGGCGGCCGGGCGCCGTCAAGGTGAGTGTCTGGGCCTCGACCGCGCCCTTGAGCTCGGCGATTTCCTCGCCGCTGCGCGCGTCGGGCAGCTCGCGGAAAAGCGCATCGAGCCGCTTCCAGGCGGTGCGCGCGCCGATGAAGCTTTTCCATTGGCCGACGGCCTGCTCGACGGGCGCCAAGCCGCGCCCCATCATGATCGAGGCGGCAATCATGATGCCGGGCGAAATCTCCCGACGGATCACCAGCCAAGCGCCGACGCCCAGGATCGCCACCTGCAGCAACTGGCGGAAGAATTTCGTGAAGGCCATGACGATGGAGGCGCGATCAGCACCGCGGATCTGCCAGCCGAGCTTCTTCTGGTGCATGCCCGACCAGCGGTCGAAGATCGCGGTCTGCATGCCGAGCGCGTGTACGGCTTCCGCGTTGCGGAAGGTCGAGAGCGCGTAGCCGGTCGCCGTCTCGCCCATGCGCTGCGCTGTCTTCTGCGCCTTGCGTGTGAGCAGCTCGTTCGCCAGCGCACACATGAAGAGTACGGCGACGCCGGCGAGCGCCACCATGCCGAGTTCGAAGTGCAGCAGGAAGCAGACAGCGACGAAGATCGGCGAGAAGGGGGCGTCACATAGAGTGAGCAGGCCTGTGCCGGTCCAGAACTCGCGGATGGAATCCATATCTCGGAGCATCTGCGGAGAATCGTTGCCGCGGTGCTTGAAGGCGTGCTTCAGCGTCGAGCGGAAGAGCGGCGCGCTCAAGGCTTCGTCGAAGCGCACCCCGGCACGCACGAGCGCGCGGGCGCGGATCCAATCGATGAGCGCATAGACGGCAATCCAGAAGGCCGCGATTGCCGTCAGCGCGACAAGCGTCGTCACATTCCGTCCAACCAGCACGCGGTCGTAGATCTGCAGCATGTAGAGGGGGCCGACAAACTGCAGGATATTCGCGAATATGGAAAAGACGATCGCGGCCCGGAGCGCCGGACGGTAGTGCGAATAGGCTACGTCGAGCGGCGATCTCATCAGGCGGTTCCCTAGGGCCTACAGGCGGCCTCAGACGACGTGGGTCACGAAACACCAATCCCGCTTGCCATCGATCGGCTGAACCGATGCTGAAAGCGGTGCTCGCCGGGGTGCTCCCGGCCGGACTATGCTAGCATGAATGTTCACAACTCGTTAACCACGAGTAAACCAAAAGCGCAAACGAAAGACCGTATCATGACGGATGCGCCGGCCATCGAAGGCGGCTGCCAGTGCGGCCGGGTCCGCTACCGGATCACGGGTCCGATCTTCAATCGCCAGCTCTGTCACTGCCGCATGTGCCAGAAGGCTTTCGGCAGCTATTTCGCGCCCTTGGCTGGAGTTGCATCTGCCGACATCGCTTGGCTCGGTGAACGCCCGGCCATCTATCGCTCGAGCGCCGCCGCCGAGCGCGGCTTCTGCCGGCACTGCGGGACGCCATTGACGTTCCAGTACATTTCCGAGCCGCACGAGATTTCGATCGCGTTGGGGTCTTTGGACGATCCGGTGGCGTTTGCGCCGGAGTTCCAGTACGGCATCGAGAGCCGGATGCCGTGGTTCGACCGGTTGGCCGGGCTGCCGGGTGAGACAACGGAGGAGAGTACGCCGGCGGAGTTGCTGAGGGAGATTGGGAAGGCGGGGCCGGCAAGACCAAAGTAGTTGATTCTTGCGCACCGACCGGCCGGCACTCGCCACCTAGGATACCGAAACTCCTGAGTCTCAAGGGGTGATACGCTATGCGAAAGCGATACATCGATGGCCCCGACGCGGCTGGCGAGCAGCTGAGAGTGGCGGTCTCGCGCGCTTTCGACGCTTACGAAACCGCAGAGCTGATCAATCTCTTGAGCGACGCGAATGTCGTCGTTCGCACGAAGGCTGCCCAACACTTGCACCTTCGCGGTGGCAAGCCGGCGTTCGAGGCAGCCCGGCGGCTCGCTCGCGATTTGAAGCCGGAGCGTCGGGCCATCGCCGCGTTTGTGTTGGGACAGCTGGGAACGCCCCAGTGTCCACGTTGGAAAGAGTCGTTTGCCATAGTGGAATCGCAGATGGACGATCACGACGAGCAGGTACGCGCATGCGCGATCTTGTCCATCGGCGCACTCGCCATGCTCGAAAGACAACCGCCGAAGCCGCTCCTCGCCAAGCTTGCTGAATTCGCTGCGAGCCCCTCGCCGATTTTGCGTGAGTCCGTGGCGGACGCCATGGGCACCATCAAAGGCCCGGTGGCTCGCGCGGTTCTGGAGCAGCTTGCAAAGGACAAGCACAGATCGGTGCGCGGAGCCGCGAAGTATTGGCTTGACGATCGGCAGGATTAATCACTCGATGGGACTCTTGGCGGCGACCGCTGACTTCCCCTGCCCGTGAAGTCAGGAACGCACGGCCTCTCCTTCCTCTCCCCATGGGTACTTCGTGCCCATGGGGAGAGGGGAGGGTGAGGGGCGGCGGTGCATGCGGTGCTTGCCAAGAGGACATTCACATAATTCAGACGAACGATAACATCGATGCAGCGAGAGGCGTGCTTGGCGGGCATCGGACCTGCCGCCGCCCCTTGCATGTTGCTGTCGGCCCGAATCATCGAGAGATGCGGGTTGGCTGCCGGGGGATGGCCGTCCCCCGGGAGCCGGTTCGGCGGGACCGTACGCCCCTAGGTGTTTAGCACCGTGGGTGAGCTTGGTCCGTCGAT
>JANNSX010000187.1:0-1903 GCA_031403155.1 Hyphomicrobiaceae bacterium
CACCTACATCGACGACATCGTGCAGGGCGTGGTCAGAACGCTCGACCATGTGGCCGCCCCCGATCCCAATTGGTCGGGCGATGCGCCCGACAGCGCCACCTCGGCCGCGCCCTACCGGCTCTACAATATCGGCAACAACAATCCCGTGCCGCTGATGACCTTCATCGCGGCGATCGAGAAAGCCATCGGCCGCGAGGCCAAGAAGAACTTCCTTCCCCTGCAGCCCGGCGACGTGCCCAAGACCTACGCCGATGTCGATGCGCTGGCCGACGCCGTCGGCTTCCGCCCCGCGACGCCGATCGAGGAGGGGGTCCAGCGGTTCGTGGCGTGGTACCGGGGGCATTACGGGGTTTGAGGGTGGACCGCGTCCCACTTCGATTCCGCAAAGCGCATTCGATGTATATTTCTTGTCCGGCGAATCGGAAACGGCAGCGGCCTACAAGATGAGAACTCTCCGTATTCTGCCCTCTCCCGTCGTGCCGAAGGCGCGCCTCCGGCACGATGGGAGAGGGTGCCGGCAGGCGGGAGAGGGGGTAGGGAGTCACCAGAGAAAAAAGGTCTGCCCACTTGGCTGTGATGTCAGACCTTCTCCCATCAGAGACATCATACCCCCTCATCCGGTCCTTCATACCGAAGGCATGCCTTCGGCATGACGGACCACCTTCTCCCCATGGGAGAAGGCGAATTCGGCGACATTCTGCAAGATCAGTGGCGACATGAATGTTGCGGAGTCTCCCCTGTCTCACACGCTGATACTGCCCTCGAGAAAGTACGCCACCTTGCCGCCGAGGCGAACGCGGGCGCCCAAATCCTCGCAAGCGATGATGCCGCCGCGCGGCGAGATCTGGTGGCCCACGAGCTTGGGTCTGCCGAGGCGGTTCGACCAGTAGGGCACGAGGCAGAGATGGGCGACGCCCGACACCGGGTCCTCGTCGACGCCATTGGCTGGCGCGAAGAAGCGGGAGACGAAATCGGCACTGCCGCCGCCTGTATCGCCGGGGGCCGTGACGATGACGGCCGGCAGCGGTAGCGTCTTGAGCTTCAGGAAATCCGGCGACAACGTCGCGACATCCTCGGCGCGCTCATAGACGCAGAGATAGTGCTTGGCGGCGAGGACGGCCTGGGGAGCACGGCCCAAGCCCTCGATGAGCCCGGCCGGCGGCGCGATCGGCTTCGGCGGCAGGGCCGGCATTTCCAACGTGAAGGCGTCGCCCTCGCGCGTGACGGTCATGACGTCGCCGCGGCTGGTGAACCGGACCTCGGCGGCACCCGGCCGCAACCGATCGAGCACCAGAGCGCCCGCCGCCAGCGTCGCGTGCCCGATCATGTCGACCTCGCGGATCGGCGTGAACCAGCGGATGGCGAAGCCGTCACCCTCGGGCACGAAGAACACCGTCTCCGACAGATTGAGCTCGGCGGCGATCGCCTGCATCGTCCTCTCCGGAAGCCAACCCTCGAGTAGCACGACAGCCGCCGGATTGCCCGTGAGCGGTCGATCCGCGAAGGCATCGATGATGTGAATGGGGAGCGATGGCATTTGCGCTCTCAAACCACGAACTGCAGCGCCCGCAGCACCTCGAAGCAATCTTTCGCATCGAGGCGGATCTTGCGCTCGCCGACATGCTCCATGCCCGGATAAAAGCTCATCTTGTGGGCGGTCACGGGATCGCCGTAAGTGATCTCGAGCGAGAATACCTTCGGCAGTTTCGCAACACGCGGCTCGAGGTTGCCACGCAACGCCGCCGCGACGCCGTCGCGGATCGCCTGACGCGCGCCGACCGGCGTCATCGAATTGGTCGAAGCGCCCGAGCCGCGCTTCACGGCGAGCGTCGCGATCGCGGGATTGAAGGCCTTGAGCTCCTCGCAGAGCCCGGCATCGCCAGAGACGAAAGCGAGCGGCACG
>JANNSX010000188.1:0-15021 GCA_031403155.1 Hyphomicrobiaceae bacterium
CGAGGCTTGGATACATTGATGATTGCGGTAAGCGAGAGTAGCCCGGCCGACACCGCCGCATGCGAAGCATCAAAGCGGCGGTGTCGGCCGGGCTACTCTCGCTTACCGCAATCATCAATGTATCCAAGCCTCGCTACGCCTGTTCTTCTAGTCGACGGATCTATGGTAGATATATCAGAGTTGTCTGAGAGGGTACATTCAGAATTATTGTAGATATTTCACGTATGTTAATCTATATATAAGATTTTGTTGTTTTACTTTCCTCTGTTTACGGTGGCACCATCATGTCGTGGGGCATCCCCTTTACGAGGAAGAATGTCGCGAGACCGAGGAAGAAAAATCCCATGCCGCGATTCTGGAGAAGGAAACACCATCCGCCAATAAAAAGCAGAATCCCGCCGGCAAGCTGACTGAAGATGCTGGAATATTCGGTGAACGACTGTCGCATGCCCGGATCGAATAGGTCTTGCGTCGGGCTATCCAAGATGGCGAACCCAATGGCCAGTACAAGAACAGCGAGAACGATTTTTGACTTGAGCATAGAACGGCCCCAGTACGGACTGAGTGGGTCGATGTTCGGTGATTGCAGTTTCTCAAGCATTTCAGTAACGGATCGGCCCCAGCGGGGCCGCTGGCTGTAGCCACGGGTTGGAGCGCAGCGAAACCCGTGGGGAAGAGGTCGATTTTCTCCGGACTGCCCCGTGAGGGGCAGAGGCATCCTTCGCCCCTCCGGGGCGATCTTTGATCGATCCCATCCGATCCACGGGTTCCGCTGCGCTTCACTCCTGGCTGCAGTCCGACGACCCGATGAGGCGTCCGCAAATCATAGCGCAGCGACGCCGCAACGGCTGTGGCCCAAAGCGCCTCATGGTCCGCCTCCTCCTACCCCCTTGAACCCGCAAAACCTGTTCCCCATGTAACACTCGTGATGCCGCCCAATGCGGGGCATCGCGCTTCGCCGCCTGGCCCTTTTGGCAGGCAGATCAACACGTTGCTTCCTTTGGAGGACCTGTCATGCGACACGTCGATTTTTCCCCCCTGTTCCGCACCACCGTCGGCTTCGATCGCCTGTTCCAGCTGCTCGACGGCCTGCCGAACGGCGCCGGCGAGGTCTCGGCTTATCCGCCCTATGACATCGAGCGCACGGGCGAGAACGCCTATCGCATCTCGATGGCGGTGGCCGGTTTCAAGCCCGAGGAGCTTAAACTCGAGGTGAAGGAGAGCCTGCTCACCGTCACCGGCGAGAAGGTGGCGGACGAGAAGGGCAAGGCCTATCTGCATCGCGGCATCGCGGCGCGCTCCTTCGAGCGGCGCTTCCAGCTCGCCGACTATGTCGAGGTCAAGGGCGCCGAGGTGAGGGACGGCATGCTGCACGTCGAGCTCGTCCGCGAGGTGCCCGAGAAGCTGAAGCCCCGGACAATCGCCATCACCACGAGCGGCGATGCCAAAACCATCGAGCACAAGGCTGCCGCGTAAGACCGAGTTTCCCCTGAGTGAGTGACTGACGGGCGTCCCGAAAGGGTCGCCCGCTTTTCGTTGGTGCAATCGCTCGTCGTTGTCTCGGGTGACAACCAAGCACGCACACGCTCGCCGTGGTCCGCCCTGTCCCATGGGGAGAGGGTGCCGGTCGTGCCGAAGGCACGCGGCACCAAGAATTCCGGGAGAGGGGGTAAGGACTCACGAAAGGAAGAAGGTCTGCCCACTTGGCCGTACAGTCGGACCTTCTTCCATCATAGACTTCGTACCCCCTCATCCGTCCCTTCATGCCGAAGGCATGCCTCCGGCATGATGGGCCACCTTCTCCCCTTGGGAGAAGGCGATCACACGGGCGCTTTTTTGCTGCAGCGCGAGTGCGCAATCACACACCCCGCTCGGCTTAAGCCGAGCCTCAATACACCACCACCGACCGGATCGACTTGCCGGAGTGCATGAGCTCGAAAGCCGTGTTGATGTCTTCGAGCTTGAGGCGATGCGTGATCATGGGGTCGATCTCGATCGTGCCCTCCATGTACCAGTCGACGATCTTGGGCACGTCCGTGCGGCCCCTGGCGCCGCCGAAGGCCGTGCCCTTCCAGACGCGTCCCGTCACCAGCTGGAACGGCCGCGTCTTGATCTCTTGCCCCGCGCCCGCCACGCCGATGATGATGCTCTCGCCCCAGCCGCGATGGCAGGCTTCCAGCGCCGCCCGCATGACGTCGACATTGCCGGTGCAGTCGAACGTGTAGTCGGCGCCGCCGATCTGGTCCTCGCCGCGTTTGGTCATGTTGACGAGATGCGCGACGAGATCGCCCGCGACGGATTTCGGATTGACGAAATGCGTCATGCCGAACTTCTCACCCCATGACTTGCGGTCGTCGTTGATGTCGACGCCGATGATCATCCGAGCACTGGCAAGCCTCAGCCCCTGGATGACGTTGAGGCCGATGCCGCCCAAGCCGAAGACGATCGCGGTCGAACCCGGCGTCACCTTCGCCGTGTTGATGACAGCGCCGACGCCGGTCGTCACGCCGCAACCGATGTAGCAAGCAGTATCAAAGGGCGCGTCGTCGCGGATTTTCGCGACCGCGATCTCCGGCAGCACCGTGTAGTTCGAGAAGGTCGAGCAGCCCATGTAGTGGTGGACCTTCTGACCCTTGTAGGAGAAGCGGCTCGTCCCGTCCGGCATCACGCCCTGGCCTTGGGTCGCGCGGATCGAGGTGCAGAGATTGGTTTTGCGCGACAGGCACGACGGGCAGGTCCGGCACTCGGGCGTATAGAGCGGGATGACGTGGTCGCCCTTTTTCACGCTCGTCACCCCAGGCCCGACATCGACGATCACGCCCGCCCCCTCATGCCCCATGATGGCCGGGAACAGCCCTTCCGGATCGGCGCCCGAGATGGTGAAATCGTCGGTGTGGCAGATGCCGGTCGCCTTGATCTCGACCAGCACCTCGCCCTGCTTGGGGCCCTCCAGGTCGACCTCGACGATTTCCAGGGGTTTGGCCTTCTCGAAGGCGACGGCGGCGCGGGATTTCATGGGGCTTCTCTTCGGTTTCGGGTCGATTTGACGATCCGGCTGGGCCTTGCCTCAACAGACCATCGGAATGACCCAATTGTCCAGTCTGATGGCCTTGTGCCTGCCTCGGCCGAGACGCCAAGGATGTTTCCGTGCTTCTCCTCGGAAAACCGCTTCGGATCCCGGCCTTCGCCGGGACAGGCTTTTTCCGGAAGCACTTCGGGCGCCACTGGCGAGCTGTTGATAAGTTGTGTAGAGTTCACCGTGCTAGGGTCTTCGGGGGAAGTCACGCGTCGTGTCCCTGTCCGCCACCACACAGCCCATCGCCTTGGGCGTCGATGCCAGCCAGCCGCTCATTCTCGGGCCGCTGAGCGCGATCACTGGCATCATCCAGTACCGTGGCACCATCATCGTCGAAGGCAGCTATGAGGCGGACATCCGCTGCGAGACGCTGATCGTGGGGGCGACCGCCCAGCTTAACGGCGTTGTCGTCGCCGAGCGGGTCGAGATCGCGGGTCGCGCGCGCGGCGAGATCTACGCCAAGGAAATCGTGCTCCGCCCAACCGCGCATGTCGAAGCCGAGCTGATTTTCGCTTCCCTCGCCCTCGATGTCGGTGCTTTTTTCGAGGGGCGCTCGCGCCAGCATCCCAATCCGTTGAAGGCGGGCCCCCGTTTCCCGGCGCTGCGCGATGCAGCGGCGGCGCCGTCGGAGCGCAATACCTCGGGTGTGTTCCGCATGGCGGCTGAGTAGTCCGCCGTCGCCGGCGTGATAAGCTCCACCGATTGAACGAAGGAGCCCCGATGAAAGCCACCTGGAAAGGCAAAGCCGTCGCCGAGAGTGACACGATCCTCGAGGTGCACGGCTATCACTACTTCCCGCGCGACGCCGTGCGCATGGAGTTTTTGACGATGGCCGAGAAGAACGAAAGCGATCTCGAATGCCCGCACGGCGTGCAGTTCTACGATCTCGCCGACGGCAAGAAGCGGAGCGAGCGCGCGGCCTGGTCCTACGAGAAACCCACCCACAAAATCATGAAAGCCATCGATCACTGGGTGGCATTCTGGGAGGATGTGGAGGTGGGGGAGTAGGCTTTAGGCAATAGGCTTTTGGCTTTGGGCACTTGGCTTTAGGCATGTGGGCATTGGTCCTCGATCACCTGAGACCCGGACCGCTCATCAAAGCGAAGTGATCTCCCCTTACTGCCTAAAGCCCAATGCCTAAAGCCCAATGCCTAAAGCCCATTTGACCCTCACTCCGGCCCATTGCTACTGTCCCCTGATGTCTCACCCGCCTCCCCTCCTCAGCCTGACAGCCATCACCAAGCGCTTCGGCGCCATCGAGGCCTTGCGGGGCGTTTCCTTCGATGTCGCGCGTGGCGAGGTGGTAGCGCTGCTTGGCGACAACGGCGCCGGCAAGTCGACGCTCATCAAGATCATCTCGGGCTTCCTGCCGCCGAGTTCTGGCACGCTCTTCGTCGACGGCGCCGAGCGTAGTTTCGCATCGCCCGCTCAATCCAAAGCCGCCGGCATCGAGACCGTCTACCAGGACCTCTCGCTCTGCACGAATGTCGATGTCGTCGCCAATTTCTTCATGGGGCGCGAGCTGACCAAGCGCATCTTCGGCATCCCCGTGCTGGATGAAGCCGCCATGGCGGCGGCCACCGCCACGGCGCTCGCCAGTGCCGGCACGCGCATTCCATCGCTCCGCACCAATGTCGAGCATCTGTCCGGCGGCCAGCGCCAGGCGATCGAACTCAACCGCTTCGTGCATTGGGGCGGCAAGCTGGTGCTGCTGGACGAGCCCTTCGCCGCACTCGGCGTCGAGCAGACGCGGCGCGGCCTCGAGATGGTGAAGCGGATCGCCGCTCAGGGCATCGGCATACTCTTCATCACGCACAATATGAGCCAGGCCTTCGACGTCGCCGATCGCATCGTGGTGCTGAGGCTCGGCCAGGTCGCGGGCGACCTCAAGCCCAAAGAGACCAATCAGAGCGAGATCGTCGGCCTCATCACTGGCGAGGCCGCCGCAAGCCGAAAAGAAGATCGCAAGATCCAAGACTTCAACCAAGGAGTGCAAGCATGAAAACGTTTCTACACAATCTCATCGGGGCGACCGCCGGCGTGCTGCTGGCAGTGACAGCCACCGGCGTCTATGCCGAGTCCAAAGGCAAGGTCTTCTACATGGTGCCGACACTGCTGGACGAATTCCAGACCGAGTCGGTGAAAGCCATCGAGAAGTTCATGGGCGATGTCGGCTATGAGGTCACCTCCCTCAACGCCGACAACAAGGCCGACGTGCAACAGAGCCAGATGAACGACGCCATCGTGCAGAAGCCGGCCGCGATCATCCTCGCCGCCGTCGACTTCGAGGCGTTGAAGACCTCGATCGAGAAGGCGCGCGCGGCGGGCATCCCCGTCATGATCTTCGACCGGCAGATCAAGTCGACGCCGTCCGACTTCACCTCCGTCGCCGGCACGGTCGAGATCGGCTATGTGGCGGCAGCTGAGATCGAGCGGCTGCTCAAGGAGAAGAACGGCGAGGTCAAGGGCACCGTTCTGCAGGTGCTCGGCGATCCGGCCGATCCCTACTCGCTCGACATCCAGGCGGGCTTCGAGGAAAAGATGAAAGCCTTCCCGGGCGTCACCATCATTTCCAAGCCCGCCATGCAGTGGGAGGCCTCGAACGCCGGCACCATCGTCTCCGACCAGCTCGTCGCCAACCCGAACATCGATCTGATCTTCGTGCATGCGGCGCATCTGGCGGTGGCGGCCGTCGCCTCGCTCGAAGCCAAGGGCAAGAAGCCGGGCGAGGTCATGCTCGTCTCCTCCAACGGCGCACCCGTCGGTCTCGATCTCATCCGCAAGGGCTGGGAAAACGTCGAGGTCGAGCAGCCGACTTACGCGCAGGCGGCCGCCCTCGCGATGTTCGCCGACAAGGTGATCAACAAGCAGGAGATCAAGGCCGGCACCTATAATGTGCTCGGCTTGGAGTCGGTGGTGAGCATCGAGGCCTGGGGTCCGAATATCAAGATTCCCGGCGCCGCGATCACCAAGGATAACGTCGACGAATCCCGCTTCTGGGGCAACATGAAGGCCCCGAGCGAACCCATCAAGCCGGTGGAGTGAGGGGCCGCACGGCGCCCTTCTTCGTAGGCTGGGCTTCGCCGAAAGGCTCAGCCCAGCCTACAGCCCCCATTCCCAAGCGTCCTCAATGACCTCACTCGCCGCAGATCAACCCACACAACTCAGTCCCCGCAATCGCGCGGCTGTCGAGCTCGTGCTCGACAATCTCGTCTGGCTGATCCTCGCCGTCGTGCTCATCGTCTTCTCGGCGACGATCCCGCACTATTTCCAGCTCGGCATCTTCGCCAACATCGTCGAGCAATCGACCTTCGTCGGCACGCTCGCCATCGGGCTCGCGCTCGTCATTATCGCCGGTCACTTGGATTTGTCCGTCGAGTCGACGCTTGGGCTCGCGGCTATGGTGCCCGCCATGCTGTTCGCGGAAAGCGGACTCGGATACGGCATAACGCTGACGCCCGGTTGGCTCGTCATTCCAGCATCTCTCCTCGTCTCGCTCGCCATCGGCGCGCTGATCGGCGCGAGCAACGCGCTGCTCGTCGTCAAGCTGCAGCTCAATGCCTTCATCGTGACGCTGGCTTCTTTCATCTGGGTCAGGGGCCTCGTCACGGCCATTTCCGGCGGCCGCTCCGCCCAGGGTCTTCCGGGCGAGTTGCGCGTCATCGCCACGACGTCGATCTTCCAGGTGCCGCTCTATGCCTGGATGTCGATCATCTGCTTCCTCGTCTTTGCCTTC
The DNA here is from genome assembly GCA_031403155.1 of Hyphomicrobiaceae bacterium. GTDB lineage: Bacteria > Pseudomonadota > Alphaproteobacteria > Rhizobiales > Hyphomicrobiaceae > JANNSX01. The sequence continues at coordinate 6,813 of JANNSX010000188.1, forward strand.
ATCCTGCGCCGCACGCGCTATGGCCGGCACATCACCATGATCGGTGGCAATCCGGTGGCGCCCTACCGCGCCGGCATCCCGGTCGACAGGCTGCTGGCGATCACCTTCATCCTGACAGGGGCGATTGCCGGACTCGCGGGGTGGTTCCTCGCGCTCCGCACCTCCGGTGCCAGCGCCAATCTCGGCACCGGCATGTTGTTCCAGGCCTTTGCCGCCGTCGTCATCGGCGGCGTCAGCCTCAAGGGCGGCACGGGCAAGCTCTCAGGCGTCTATGCCGGCGTGCTGCTGCTCTCTTCCATCAACACCGCCATCAACCTCATGAGCATGCCGGCGCATTACACGACGATCATTCACGGCGCGCTCGTGCTGGCGGCCGTGCTGCTCGACTCGCTGAAATCGATCATCCGCGCGAGGTACACGTGAGCGGCAGGCTCGACGGGAAAGTCGCGCTTGTCATCGGCGCGGCGCGCGGCATCGGCGCCGGCATTGCCGGGCGGTTCGTCGAGGAGGGTGCGCGCGTCGTCATCGCCGATTGGGAGGATGGCACGGCGACGGCGGCGAAGCTCGGCGGCGCCAAGTCCGCGCGCTACGTCAAGACCGATGTGTCGAGCGAGAAGGATGTCGCGGAGGCCGTTGCAGAAACGGTGGGGGCCTTCGGCGCGATCGACATTCTCGTCCAGAACGCCGGCATCTTCCCCTGGACGCTGATCGAGAACATTTCCGTCGCCGAGTGGGACAAGGTGCTTGCCGTCAATTTGAGGGGCTGCTTTCTCGCCGCCCGCACCGCGCTCGCGCCGATGAAACAGGCCAGGCGCGGCCGCATAATCTTCACTTCGTCCATCACCGGTCCGCGCGTGACCTCGCCCGGCCACGGCCACTACTCCGCGAGCAAGGCCGGCATCAACGGCTTCATCAAGGCGGCGGCGCTCGAATTCTCGCACTACGGCATCACGGTCAACGGGGTCGAGCCGGGTAACATCCTGACCGAGGGCATGAAGGAGAGCCGCTCGAAGGCCTTCATCCGCTCCATGGAGGAGGCGATCCCGCTCGGCCGCCTCGGCACGCCCCGCGACATAGCGAATGCGGTGCTGTTCCTCGCCTCGGATGATGCCGCCTACATCACCGGCACCACCATCATCGTCGATGGCGGGCAGACGTTACCGGAGGGGAAGGATTTTCGGTTGGCGCCGGATTAGCGACAGCTCTGGGTCAGTCCCTGCGGATCCGATCCATACCCTGGATTGTTGAACCGGGGTCCGGCCCGCGGGGTCTGACCCCATTCAGGTGACCAATGCCCGCAAAACGAAGCGTCGCCGCCCTGATCTTTCCCGGCTTCGAGCTCCTCGACCTGTATGGCCCGCTCGAAATGCTTGGAATGCGCGAGGACGATTTCGCGTTACAGCTAGTTTCGCAGGGCCAGCGCGAAGTGAAAAGCTCGGCGGGCCCAGCAGCCCTTGCCGACCGGACGCTGACGGACGGCAGCGACTACGACATCTTGCTCATCCCAGGCGGCATGGGTACGCGGCGTGAATACAAGAATAGCCAGTTGCTCGCCTGGATCGGCGACACGGCTCGGCGCGCCGACCACGTGGCCACCGTCTGTACCGGCTCGGTCCTGCTTGCCGCCACCGGCCTGATCGACGGGCATCGCGCCACGACGAACAAGAACGCGTTCGGATGGGTCGAGAGCACGCGCCCGGCCGTTCTTTGGCAGCGTCGCGCAAGGTGGGTCGAAGACGGTAAGTTTCTGACGTCGTCCGGGGTTTCGGCAGGCATCGATATGTCATTGTGCCTGATTTCCCGGCTGCTCGGTCGCGATGCCGCGATCGAGACAGCCCGGTGGGCCGAGTATCGCTGGCACGAAGACTCGACCGACGATCCCTTCGCCTGACGCATCGTCCGCCACCCGAGGCCGCCGATACTAGAACACCGGTCTTGCGGCACTGGCGAGTGACAGAGCTACGCCTCGCACCTATGGTCCCTGCTTGGCGCATCGCCCGATTTCCGGCGGCATGCCCCCATCATGCTGGCTGCGACCCGATGCCGACGACCACCAAGGCCCTGATCGCCCTCACCGTCACGATGCTCATTTGGGCGATCGTGCCGGTGTTCACGCGCACGCTCGTGCTGGCGATCGATCCGGGCGAGGTTCTGGTCATCCGCTACGCGATCTCGGCGGCGCTGTTCGTCGTGCTGTTGACCGCCATGCGGGCCTGGCACTTCGACCGCCGGGACTGGCCGCGCTTCCTCGCGGCGGCCGCGACCGGCGTCTTCGGCTACAACGTCGCCAACATCTACGGCTACGAAACGACAAGCGCGAGCCTCGCCAGCATCATCATCGGTACGGAGCCGGCGATGATCGCCGTGCTCGCGACCTTCATGCTGGGTGAACCGTTGCGCTGGCCAGTCGCCGCCGGCAGCGTCCTCGCCTTTGCGGGTACGCTGCTCCTGCTCGCCGGTGAGGACCTTGCCGCCTGGCTCGGGCTCGCCACCGCGGCCACACCGGGCGCCGTGTCTCCCGCGACCGATCTCAAGGGACCGCTGCTGATCCTCGTCGCCGCGCTCTCCTGGTCGTTCTTCGTCGTCATCGTCAAGCCGCTGCTCGTCAAATACGGGACGACGAAGGCGTCCACGCTCAATGGGCTAATCGGCGCGCCGATGATCTTCGCGCTCGCGACGCCGGCCACGCTCGACACCGCGGCCACTCTGACGCACGCCCAGTGGGGCGGCATCCTGTTTCTGGCCGTGCTCGGCACGGTGATCTCGCAGTTCCTGTGGAACTATGGCGTGCGTCACGTCTCGACCGCCAGCGCTGGCGCCTTCCTCTATTCGCTCCCCGTTCTGTCTGTGGCGCTTGCCGTGCCGCTGCTCGGCGAGACGCTGACGCCGATAATGATCGTGGGCGGCGTGCTGATCCTGATCGGCGTCGGCGTGGCGCAGTTGAAGGGCTGAGGAATTCGCCCTGACGCCATGTGGCCGGCCGCCTTGTCTTCTCCACGATCACATGTTTAGACGCAGGCGACCTTGCTGGAGGGCCCGATGTCGCTGGACGAGCTTGCGGAAGACGCGGTCAAGGACAACCGCACGAGGTGGATCGGCGTCTTCATCGGCATCCTGGCGGTCATGCTCGCCATCGGCGCGATGGGCGGCGACAATGTCGACAAGGACGCGGCGCGCTTCAACATCGATGCGACCAACACCTGGGCCTTCTTCCAGGCCAAAAACATGCGGCGTCAGAGCATTCGCCTGGCGGCCGAGGAGCTCGAGCTGATGCTCATCGCCAATCCGGCGATGGATGTCGCCGCGCGGACGACCATCCAGGCCAAAGTCGACGAGTACAAGGCGCTGGACAAGAAGCTTACGAGCGACCCCGAAAAGCAGGAGGGTCTCGACGAGCTCTACGTCAAGGGCAAGGCGCTGGAGGCCGAGCGCGACACGGCGCTGGCGCAGGACCCCTACTTCGATTGGTCGAACGCGCTCTTGCAGATCGCCATCGTGCTGGCGTCCGTCAGCATCATCTCGGGAAGCCTGATGCTGCTGGCGGCGAGCGGCGCGCTCGGGCTGGCGGGCGCGCTGCTGATGTTGAACGGGTTCCTGATGGTGGTGGCGGTACCGGGGATGGGGTGAGGGCTACCAGGGGCGGGCCTTCTCGGCGTTTCGCCTCAGCGTTGCGATCTGCCGCAGCTCGACGAACCGCTTGCGGATGGCGGTCAGGGCGTCCGTCTTGGACTTGGGCTTGCGCCCCTTGGCATAGCCGTGCGCGATAGCGACGACTTCGGCTGCCTTGGTGCGTTTGTCGGCGACCAGCTCAGCGAGAACATCATCGAAATGCTCACGGTTGAGTCCCGTGCGCCCAAATCTCTGCACGTAGTCCCCAACCAAAACCTCATCCGGCTTGGCCTTCGCCATATCCTCGGTCTCGTCCTCGTCCAAGTGCTTGATATCGAATATAGTCATCCACGGCCCTCGTTGCCAGTGAAGGGCTACGCGGAACTTCAAACCCAGGGGAGGCAATTGCAAAATCGAGTCGTTCGAACGGATGTCAACAGTGATTAACGATTCGTTAACATGATTCGCTCGGCGATGTCCGCGAAAAGCGGATCGAAAAGTTTGCGAAGCGGCTGATTGCTTGCGTCATTGCCGAAATACGCCAATGCCTCACCTGCGGCCTCGGCAATTCCTTGTCGCATCGGAATGACGGTCTGAAACACCAAGTCCTGCTCCGAATCCCATTGCTTCGCTGCCTCGCGAAGTGTCTCCAGGGCCTTATGCTCACGCTCATTGAGATTCACCTGACGAGACATGACCGCTGCGATGCCTGCCAACTTCAAGTCGAGATTAAGATCCTCCGTGATTCCAATCATGTTCTTGATGAATTGGTCGACGGCTCTTGAGGCCAGGGCATCGAGTGTAGAAGGGATGACATAGTGGTGACTGCAGACCAGCGCGTTGACCGTGCCGATGCTCATTCTTGGCGGCGTATCGATGACAATCGCGGCAAAGCGCCTCCGGACATTCGGGTCCAACAGCACTCGCGCCAATCGGTATCGCACGTCGGTGGTCGAGATTTCGTTCAGCAACCAGTGAAGCAGCAGCTGGTTCTCAACCTCGGCCAGCGTGAAACTCGCCGGCACCAACCAGGCGTTCTTGAGTCGCTTGGACAGGTGTTTCTCTACCCCTGTCAGAGTTGACAGATTGGCACCGTCCTTCAGCAGATCGTCGACGTCCGAACGCTCGATCTCCTGCTCGGCCGCGAGCATCATCATGTTCGAGAGCGAGCCCTGATAGTCGAGGTCAATCACGAGCACTGGTTTCTCGAGCGTCTCGCTAATGTATGCAGCAAAGTTTGCGGCCAGAGTGGTTTTGCCGACACCACCCTTGAGGTTGGCAAACGTCACGATCCGGGCACCGGCTGGATCGCGGAGCCAGCTCTTGTAGTCAGCGAAAGGTTGATTGGGACGCAGCTTCCAGAGCTGCGCAGAGCCTTTCGTGATTCCTTCCAATTCTGCACGAAGGCGAGCAACGCTCCTTTCCTGTTGAGCGACATCGCTCTTGGAGACGTCGAGCTCGCGACGCATTTCTGCGACACGTACACCTTCTTGACGCACCTGCTCCTTGGCGTGTCCAAGCCTGCGATTGTACTTCACCAATCGAGCGATCATTCGTTGCAGTTTTTCGCGTTCTCGCATGCCATAGGCAAATGAGGCCAGCGCAAGTATCGGGCCGACGACATATGAGATGAGTTTTGTGAACGGATGGTCGAGCCAGGTCGCCAGCCAGACAAGATACTCGTACAACACATCGAACATCGGACCCGAAACTCCAAACTACGGGTTCGAATGTTCGCACACTGAGCCCAACGTCGTTGCGGCCCAACAGCAACAGTTGATCTCAATACAGAGAGTACCCCTACTCCGCCCCTACTCCGCCGCCAACCCGACCATCGGCTCGATCTCGCGGCGATCCGCCTGCGGGGAGATCTGGTAGCGCTCGCGGTAGCGCTTGGAGAAATGCGAGGCCGAGACGAAGCCCGACGCGATCGCCACCTCCACGATCGGCAGATTGGAGTGCCGCAAAAGCCGCCGCGCGCGCTCCAGGCGCACATCCAGATAGTACCGCGCCGGCGAGCGGCCCATGTGATGGCCGAACAGGCGCTCGACATGGCGCCGCGAGATGCCGGTCTTCTTTGAGATCGCGGCGAGCGACAAGGGCTCGGCGATGTTTGCCTCCATCAGCTCGATGATGGCCAGCAGCCGCGGGTTCTGCACGCCGATGCGGGCGCCGATCGGCAGCCGCTGGCGATCGTCCGGCCGGCGGATGCGATCGATGAGGCATTGCTCGCAGATGCTGGTGACGAGCTCCTCGCCATGCGCCGCGCCGATCAGATGCAACATCATATCCAAAGACGACGTGCCGCCGGCGCAGGTGTAGATGCCCTGATCGGCCTCGAACAGAACGGACTGCACATCGGCCTCAGGAAAGCGCTCGGCGAAGCCGGGCAGGTTCTCCCAATGGATGGCACAGCGGCGCTCGTTCAGCAGGCCCGCATCCGCGAGTATCCAGGCTGCCGTGCAGACGCCGCCGATAGCGGCACCCTGCGCGTGCATGCGGCGCAACCATCCGGCGACCGCGCTGTCTTTGTAAGCCTCGACCTCGATGCCGGAGCAGACGATGACCATGCGCGTCGGCGTCGGCCCGAGGCAGGTGCGCTGCACGGCCGCCATGGTGGTGTCGACGGAAACGCTGATGCCGTTGGAGGCCGTCACCGGCTTGCCGTCGGTCGACAACAGCTCCCACTTGTAAAAGGGCTTACCCAGAATGCGATTGGCGAGCCGCAAGGGCTCGACCGCCATGGTGAATGCGATCATCGAGAATTTTGGAGTGAGGAGAAAGTAAATGTGCTGCGGCAGCGGCTGTGCCCGCTGCGACATCTGCCCATTGGTCCCGACGCGACCCAACATGACGCTCTCCCGGCCTCGTTCCCGTGCTCGCGACCGACCGTAGCCCAAATGCGGCTTCGTCCGCCCAGATGCGACGCTCAACCCTAACATGGGCTTTCCAGCCTGAGAAGCATTTGCGACATAACCTGCGCCGCTTGCGACCCGTCGCTTTCCGGCTATCATGCGTCGCCCAGGGGACCGGCGTTCCCAGGCCTTTCCCGCCATTTTCGCACCCGAACGCCAGAAAATCCGTCCATCACACAGCATCCGTCCAGGGGGACCGCCGCCCATGCCGACCGTCAAAAGCGACATCGAGATTGCCCGCGCCGCCAAGAAGAAGCCGATCATGGAGATCGGTGCCAAGCTCGGCATCGGGGCGGAGCATCTTGAGCCCTACGGTCACGACAAGGCGAAACTCTCCTTCGACTTCATCAACTCGTTGAAGGGCAAGAAGGACGGCAAGCTCATCCTCGTCACGGCCATCAACCCGACGCCGGCGGGCGAAGGCAAGACGACCACGACGGTGGGCTTGGGCGATGGCCTCAACCGCATCGGCAGACGAGCGGCGATCTGCTTGCGGGAGCCCTCGCTCGGTCCCTGCTTCGGCGTGAAGGGCGGAGCGGCTGGCGGCGGCTATGCGCAGGTCGTGCCCATGGAGGACATCAATCTCCACTTCACGGGCGACTTCCACGCCATCACCTCGGCGCACAATCTGCTCTCCGCCATGCTCGACAACTCGATGTACTGGGGCAATCCGCTCGACATCAACCCACGCCGCATCCAATGGCGCCGCGTGCTCGACATGAACGATCGGGCGCTGCGCGACGTCGCGCTCGGCCTCAACGATAACGGCGTCGTGCGCCAGTCGGGCTTCGACATCACGGTCGCCTCCGAGGTGATGGCGATCCTGTGCTTGGCGAATGATCGCGCCGATCTGGAAGCGCGTCTCGGCAAGATCGTCGTCGGCTACGACAAGGCCAAGAAGGCCGTCACCGCGCGCGATCTCAAGGCCGACGGCGCCATGACCGTTCTGCTCGAGAAGGCGATCCAGCCGAACCTCGTGCAGACGCTGGAAAACAACCCGGCCTTCATCCATGGCGGCCCGTTCGCCAACATCGCGCATGGCTGCAACTCGGTCATCGCCACGAAGACGGCGCTGAAGCTCGCGGACTATGTCGTCACCGAAGCCGGATTCGGCGCGGACTTGGGCGCCGAGAAGTTCTTCGACATCAAGTGCCGCGCGGCCGGCCTCAATCCCGCCGCCGCCGTCATCGTCGCCACCATCCGCGCGCTGAAAATGAACGGCGGCATCAAGAAGGATGGGCTCGGCAAGGAGAATGTCGAAGCGCTGACGAGGGGCTGCGCCAATCTCGGCCGCCACATCGAGAACGTGAAGAGCTTCGGCGTGCCGGTGATCGTCGCCATCAACCGCTTCATTTCCGACTCGGAAGCCGAGATCGCCGCCATCAAGACCTATGCGAAGACGCAAGGGGTCGAAGCCGTGCTCTGCGAGCATTGGGCCAAGGGTTCGGAAGGCACCGAGGAGCTGGCGCACAAAGTCGTCGCCATGATCGACGGCACGCCCTCGAAATTCGCGCCGATCTACCCCAACGAGATGGGCCTGTTCGACAAGATCAACGCCATAGCCAAGAAGATCTACCGCGCCGACAAGGCGACCGCCGACAAAAAGATCCTCGACCAGCTGAAAGCCTGGGAGGATGCGGGCTTCGGCCATTTCCCGGTCTGCATGGCCAAGACCCAATACTCCT
>JANNSX010000189.1:0-4666 GCA_031403155.1 Hyphomicrobiaceae bacterium
GAACGAACCCGCTGGCGCGGGACGGCTCGTTTTGAGCGGTGGAGCAAGGGATCTGTAACCAGTTGAGAAGGCGGCGATAACGGATCGGGACGGGTGTCCTGAGGATCGAGGGGTCAAGCACTCCAACCTCAGGAACACCCCATGACAGACCCTCGTATCGAGAAGCCCATCAGCGATTTGCGCCGCCGCATGCTGCAGGACATGACGAACCGCAGCTTCGGCGACAAGACGCGGCACGATTATATCAAGCACGTCGAGACGTTGGCGCGCTTCATCGGCCGATCGCCGGATACGGTTACCGCCGATGAACTCCGACAGTTCCAGGCGGACCAGATCGAGAATGGCGCACAGCCGCCGAAGATGAACACGCAGGCGTCGGCGCTGCGCTTCTTCCTCACGATCACGTGCGGCCGCGCCGATCTCGCACAGCAGCTGGCGCGCACGCACTATCCGAGGAAGCTGCCACGCGTACTCCCGCCCGATGATGTCGTGCGCCTGCTCAAAGCCGCCCCAGGGCCCGGCCTGAAGTACAAGGCGGCGCTGAGCGTGGCCTACGGTGCTGGCTTGCGCGGCGGCGAAGTCGTGATGCTGCGCGTTGCCGACATCGACAGCAAGCGCATGCTGCTCCGCGTCGAGATGGGGAAGGGCCGCAAGGATCGGCACGCGATGCTGTCGCCGCAGCTGCTCGAGCTGCTGCGCGCGTGGTGGCAGCAATCTCGCCCGCAGGGCTGGCTGTTCCCGGGGCGCGATCCGCTGCTGCCGGTCACGGTTCGCCAGCTCAATCGCGCCTGCCACATGGCAGCGGACGCGGCCGGCCTCGGCACGTGGATCTCGCCGCATTCGTTGCGCCACTCGTTCGCGACACATCTGCTCGAAGCGCATACCGACATCCGTGTGATCCAGGTGTTGCTGGGCCACGCGAAGCTCGACACGACGGCCCGCTACACACAGGTCGCGACCAACCTCCTGCGTTCGGTCGAGAGCCCGCTCGATCGGCTTCTCGGACGCAAGAAAGACGACGAGCCGTCGAGATAAGCGGCCTGTGCCCCGTCCGGCTCTGGAGGTCGCGGACATCTTCCGCGACCACTGCCCTGCTTGGCGTGACGCCAATTGTGGTCATGTGAGCCTGCCGCAGTTGAAGGTGATGAGCGCCATCGAGGACTGCCGCACGGCGGTCCTCGGCGGACACGTCGCGCGCTGTGACAACAGTGCGTGCGGCTTCACGTCCATCGCCTACAACTCCTGCAGAAACAGGCATTGCCCGAAGTGCCAGGGCGCGCAGGCTGCTGAGTGGATGGCCGCGCGCGAGGTCGAGTTGTTGCCGGTGCCGTACTTCCACATCGTGTTCACGCTGCCGACCGAGATCGGCGACATCGCTTATCAGAACAAGGCGGTTATCTACGACGCCCTTTTCAAGGCCAGCAGCGAGACGATGTTGCGTATCGCCGCTGATCCCAAGCATCTCGGCGCCAGGATCGGCATCACATCGGTGTTGCACACCTGGGGCTCGGCCATGACGCATCATCCGCACGTGCACATGATCGTTCCCGGTGGCGGGTTCTCGCCGGACGGCACGCGGTGGATGAGGTGCAAACCGAGCTTCTTCCTGCCGGTGTTCGTACTCTCAAAGCTGTTCCGGCGCTTGATGTTGGAGAAGCTGGCTTCAGCGCACGCAACCGGCAAGCTCACCTTGTTCGGCGTGCACGCGCCGTTGGCCGATGCCGCGGCGTTCGCAAAGTGGCTGGCGCCGCTTAAGAAGAAGCGCTGGTTCGTCTATGCCAAGGAGCCGTTCGCGGGACCGAAGGCTGTGCTCGCGTATCTGTCGCGCTACACGCATCGCGTCGCGATCTCGAACAGTCGGCTCATCAGAGCCGACGACACCGACGTTACGTTCCGGGTGAAGAACTATCGTGTCGATGGTGATGCGCGCTACACGACCATGACGCTGGCGCCGGGCGAGTTCATCCGCCGCGTGCTGCTGCACGTTCTGCCAAAAGGCTTTCATCGCATCCGCCATACCGGCTTCCTAGCCAGCGGCGGCAAGGCCGACAATATCGCCAAGGCGCGCGACCTGCTGGCGGTCGCGCCGCCGCAATCGCCCCCGATCGATGCGATGGAACAAGTAGCCACTGCCGAGCCGGCACGCAGCTGCCCGTGCTGCGGCGCCGCCATGCACATCATCGAGACCCTCGAGCGCGGCGGCACACCGCGCCATACTGCGGTACCCTCACGCCTCGTCCCCATCAGGATCGACACGTCATGAGCACGCCAATGCGGTTGCGAAACGCCGATCACTGTCGCGCGGCCGGTTCGGCATGCGTCGCAGACCTGCGTCCGCATCGCGTCGCTGCCGGTCGACATCGCTGCCATGAACACGCAACAGCCTCGCCTCCGGCGCCTTTGAGCATGGTGGCCTCGGCAATCACCACCTCACCGGCCACCTTCCCGGCTACCTCGCCAGCGTCGACGACGGCAGGCCCCAAAGCCAAATCCCCATAGAGCCGGAGACACCTCCGTGCCCTACGTCCCGCGGGTTCCTTCCCTGAAGGCTTCCGGACGACGGCCCCCGTGCGCGTAGCGCCGGCGTCGATGGGGCCGGCATCCGAAACCCTCAACACAAGTGGCCCATGACTTCACATACGGGCTGGTAGCTATCGGAGCCAGGCGGACATCAACTCGGGTAGTGTGGTCAATGTTGGGGTAGGCTCTTGCAGATCCGGCTGACCGTGGCGTACGCGACATGGCTCCGTAAGCCGTCTGCTACCCCACTGCTACCCCGGCCGCTCTTACGTTGCAGTAAAGCGCTGATTCGATTGGCGAGTTATTGCGAGAGCACACGCTTGGCGAGTGGGTGCCAACCGCGCCAAGGCCAACCATGCTATCCGGATATCCCGACGCGAAATCCCTCAATCGCTGGTCGGGAGTTTGCTGACAAGGCCCAACGGCAGTGAATTGTAGCAGAACGCCCGTAGGGCGGAGGGTGCCTCATAGGCAAGTTGGCGTGAAGCGCATGCAACTGTCTGTGTATCTACGTGAGGGCACAGGTACCGCCACCGGCATAAGCCCACTAGAGTGACGGCAACGAATCGGAGTGGTCCGGTTGGGTGGGGGCGTAATGGCTGACAGTTTCTTCAACAATCCGATCCTGAACTCGCCCTACGAGGTGCCGACGCGTCACCATTCGCTCGACAAGGACGGGCAGCCTGTGGAGCAGCCGCCGATCCAAGGTCGCCGGCCGTCGTCGTTCATCACGCCGGTCCCGAAACCACGAAAGAAGCGCCAGAAGGCGAGCGAGGACCAAACGCGCATGGTTCTGGGCTCACGCGACGACCCCTCGTCCGAAGAGCAGGAATATAACCCTACCCCCATCATCAACCGCGTCCGTCAGCATCTCGAATCGTGGCGGGCGTTGAAGAGCCAAGCGGATTGGAGCGTGACGCCGGCGACAGCTCGCCTTCTTCAGCACTGGCGTGCGTACGATTTCCAGGATGTCCGGCCATTCTTCTGTCAGCTCGAAGCTGTCGAGACGATGATCTGGCTGACGGAGGTCGCGCGGGCCAACAAGAAGCAATATGGCGACATCTGGGAGCATGTCCTGGGCGCCAACGAGCAGGCTAATCCGGAGCTTCTGCGTCTCGCCATGAAGATGGCAACGGGTAGCGGCAAGACCACAGTCATGGCGATGCTGATCGCATGGCAGACCGTCAACGCGGTACGCTCGCCGGGAAGCAGCCTATTCAGCCGAGGCTTCCTCATCGTTGCGCCTGGGATCACGATCCGCGATCGCCTGCGTGTGCTCTTACCCGATGACCCCGAGAACTATTACCGCACACGTGAAATCCTGCCGCCCGACATGCTGCCAGACATAGGCAAGGCGAAGATCGTCATCACGAACTACCACGCCTTCAAGCTCCGCGAGACTATGGAACTGTCGAAGGTCGGGCGCGCATTCCTCCAGGGTCGCGGCGATCCGGTCTCCACTGTCGAGACGGAAGGCCAAATGTTGCAGCGAGCGTGTGGTGAGCTGCTCGGGTTGAAAAACGTGGTCGTCATCAACGACGAGGCCCATCACTGCTATCGGGAGCGCGCCGACAAGACCGAGGAAGGCGAACTCAAAGGCGAGGACAAGGACGAGGCCAAGGAAAACAACGAGGCGGCTCGCCTTTGGATATCCGGCATCGAAGCCTTGAAGCGCAAGGTCGGCGTCCGCGCCGTCTACGACCTGTCCGCAACTCCATTTTTTCTGCGGGGATCGGGCTATGCCGAGGGCACACTGTTCCCCTGGGTCGTCAGCGATTTCTCGCTGATGGACGCCATCGAGTGCGGCATCGTCAAACTCCCCCGCGTGCCAGTGGCCGACAATCTGCCCGATGGCGACACGCCGATCTATCGCGACCTCTGGAATCATCTGAAGGAGCAGGGATACAGCCTGCCCAAGAAGGGCGCAGGCAAGTCAGGAGAGCTCGACCCACTGACCGCTGCCGCCTCCCCTCCAGACCGCGCTCTACTCGCTCTACGACCACTACAAGAAGGTGCATGCCGAGTGGGACAAGGCTGGCATCAAGGTGCCGCCGGTTTTCATTTTGGTTTGCAACAACACCTCGACTTCGAAACTGGTTTACGAGTGGATCTCGGGCTTCGAACGCTTGAGCGATGATGGCGAAAA
>JANNSX010000190.1:0-3934 GCA_031403155.1 Hyphomicrobiaceae bacterium
CCCGCGCTCTGTGGATGTTCCGACGGCGGCGAAACTCGCCGCGATCGCCCGCGGCCGCGCCAGGATCGTGGCACTCGTCGTCGATGCCGACGACGCGCTGGTCGATGAGATCGCGTCGGCAGTTGCCCCCGACCTGTTCCAGCTCCACGGCGCGGAGTCGCCGGAGCGCGTGACGGCCATCAAGGCTCGGACCGGCGCCCAGGTGATGAAGGTGATCGCCGTCCGGACCGCCGAGGACGCCGCGCGCGCGCTTGCCTATCAGGGCATCGCCGATCTCATCATGTTCGACGCCAAGCACCCGGAGGGGCAGGAAGGCGCACTTCCAGGCGGCAATGGCGTTGCCTTCAACTGGGAAGCCCTGCTTGGCGTCCGCGACGAGGTCCGCTACATGCTGGCGGGCGGGCTCAACGCTGAAAACGTCGCCGAGGCGATCCGGCTGACGGGGGCAGCGATTGTCGATGTCTCCTCGGGTGTCGAACGGGCGCCGGGTGAGAAAGATCCCGAGAAGATCCGGCGTTTCATTGCGGCAGCGAAGTCAGCGTAAGTGGTAAGTCGTGAGTGGTAAGCCGTTTGAGAGCGACGTGCGACTTACCACTCACGACTTACGATCAACAGGCGAGTCAGCACATGGCCACTCAGAGCTTACCCAACACAATGCGCTCCGGCCCCGACGACAAGGGCTTCTTCGGCCTGTTCGGCGGCCGCTTCGTCGCCGAGACGCTGATGCCGCTGATCCTCGAACTCGAGAAGGCCTACGAGGATGCCAAGCGCGATCCCGCGTTTGCCAAGGAGCTCGGCGCTCTTCACACGCACTACACCGGCCGGCCGAGCCCGCTCTATCTCGCCGAGCGCCTGACCGAGCAGCTGGGTGGTGCCAAGATTTACTTCAAGCGCGACGAGCTCAATCACACCGGCAGCCACAAGATCAACAATTGCCTGGGCCAGATTTTACTCGCCCGCCGCATGGGCAAGAAGCGCATCATCGCCGAGACCGGCGCCGGCCAGCATGGCGTGGCGGTGGCGACGGTGGCAGCCAAGTTCAATCTCCCCTGTGTCGTCTACATGGGTGCAACCGACATCGAGCGGCAGTCGCCGAACGTCGTGCGCATGCATCTGCTCGGGGCGGAGGTCAGGCCCGCGACCTCCGGCAGCGCCACCCTCAAGGACGCCATGAACGAGGCGCTCCGCGACTGGGTCGCCAATGTCGAGGACACCTACTACATCATCGGCACGGTGGCCGGTCCGCATCCCTATCCCGCGATGGTGCGCGACTTCCAGTCGGTCATCGGCAACGAGGTGCGTGAGCAGATGCTGGCGGCGGAGGGCCGGCTGCCGGATAGCCTCGTCGCCTGCATTGGCGGTGGCTCCAACGCCATGGGGCTGTTCCATCCGTTCCTGGATGACAAGAGCGTCGCGATCTACGGCGTGGAAGCCGGCGGCCACGGGCTCGACGTGCCCAATGGGCATGCGGCGTCCATGAACGGCGGCCGGCCCGGCGTGCTGCACGGCAACCGCACCTATCTGCTGCAGGACGACGACGGCCAGATCCTCGAAGGCCATTCGATCTCGGCGGGCTTGGATTATCCCGGCGTCGGGCCGGAGCATTCCTGGCTGAGAGACTCGGGCCGTGTCACCTACGTGTCCGCCACCGACAAGGAGGCGCTCGATGCCTTCCAGCTTTGCGCGCGCCTGGAAGGCATCATCCCAGCCTTGGAGCCGGCACACGCGCTGGCCTACGTGCGCAAGCTCGCGCCGAAGCTCGCCAAGGACAACCTCCTCGTCATGAACATGTGCGGCCGTGGGGATAAGGACGTGTTCTCGGTGGCGAAGCATCTGGGGATGAAGATTTAGGTCGGAAGAAATGAATCCATGACAACCCGTATCGACACTCGTTTCGCCGAGCTGGCCGCCAAGAAGCGTCCGGCCTTTGTCACCTTCGTCACGGCCGGTGATCCCGATTACGAGACCTCGAAGGCGATCCTCAAAGCCCTCCCTGCCGCCGGCGCCGATGTCGTCGAGCTGGGCATGCCCTTCTCCGACCCGATGGCCGACGGTCCCGCCATCCAGATGTCGTCGGAGCGCGCGCTGAAGGGCGGACAGACGATGCGGAAAACGCTTGATCTCGTCCGCGATTTCCGCAAGTTGGACAACGCGACGCCCATCGTCCTCATGGGCTACTTCAACCCGATCTACCAGTATCCGGTGGCCCAATTCCTCGACGACGCTGTCGCCGCCGGTGTTGATGGCCTCATTGTCGTCGACGTGCCGCCGGAGGCCGACGAGGAGCTGTGCCTCCCGGCCGTCGCCAAAGGGCTGAACTTCATCCGCCTCGCCACCCCCACGACAGACGACAAGCGCCTGCCGGCCGTGCTCAAGAACACCTCCGGCTTCGTCTACTACGTCTCGGTCGCCGGCATCACCGGCACCAAGGCGCCCGATATCGGCTCGGTCGCCGCCCAGGTGGCGCGGATCAAGAAATCGACCAAGCTCCCCGTCGTCGTTGGTTTCGGCGTCAAAACCCCCGACCAGGCCCAGGCCATCGGCAAAGTGGCCGACGGGGTCGTCGTCGGTTCAGCGCTGGTTCAGGCGGTGAAAGATAGTCTCGACGCCAATGGCCGGGCCACGCCCCAAACCAAGGAAGCTGTGGTCTCGCTGGTGCAGAAGCTATCCGGAGCCTTAAGAGACTGTTAACCTTGACCCATCGGGATCGTTGAGTCGCGGACGCTCTTCCCGAATGTCGTCGCAGCTCTACCTATATAGGGGTATGGTGCCCGGCCCGCTTCCTGCGGACCGCCGCCCACAAGCGAAGCGAGACCCATCTTGAACTGGATCAACAACGTCGTCCGACCGAAGATCAGGGGCATCTGGCAGCGCCGTGATATGCCAGAGAACCTCTGGGTCAAGTGCCCGGAGAGTGGCCAGATGGTTCACTACAAGGATCTCGAGACCAACCAGTTCGTGATGCCGGGCTCGAACTACCACATGCCCATGGAGGCTGGGCAGCGGCTCGCCTTCTTCTTCGATGGCGCCGAATACATCAAAGTTGCGGTGCCGGACGTGCCGCACGATCCGCTGAAGTTCCGCGACGAGAAGCGCTACTCGGATCGCCTCAAGGATGCCCGGCAGAAGACCGAGCTCAACGACGCGGTGGTGGTGGCCGAGGGCAAGCTCGACGAGCTGCCCGTGGTCGCCGCCGTGCAGGATTTCCGCTTCATGGGCGGCTCGCTCGGCATGGCGGCGGGTGAAGCCGTCGTCACTGGTATGCTGCGCGCGGTCGACAAGAAATCACCCTTCGTGATGTTCGCGGCCTCGGGCGGCGCGCGCATGCAGGAGGGCGTGTTGTCGCTCATGCAGATGCCGCGGACGACGGTTGCCGTGCAGCGGCTTCGCGCGGCGCGGCTGCCCTACATCGTCGTGCTGACCAATCCGACGACCGGCGGCGTCACGGCCTCCTACGCCATGCTCGGCGATGTGCATATCGCGGAGCCCGGCGCGCTCATCGGCTTTGCCGGTCCCCGCGTCATCGAGCAGACGATCCGCGAGCAGCTGCCGGAAGGCTTCCAGCGCTCGGAGTTCCTGCTCGATCACGGCATGGTCGACATCGTCGTGCATCGCCACAAGCTGCGCGAGACGCTGTCGCGGCTTTGCCGCGTGCTGATGCGGCTGCCGGCGCCGGCCAACGACTCCGGCAACGGCAATGGCAAGCATGCGATCCCAAACGGTAATGGCCTGCCGGCGCTGACCGACCAGAGTGGGACACCGCGCGTCAATCTCGATGCGGCGGTGAAGACGACCGCCAAGGTCGAGGTGACGAAGCGGACGTGAGTGGTGCGCGGACGAGGGCGACCTGCCGGTCGCCCCTACGGCGGCAAGATTTGAGTTCCTGACCGTCAGGCGGGCACGGACAATGTGATGTAGGGGCGACCGGCAGGTC
>JANNSX010000191.1:0-5825 GCA_031403155.1 Hyphomicrobiaceae bacterium
CCCATGGGGAGAGGGTGCCGACAGGCGGGAGAGGGGGCAAGGTCTCTCGAATAAAAGAATGTCTGCCCATCTCGCTGTGAGGTTCGACCTTTTTCATACAGATGCATCGTACCCCCTCATCCGGTCCTTCATGCCGAAGGCATGCCTTCGGCATGACGGACCACCTTCTCCCCGTGGGAGAAGGCGACAAACAGCGACCAGTTGACTTGAGGCCAGAAGCAGAATGCAAGAACGAAGACCCTCCATTCTTTTTACCTTCATCCTGGGGCGAGGACGGATCGCAGCGCGTTCGAGCGGGTGAGAGAATCTGCACTCCACCTCTCAATCCGGATGGCTGCCGGTGACGAAATAGCCCGGGCCCATCGGGCGGATGTCGAGCTTCGTCAGGCCCGCCTTTTCGAACATCTGGCGAATGTCGATTTCGCGATAGAAGTGCACCGGGCAGTTGCGGAGGCCATAACGGAGCTTCCTGAGCGGCATGCGCACGAGCGTCGGCTTGGGGAACGAGGCCATGACGGTCTTGGCCACCTTGCCCATGCGCTGGATAAAGGCCGGCGCGTCCTCCACATAGTCGAGCACGCCCATGGCGAAGGCGACGTCGAAGGCGCGGCCCTTCTGCTGATCGGCCCAGGCCACGAAGTCAGCCTCGATGAGCTTCACCTTATCGGCGACGCCCACGGCCTTCACTCGCTCCTCCGCCATCTTGAGCATCTCGGTCGAAAGCTCGATACCGGTGACATGCGCGCCGGCCTTGGCGATCTCGACGCAATAGCGCCCCGAGCCGCAGCCGATGTCGAGCACGCGCTTGCCCGCCGCCTTGCCGATGCCCTCGATCGTGTAGACGAAGCGGTCGAACATCGGCTTGCGGAAGACGGAGTTGAAGCGCCGCTCGAAGGCCGTCTCGCCCTCATAGTGGGAATCGAACAGGCGGGCGCGATCGGTGAAATAAGTCTTGACCTCGGACGTCTTCTGGATGGCGGTCATAGGGGCCTCCGGGGTGGGCGATCTTGGCCGGACACTACTCAGGCGGGAGCGCAACGGCAACGGGGCATGTGCGCCAATCCATTGCTCATCGGGCCGGCACTCCGCAGAATGCCGTTCGCCGCCTATACGACGCGCCTGTCACCCAAGGCGGGGCCCCCGGAGACGAAGGCCGATCCGCCCTCTGCGGTGCGTCTCAAGGATTCGTGCCTGGCGGGCGCCCTGCCTGACGAAACGCCGCATCGGCCCCTAGAGTGCTTCCGGAAAAGCTTGTCCCGGCGAAGGCCGGGATCAGAAGCGGTTTTCCGAAAAGAAGCACGACAAACCAAGGAATTAGGGTGTAGAAGTGATCGAACGAAAAACCGAAACACCCTAGCAAATGCCTGTCGAGGAGACCCCGTCCGCTATAGCCAAGCCTTTCGCCGTGCAATAGAAACCCGGCTCATGCCCAAGCGCACCGACATCTCCTCAATCATGATCATCGGCGCCGGCCCGATCGTCATCGGCCAGGCCTGCGAGTTCGACTATTCCGGCACCCAGGCCTGCAAGGCGCTGAAAGCCGAGGGTTACCGAATAATCCTCATCAACTCCAATCCGGCGACCATCATGACGGACCCGGATCTGGCGGACGCGACCTATATCGAGCCGATCACGCCCGAGATCGTCGCCAAGATCATCGCCGAGGAGCGCCCAGACGCGCTTTTGCCGACCATGGGCGGGCAGACGGCGCTCAACACGGCACTCGCATTGGAGAAGAAGGGCATCCTGGAGGCCTTCGGCGTCGAAATGATCGGCGCCAAGGCCGATGTTATCGACAAGGCCGAGGATCGCAGCCGCTTCCGCGAGGCGATGCATAAGATCGGCCTGGAGACCCCGCGCTCCAGGCTCGCGCACAATCTGCACGAAGCCCACGACGCGCTCGATGAAATCGGGCTTCCGGCCATCATCCGCCCCTCCTTCACCATGGGCGGCACCGGCGGCGGCATCGCCTACAACAGGTCCGAGTTCCTGGAGATCATCGAGCGCGGGCTCGACGCCTCGCCGACGAAAGAGGTGCTGGTCGAGGAGAGCGTGCTCGGCTGGAAAGAGTACGAGATGGAGGTTGTGCGGGACAAGGCCGACAACTGCATCATCGTCTGCTCGATCGAGAACATCGATCCGATGGGCGTGCATACGGGCGACAGCATCACCGTCGCGCCCGCCCTGACCTTGACCGACAAAGAATATCAGATCATGCGCAACGCCTCGATCAAGGTGCTGCGCGAGATTGGCGTGGAGACCGGCGGCTCGAACGTTCAGTTCGCGGTCAACCCGGCGGACGGGCGCCTCGTCGTCATCGAGATGAACCCGCGCGTCTCGCGCTCATCCGCCTTGGCATCGAAGGCGACGGGGTTCCCGATCGCGAAAGTCGCAGCGCGCTTGGCCGTCGGCTACACGCTGGACGAGTTGGAAAACGACATCACCGGCGGGGCGACGCCCGCCGCCTTCGAGCCGACCATCGACTATGTCGTGACAAAGATCCCGCGCTTCGCCTTCGAGAAGTTTCCGGGCGCCGAGCCGATCCTGACGACGTCCATGAAGTCCGTCGGCGAGGCAATGGCGATCGGGCGCACCTTCGCGGAAAGCCTGCAGAAGGCACTGCGCTCTTTGGAAACCGGCCTGACCGGCCTCGACGACATGGTCTTCGCCGGGCTCGGCGAAGGCGACGACAAGAACGTCGTCCGCGCCGAGCTCGGCACCCCAACACCCGATCGGCTCCTGAAGGTCGCGCAGGCCTTGCGCATGGGCGTCGACCACGAGCAGGTGCACGCGTCCTGCAAAATCGATCCCTGGTTCCTGGAGCGGATCCAGGAGATCGTCGACATGGAGGCGCGCATCAAGTCGGGCGGCCTGCCGGAGGATGCCGGCTGGATGCGATCACTGAAAGCGATGGGCTTCTCGGATGCCCGCCTCGCCAAGCTCTCCGGGCTGAGTGAGGCCGAGGTCAGGGAGCATCGCCACACGTTGGGCGTCCGCCCCGTCTTCAAGCGTATCGACACTTGCGCGGCCGAGTTCGCCTCGCCGACCGCCTACATGTACTCGACCTACGAGACTCCGTTCGCGGGCGAGCCCGCCTGCGAGGCGCGGCCGACAGACAAAGAAAAAATCATCATCCTCGGCGGCGGACCCAACCGCATCGGCCAGGGCATCGAGTTCGACTACTGCTGCTGCCACGCCTGCTACGCGCTCTCGAAGGCCGGCTTCGAGACGATCATGATCAACTGCAATCCGGAGACGGTCTCGACCGACTACGACACCTCCGACCGGCTCTATTTCGAGCCGCTCTCGGCGGAAGACGTGCTTGAGATCATCGCCAAGGAGCAGACGAACGGCAAAGTCAAAGGCGTCATCGTCAAGTTCGGCGGCCAGACGCCGCTGAAGCTCGCTAAGGCCCTCGAGGACGCGGGTGTGCCGATCCTTGGCACCTCGCCGGAAGCCATCGATCTTGCCGAGGACCGCGACCGCTTCAAGACGCTGATCGAGAAGCTCAAGCTCAAGCAACCCGAGAGCGGTATCGCGCACTCGGCGGAGGCCGCGCGAAAAGCCGCACACGCCATCGGCTATCCGGTGTTGATCCGGCCCTCCTATGTGCTCGGCGGCCGCGCCATGGAAATCGTGTCCGACGATGCGCAGCTCGACCGGTATCTCGCGCGTCTTTCCGCCGATCTAGACCGCCCCTCCGATCTCGTCGTCTCGAAATCGCGGCCGCTCCTCATCGACCGGTATCTGTCGGATGCCACCGAGGTTGACGTCGACGTCATCGCCGACGGCAAGACCACTTATGTCGCCGGCATCATGGAACACATCGAGGAGGCCGGCATCCACTCGGGCGACTCGGCCTGCACGCTGCCGCCCCATTCGCTCAAGCCCGCCGTGATCGAGGAGGTCGAGCGGCAGGCGGTAGTGCTCGCCAAGGCGCTCGAGGTCGTTGGCCTCATGAACGTGCAGTTCGCGGTCAAGGACGGCGAGGTCTACATCCTCGAAGTCAATCCACGCGCGAGCCGCACGGTTCCCTTCGTCGCCAAGGTGATCGGCGAGCCGGTCGCCGGGATCGCTGCGCAAGTGATGGCGGGAAAACCGCTCGCAAGCTTCGGCCTCAAAAAGAAGAAGCTCGACCATGTCGCCGTGAAGGAAGCGGTGTTCCCCTTCGCGCGCTTTCCGGGCGTCGATCCGGTGCTCGGCCCCGAGATGCGCTCGACCGGCGAGGTCATGGGCATCGACCGCGACTATGCGATCGCCTTCGCCAAGAGCCAGACCGGCATCGGCTCCGACTTGCCGCTCGAGGGCACCGTCTTCGTGTCGGTCAGAGAGGCCGACAAGGAGCGGATCGTGGCACCCGTCAAGGTGCTCGCCGGCTTGGGCTTCAAGATCGTCGCGACACGCGGCACGAAGCGGCATCTCGAGGAACGCGGCATCGCCTGCACCCATGTCAACAAGGTGCTCGAAGGCCGCCCGCACATCGTCGATGCCATGAAGAACGGCGATATCCAGATCGTCTTCAACACGACGGAGGGCGCCAAGGCGCTCTTAGACAGCAAGGACATCCGCCGCACCGCGTTGCAGCACCACATTCCCTGCTACACGACCTTCGCCGGCGTGCTCGCCGTGACGAATGCCATTCGCGCCTTGAAGGCGGACATCCTCAAAGTTGCCCCACTGCAGAGTTATGTCGGGCGCGGCTGAGAGGGGCTGGAATAGAATTGATTCACAGGCACTGTACGGAGCTTTGAGTCTCCTCCCAGGGAGGCTGGTCAAACCTGTGATTCGTCTTTAACCTGACTTGCCTGATTTTCGGCGGAGCGCCGCTTCGCCCTACATTCCAGCGTGACAGGGTCAACCCAGCACTCCCCGAGGACGGGACGGGGCGGGCCGGATTTTGAGAACGAAACGAAAAGGTCGATAGCCATGGCGATGGATAAAGTGCCGATGACAATCGAGGGCTTCCAACAGCTCGAGGTGGAGCTGCAGAGGCTCAAAGGCGTCGAGCGCCCCCGCATCATCCAGGCGATCGCCGAGGCCCGCTCGCACGGCGATCTGTCGGAAAACGCCGAGTACCACGCCGCCAAGGAGCAGCAGGGTATGAACGAGGCCCACGTCGCCGATCTCGAGGACAAGCTGTCGCGCGCCGACGTGATCGATGTCACGAAACTGTCGGGCGCCACGGTGAAATTCGGCGCCACGGTGAAGCTCATCGACGAGGACACCGACGAGAAGGTGACCTACAGAATCGTCGGCGAGTACGAGGCCAACGTGAAGGATGGCAAGGTCTCGATCACCTCGCCGATCGCGCGGGCGCTGATCGGCAAGAAGAAGGGTGATCAGGTAGAGGTCACCACGCCCAAGGGCGCCCGCAGCTACGAGATCCTCGGCGTGAAGTTCAAGTAGAGACGGCTGCGCGCGCCGCGCCCGTTCGGCGGCGATACCTACCCCCAAACCAGCCGCCCGATCTGCCACGTCGACAGCGCTATCACCAGCGCGCCAACGAGCATCATGAGGGGCTTCGACGGAATGCGCTTGGCGAGATAGCCGCCGAAGGGCGCCGCGAGCATGCCGCCAGCCAGTAGTGCCAGGACCACTGGAGCGTGCATCAAGCCGATGAGCATCAGGAAGCTTGCGGAGGCCGAGGTCTTGACGATGAACTCGGCGACATTGACAGAGCCGACCGCAAAGCGCGGCTCGTGACCGCGCCCGACCAGCGTCGTCGTCACGATCGGCCCCCAGCCACCGCCGCCGACGGTATCGAGGAAAGCACCGGCGAAGCCGACAGGCGCGATCGCCGGATCATTGCGGGGCGCCTCGGCCGG
>JANNSX010000192.1:0-2424 GCA_031403155.1 Hyphomicrobiaceae bacterium
GCTCTACGATGCGCGCCTCGACACCGGCGATCAGAAGGCGGAGCCCAAGCTCACCATCGTCCGGCGCGCGATCGTCTCACAAGGCAGCGGCGAGGATTGGACGAATGTCGCGCTGACGCTGTCGACGACGCGGCCCGGCTCAGGCACGGCGGCGCCGGAGATCGGAAGCCTCGTCGTCGACTTCGAGCCGGAGGCGATGCCGATGGCGAAGCAGAAGGAGTCGGATGAAGAGTATTCCGGCATGCGCTACTCCGATGCGGCAGCGCCGGAGGCAACCGTCGCTGAGGGTGCCGCGATGGATCTCGCCAGATCTGAAGCTCCCATCGAAGCCAAAGACGACTACGCCGCCGTCATCGACACCGGCTTCCAGGCCCTCTACGTCATCACCGACCGGCAATCGATAAAGTCCAACGAAGGCCAGAAGCGCGTGCAGATCGACGTCAAGAGCTTCACGCCGGAGCTCTTCATCCGCACCGTGCCGAAGCTCTCCGACGTGGCCTACCTCTATGCCAAGCTCCAGCTCGAGAGCGGCTTGGTGCTGCTGCCGGGCCAGACCTCGCTCTTCCGCGACGGCGTCTTCGTCGGCCGGGGTGTGCTGCCGCAGCTCGCCGGCGGCGAGGACCACGAGTTGGGCTTCGGCGCCGACGACAAGGTGCGCGTCAAGTTCACCACCCTCGACAAAACGACCAGCGAGACCGGCATCATCTCCTCGTCATCGGTGGAAACCCAGCAGTTCAAGACGACCGTCAAGAACCTGCACGAGCGCGCCGTCAACGTGACGGTTTACGATCAACTCCCGGTCTCAGCGAACGAGGATATCCAGGTGACGCTGACGTCCGGCTCGACGACGGCGACCAAGCAGAATGTCGAGGACAAGCGCGGGGTCGTTGCCTGGGATCTGAAGCTCGATCCCGAGCAGGAAGCTGAGATCAGTTTCGGCTACCAGGTCTCCTGGCCCAAGGAGAAGCGCATTCAATATGTGCCGCGGTAGGGCTTGATCCCAAGCGGGGCTCGGCTAGAACACCTCCGGCGGTCCGGCGAAAATCGGGCCGCCGGTTTTCCGCGCTGGGTGGTGAGAGACCGTCAGTAGCTCAACCCCTCTCCCGCCTGCCGGCACCCTCCCCCCAAGGGGGAGGGCCGATCGAAGCGTGGCGCTGCCCGTGCCGCTTGGTGCCTCGCCCGACACAAAGTGTTCCGTTTGCCCGCCCTCTCCCTTGGGGAGTGGGGGGCGCGAAGCGCCGGGAGAGGGGTTGAGCTACGAACAGTATCGCCGCTTGCACCGGCTCTACACACAGGACTCCCATGGGCCTCAAACTCGACAGCATCGAAAGCGCCATCGCAGCCATCGCGGCGGGCCGTCCCGTCATCGTCGTCGACGACGAGGACCGGGAGAACGAGGGCGACCTCGTCATGGCGGCCACGCGCGCCACCGGCGAGCACATGGCCTTCATGATCCGCCATACCTCCGGCATCATCTGCGCGCCGCTGCCGGCTTCGGAAGCGCGGCGGCTGAACCTGCAGCCGATGGTGGCCGATAACGATGCCCCCCTCTCGACCGCCTTCACGGTGTCCGTCGACTATCGCGAGGGGCTGACGACCGGCATCTCGGCTGAGGAGCGCGCCTCCACCTGCCGCGCGCTCGCAAATCACAACACCGGCCCGCGCGATTTCGTTCGCCCCGGCCACGTCTTCCCGCTGATCGCCCGCGACGGTGGCGTGCTCATGCGGACGGGCCATACGGAGGCCGCCGTCGATCTGGCGCGGCTCGCGGGGCTGCCGCCCATCGGCGTCATCGGCGAGCTCGTCAACGACGACGGCAGCGTCAAGAAGGGCGCAGGCATCGAAGCCTTCGCGAAAGAGCACAAGCTTCTCCTCGTCTCGATCGACGATCTGATCGCCTACCGCCAGAGCCGCGAGAAGCTGGTGACGCGTCTGTCGGAGGCGAAAACACAAACGGCGATCGGACCGGCGCGCGCACTCGTCTACGAGACGCCCTTCGATACGGCGCACCACGTTGCCATGGTGTTCGGCGAGATCGGCGATGGCAAGAATATCCTCGTGCGCCTGCACCGCGAGGATACGATCGGGGATGTGTTCTCGGGCGGCAGCAGCGCCGTTCAGCGCGCGCTCGAGCGGATCAAGACCGAGAAGCGCGGCGTCATTGTCTATCTGCGCGAGGGCGCCGTCGGCGTCGTCGCGGAGGGGCGCAAGGAGCAGGCCGGAGCGCTGGAAGCCCGCCGCGAGCAGTGGCGCGAGATCGGCTTGGGCGCACAGATCCTGAAGGACTTGGGCGTGACCTCGATCCGCGTCATCGGCAGCAAGGAGCGCGAGTACAAAGGCTTGACCGGCTTCGGCGTCGAGATCGCGGGCACGGAGATCATCGAGGGGTAGTGGGGCGTAGGGGCGACCGGCGGTCGCCCGTTT